>NZ_JASGBW010000069.1:0-1300 GCF_030053215.1 Stenotrophomonas sp. PFBMAA-4 | reverse complement strand
TCCACATCGGTCAAGGCCGTTGCTCGGCGCCATGGCCTGGAGTTCTCTACGGTCAGGCGGTGGGCTGCGACCTACCGGCTGCATGGTCGGCAAGGGTTTGACCGCAAACCCCGGTCCTATGACCTCCAGTTCAAGCTGGAGGTCCTGGAAAAGATGGGCCAGGAGGGCATGTCCGCACGCGAGGCCACCACGTTTTTCCAGATCGGCAGCGCAGGCGCAGTGGGAGAGTGGCTGCGCCTGTATGCTGAGGGCGGCGCCCAAGCGTTGGCGCCGCCACCATTACCGCCTCAAAAGCCGATGAAAAAGACCCGCTCGTCCAAGCCTGCCGAGGACATGAGCCGCGATGAGCTCCTCAAGGAAGTGGCCTACCTGCGTGCGGAGGCGGCTTACCTAAAAAAACTCGATGCCTTGATCCGGGAAGACCAGGCGGCGCAGCGCGCAAAGCGCAAGCCATCCAAGGATTGAGGCAGACCTACGCACTGTCGCTGTTGCTGGAGGCGGCTGAGCTGTCGCGCAGCACGTTCTACTACCAGATCAATGCCTTGGCCGATCCAGATCGGGGTGAGGAGGAGCTGCGTGAGCGCATCCGCGCGATTTTCGATAAGAATCAAGGGCGCTACGGCTACCGTCGCATCACGCTGGAACTGGCCAATCAGGGCCAAGCCATCAACCACAAGCGCGTGCAGCGGCTGATGACCGAGCTGGGCCTGCAGTCGCGGGTACGCATCAAGCGCTACCGCGCGTTCAAGGGAGCGGCCAATGTCGTGGTCTCCAACGACCTTGACCGCCAGTTTGAGGCCCAAATGCCCAACCAGAAATGGGTGACCGACGTTACCGAGTTCAAGGTGCAGGGCATGAAGCTCTATCTCTCGCCGATCATGGACCTCTACAACGGCGAAATCGTGGCTTACCAGATGAAGCGCCGCCCGGTATTCGACCTGGTCGGCCAGATGCTGGACCAAGCAATCAAGAAGCTTCCGCCCGAAGATCGGCCGATGATCCACTCTGACCAAGGCTGGCACTATCAGCATGAAAGCTATCGCCACAAGCTAGCGAAACACTCGCTGAAACAGAGCATGTCCCGCCGCGGAAACTGCTTGGACAACGCGGCCATGGAGAGCTTCTTCGGGACGCTGAAGTCGGAATTCTTCTACCTGAACAACTTTGACAGCATCGAAAGCCTGGAAGCTGGGCTGGTGGAGTACATCCGGTACTACAACGAAGACCGTATCCGGCTGAAATTAAAGGGCTTGAGCCCGGTAAAGTACCGGGAGCAGGTCGCGCTGGCCGCCTAGCCCCC
>NZ_JASGBW010000068.1:0-1603 GCF_030053215.1 Stenotrophomonas sp. PFBMAA-4 | reverse complement strand
GGGCCGGCTTTGGTTTCCAGACAACCCCCCCGCACCCCGGGGTGTGGGGGGCTGGTTTTTTTACCGTGGGGGGCGGGGGGGGGGGGGGGTGGCGGGACACGCTGCAAGTACATCCATGTAAGCTCGTAGGCGCCATCCATGGCGCCTGCGGTCCCGCCACCCCACCCCGGCCCGACCCTCTCGTTTTCCCAGCGTCGGACGGCAAGGGCAGAGCATTGTTGTTATCGGGTGGGGAGGGAAATGTAGAGTCGAGCCATGCTCGACTTGGAGCGAAGCGACACGCTGTTGCTCTGCTTTTTTGATCTTCCGTGGCTGGCGCACACGGAAACTGTCAGAGGCCGGGTGGGTGGGTTGCGCAGGGGCGTGAGCCGCATGGATGCGGCGACCGAGCTTACAGGGACGTACTTGCAGCGTCCCCTGCGCGGCCCACCCACCCGGCCAGCTCACGAGGCTGGTCGACTAACAGTCGACTCTACCACCAGCCACGAGGGGCTCCGCCGTTGGCCGTATCCCGCCGATAGGCGCGATAATGCCGGCATGGAAACCGTCCGCATCGCCACCCGCAAGAGCCCGCTCGCCCTCTGGCAGAGCGAACACGTCGCCGACCGCCTGCGCCAGGCCTACCCCGGCCTGCACGTGGAACTGGTGCCGATGAGCACCCGCGGCGATGAGGTGCTCGACCGCTCGCTGGCCGCCATCGGCGGCAAGGGCCTGTTCCTGAAGGAACTGGAGCTGGCCATGCTGCGCGGCGATGCCGACTGCGCGGTGCATTCGCTGAAGGATGTGCCGATGGAACTGGATGCGCCGTTCGCGCTGCCGGCCATGCTGACCCGCCACGACCCGGCCGATGGCTTCATCTCCAACCTGTATGCCTCGCTGGATGCACTGCCCATCGGCGCGCGCGTGGGTACGTCCTCGCTGCGCCGGCAGGCGCAGCTGCGCGCGCTGCGTCCGGACCTGCAGCTGCTGGACCTGCGCGGCAACGTCAACACACGCCTGGCCAAGCTCGACAACGGTGGCTACGACGCCATCGTGCTGGCCGTGGCCGGGCTGGAACGGCTGGGCCTGGGCGATCGCATCGTGGCCCGCCTGCAGCCGCCGCAGTGGCTGCCGGCGCCGGCACAGGGGGCGGTGGCGGTGGAGTGTGATGGTGGCAACGCGCGGCTGATGGAATTGTTCGCCCGCCTGGATGACGCTGATACCCGTGCCTGCGTGGAAGCGGAGCGGGCGATGAACCGCGCGCTGCATGGCAGCTGCCATGTGCCGGTGGCGGCCATCGCACAGTGGCAGGGCCGGGATCTGCACCTGCAGGGCATGGTCGGCAGTGCCAGTGATGGCCGCGCGGTGCGCGCCGAAGCTGTGGGCCCGGCCAGCGATCCGGAAACGCTGGGCCAGCAGGTGGCCAGGATGCTGCTGGACGGCGGTGCGGGCGAGCTGCTGAACGTCTGAACCGCGCGCCCGTAGAGTCGAGCTTGCTCGACTGGGCCGTTTGTAGAGTCGAGCGGGGGGGGGAGGGGGGGGGGGGGGGGGGGGGCGGACAGAAACCGAAAAAAAAAAAAAAAAAACACCGGGGGCCCCCGGAGGGGAATAAAAATATTAAAAA
>NZ_JASGBW010000067.1:0-1665 GCF_030053215.1 Stenotrophomonas sp. PFBMAA-4 | reverse complement strand
CAACGCCACTGTCGCGAAGGATGCGGGCACTGGCGGTGGAGGGAGCAGCCTCTTTTTGCGTCGGCTCCAGCTTGCGGAGCAGACAAACTGAAAACTCATACTGACGGCGCTTGGCAGCCATAACGGACAAACACTCCTGGTTACTGCAACTCAGTTCAAGTCAGTACCTGAAGTACGTATCACCTAAAGCGGGATGGTCATCCATACTCTTATTCAACTTCGTAATACGTCTTAAATTGATATATTTTCCATTGGCCCAACCAAGAGACTTTAAAATTGAGTCAGCCATTCTTGTATAACGCGCAAAGCGAGAACCGATCCCAGCTCCAATCATACAAGAAACAAAAACGCAACCAGAAAATGTGTATATCAACCATTTCAGAAAGAACCAGTCCAACGGCGCTTCGTCAATCGACGCTACTGCGATCAAAAGAGTAAATAGTGCAGCGCTGGGCAATGCGAATATCAGCGTGTATTTCAAGACGCCGATCCAGTGCGCGCCGCTCCCAGAGCTAATATGGGGGTATGACACGATCAGTCTCTTATCCTCATCCAGCACTGACAGAGCAAAGAATTTTTTATCATCACCCCTGCTTCCAACGATTTTTACTCGATCTCCTTCACTGAATGGCCAGTTCCAAAGCAACCCTTCCACTTGGGTTTCGCCAAGCCGGAACTCCACTCTGGTAACTGGCTCAGCCATTTCCTCAGCAGACATCATCGCCATTCCAGCTGCAGGGCCACTCAGCCCCAGTGCGGCGGCAATGGCGCCTGTAGCCGCGATGCCTGATGGATCACCCTCCCGCCAGAATACATTTTCCACAACGTGCTTGACCCGCAGATCCGAGATGATTCCGATTTCGATATCAAGCGAGATCTTCTCTGACGACACATCGACCTCAGTTTTCATTGCACCCTCAACGTAACCGAACCGATAGCCTTGTCAAACGCCTGCTTTTGTTCTCGCGGTGTTGAATAGGGCTTGCCACCAAAGGTTCGCTCACTTTTTCCATGACCCGCATTTGTTCCGAATGCATTATTCATACACCACTTTTCCAGATCGTTCGGACTGATGACCCATATCAAGACTTCAATGACAAGAAGAGCCAATGCAACTTGCCAGCCACCCAATCGCAGAATCCACATACCAAGTCGCTTCATTGCCTGCGACGCAACGACAGTCCCCCCTTCTGTTGCCGCTGCCGCTTCAAGCCCTGCTTTCATCCCTCTGAGACCCAAAGTCAATGAATTGCGCCCCAGACGGCGCTCGATGACCGGAGAAGAGTAGGCGAGAGCGGTCAGAAACTGGGCCCCGCCAGTTACCCAGGCAACAAATGCTTTAATTCCCAAAAGTACAGCAAGATCGAGATTTTCCTGCTTGCGAGCTTCGGTCGCGTCTGTATAGCTGTAATAGAACCCAATGAAACTACCTGCCCCCGCCAGCACACTGCCGGCAGCCTTCATCCGAATGGCACTGACACTACCCGCCCCAAAGGACTCCTTGGCTACCGTTTCATGCACACTGGTATACACAGCCAAAAGCGACATGCCGGACGCCAATAACGTCGCATAGTCGCGCGTGTCCTTGTCGACCTTTGTTGCCAGATGGATGAAGTTCACCATCTCCAACACGCCCGTGAGGGAGTTCAGACCGACGACATTACG
>NZ_JASGBW010000066.1:0-2462 GCF_030053215.1 Stenotrophomonas sp. PFBMAA-4 | reverse complement strand
CCTGCATGCCGCCCATGGACTGCAGCCACTGATCACTCAAGGGCGTCAGTTCCATCCCGCGCGCCAGCGTGGTCTGCGCCGACAGGCCGGCGCCTGGCACGAGGTCGGGATAGAAGACTCGCCCTACTCGCCCGGCAACCCCAGCTTGGTCGTCCCAAAGCCGTACTTGGTTTCCATCAGCTTCTTCACCGGGCCCATGCCCTCCACAATCATCTTGCCGTCAGGCGTGCCGCACCGCGTGCCCACCTGCGTCCTGCCGTACTGCAGTTCGGCTTCACGACTACGCTTGGGGCGGGGGTCGGACTCCCACCAGGGGAAATGGGCGTAGGGCTTGTTGGTCGAGACTTCGTAGCGCCAGCAGACGAACGAGAGTGACTCCTTGCCGGTGGCGTCATAGTCGTACACGCGGTAGGAGCTGTAGCCGCTGGTGAGAGGCGTAAGCTTCAAAACGCCCTTTTCTGCGTAGGCGCGCAGGTTTTCGGTGTAGGCGTCACCAGAGACAGGGCCGGACAGAATCACGCGCGTGAGTTTGCCCTTTGCGTCGTAGTTTTCCTGCCGATTCAGATCCAGCGTGCGCCACTGGCGTTCGCGGGGATGCTTGGCACCTGGGGAGAAAATTTCGAAAATTCTCTGTCCAGATTGATGCTGGTAATTACGCACACGCGTGTAGCCAACAATGCCACTGAACTGGTCGCCCGCTGCTCTCAAAGGAACAGCCTCAGCCGGAAATGTATAGCGAAGCTCCTGATTGTGACCGGAGGCTCTCTGCGAAAAAATCGGCGTCATGTCGAACGCCGCAATGGCCGCCGAGTAGCTCTTCAATCGGACCAACCCATGCTCCTCGTTGGAGTCGAAGTGAACTTCCCGGACAGTGTGATCAGCGCCGCCTTCCTTCAAGTAAACCACCCCCTGCCCGGTCCAAGCGCCACTGCGCTCGTCGCCGCCCGCAAGCCGAGTTCCCGTCGTGTCCTTCCCCGCAGAAAGGGTCTTTGGCTTGCGCATATCCACAACTTCAACCCTCCCATCAGGATAGTAGGTGTACCCGGTGACCTGAGACGGCACCTCCTCCATGCTGAGATCCGAGCATTGAAAGGCGGGGTTCAACGATGCCTCCGCCCCCGGCGAGCCAGAAACCATGATCACGCGACCAGCGTTGTCATAACGAACACAGGCCTCTACGGCATTCAGTCGATAGAAGTCCCTGATGCTTCCCTCCCATCCTCCTTGGAACATCGGCCGGGACAACCGGACCTCTCCCAGCCTTCCACTTGAATTGTAAAAATACGCACGAACTTCATCGAGATAGAAGTAGGGAAAGATCCGCTTCAGAACAGGGTTATCTGGTGACAGCTCTTTCCCTGCGGGAGAGGTAGCATGTGCGCCTCCTGTCGTCCTCTTTGCCCAGCTCTCAGTCCGACAGACACGCTTACCACCCTTGCCATCTGACTCAAGATAGATGACCTGCCCACCATCCCCATCGAATCCTCTGTTATGAAGGAGAGAGGCTCCCGGTACGATTTCCGGAAAACTCACCCTCTTGTTTTCATTAATACTCGGAAGACGGTAAGTGACCTTCTCGGCGCTCGATGGCAATAGCCGCATTTCCATTCCGGCTTCAGCCGCCACCAAAGGAGCTTCGGCATCGTTACAAGCAGCACTGACAGATGCGCTGACGGCGAGCATGCCGACTACGAGTAACGTTGCAGAGATACACTCAATTTTCATGCCTGATACCCTTCGTCGTTACCGTCTTGGCGACTCGCCATCAGCGCACCCGACGCTTGACCCGCTGGAATCACCACGTTCGCAATGATCTCAGTTGGCATCAGAGCCGCTGGGTCGTCCATCCCGTGCCCCCACATCAAAGGCATTGTCACCCAGAAGCCCTTCAGACCGCCCTCCAAGTTGTTGGGACCCAAAAGCCCCACCGCCTTCTCTACATCGTGGCGCCCAACCATCAGAGTACGAGCGTTGACGACTTCGCTCGCCTCACGCATGAACTCCGGCGAAAGATCCGAGGGCTGCGCGTAGAGCATCCGGCCAATCTTTTTCCCATCGTCAACCAATCCTTTCGATGGAAAGCTACTGAAGACCGCATCGTAGCGACTCATAGTGTCTCGCGGCACATTGGGAAACACACGCTGATACAGCAGAGCATTGGACTCAGCGATGCCCTGCACCTTCTTCCAAGTCGAGCCAGCGGCCGGCCTTTTAACGTCTACAAGAGACGACTTTTTCCGGAACGGAGGATGACTGGGATTACCCTCAGCTGCGGTATACCCTTGCAGCTTTCCAGGAACATCCTCGATCTCCTCCCCCAAGAACTTCCTCCAAAGCTTCATCCGCAGATCCCGCGCAAACTTCCGGGTTATCACCTTTACGCCCTTACCCAGGTCCAGCGACTGGGCCGCACCATCCACGATCACCGCAGCGATCTCGGTATCGCCCGTGCCCAGCAGGCT
>NZ_JASGBW010000065.1:0-2500 GCF_030053215.1 Stenotrophomonas sp. PFBMAA-4 | reverse complement strand
GGCAGTAGACCCGAAACCGGGTGATCTAGTCATGGCCAGGGTGAAGGTGCCGTAACAGGTACTGGAGGCCCGAACCCACGTCTGTTGCAAAAGACGGGGATGAGCTGTGATTAGGAGTGAAAAGCTAATCGAACCCGGAGATAGCTGGTTCTCCTCGAAAGCTATTTAGGTAGCGCCTCATATGTATCCTCTCGGGGGTAGAGCACTGTTATGGCTAGGGGGTCATCGCGACTTACCAAACCATTGCAAACTCCGAATACCGAGACGGACTGTATGGGAGACACACGGCGGGTGCTAACGTCCGTCGTGAAAAGGGAAACAACCCAGACCCACAGCTAAGGTCCCAAATTCACTGCTAAGTGGAAAACCATGTGGAAAGGCACAGACAGCCAGGAGGTTGGCTTAGAAGCAGCCACCCTTTAAAGAAAGCGTAATAGCTCACTGGTCGAGTCGGTCTGCGGGGAAGATTTAACGGGGCTAAGCAGTGAACCGAAGCTTGGGGTGTGCATATTTATATGTACGCGGTAGAGGAGCGTTCCGTAAGCCGTTGAAGGTGGATTGAGAAGTCTGCTGGAGGTATCGGAAGTGCGAATGCTGACATGAGTAACGATAATGCGGGTGAAAAACCCGCACGCCGAAAGCCCAAGGTTTCCTTGCGCAACGTTAATCGGCGCAGGGTGAGTCGGCCCCTAAGGCGAGGACGAAAGTCGTAGTCGATGGGAAGCAGGTTAATATTCCTGCACCTCGCGTAAGTGCGATGGAGGGACGGAGAAGGTTAGGTGTACCAGGCGTTGGTTGTCCTGGGGAAAGGCGGTAGGTTTGGATCTTTGGCAAATCCGGGATCCTTCAAGACCGAGCACCGAGACGAGCCTTTAAGGCGAAGTCACTGATACCACGCTTCCAGGAAAAGCTCCTAAGCTTCAGCTTACGCAGACCGTACCGTAAACCGACACAGGTGGGTAGGATGAGAATTCTCAGGCGCTTGAGAGAACTCGGGTGAAGGAACTAGGCAACATGGCACCGTAACTTCGGGAGAAGGTGCACCCTTTTTGGTGGCTCGTGCGAGCTATAGCTGAAGAGGGTCGCAGTAACCAGGCCGCTGCGACTGTTTATCAAAAACACAGCACTCTGCAAACACGAAAGTGGACGTATAGGGTGTGACGCCTGCCCGGTGCTGGAAGGTTAATTGATGGGGTCAGCCGCAAGGCGAAGCTCTTGATCGAAGCCCCAGTAAACGGCGGCCGTAACTATAACGGTCCTAAGGTAGCGAAATTCCTTGTCGGGTAAGTTCCGACCTGCACGAATGGCGTAACGACAGCGGCGCTGTCTCCACCCGAGACTCAGTGAAATTGAAATCGCTGTGAAGATGCAGCGTTCCCGTGGCAAGACGGAAAGACCCCGTGAACCTTTACTATAGCTTTACACTGAACGTTGAGTTCGTCTGTGTAGGATAGGTGGGAGGCTATGAAACTGTGGCGCTAGCTGCAGCGGAGCCATCCTTGAAATACCACCCTGTCGTGCTTGACGTTCTAACCTGGGCCCATTATCTGGGTCGGGGACCGTGTATGGTGGGTAGTTTGACTGGGGCGGTCTCCTCCTAAAGAGTAACGGAGGAGCTCGAAGGTACGCTCAGCGCGGTCGGACATCGCGCACTGTGTGCAAAGGCATAAGCGTGCTTGACTGCAAGATCGACGGATCAAGCAGGTAGGAAACTAGGACTTAGTGATCCGGTGGTTCTGTATGGAAGGGCCATCGCTCAACGGATAAAAGGTACTCCGGGGATAACAGGCTGATACCGCCCAAGAGTTCATATCGACGGCGGTGTTTGGCACCTCGATGTCGGCTCATCACATCCTGGGGCTGTAGTCGGTCCCAAGGGTATGGCTGTTCGCCATTTAAAGTGGTACGCGAGCTGGGTTCAGAACGTCGTGAGACAGTTCGGTCCCTATCTGCCATGGGCGTTGGAGATTTGAGAGGGGCTGCTCCTAGTACGAGAGGACCGGAGTGGACGAACCTCTGGTGTTCCGGTTGTCACGCCAGTGGCATTGCCGGGTAGCTATGTTCGGAAGCGATAACCGCTGAAAGCATCTAAGCGGGAAGCGCGCCTCAAGATGAGATCTCCCGGGGCACAAGCCCCCTGAAGGAACCATATAGACTATGTGGTTGATAGGTCAGGTGTGTAAGTACAGCAATGTATTGAGCTAACTGATACTAATGATCCGTGTGGCTTGACCATATAACCTCAAGTTGCCTTGGCTTTACGACAACGTCGTAAGAGCATCCAAGTGCACGCTACGTCACAAGAACTATGCGAGGCTGGCGCCTTGTCCCTCGGGACGAGTGCGACTCTCCAAAAGCCTCCCTGGTGAAATTAGCGCTGTGGAACCACCCGATCCCATCCCGAACTCGGAAGTGAAACGCAGCTGCGCCGATGGTAGTGTGGCTCAAGCCATGCGAGAGTAGGTCATCGCCAGGGTTTATACCCAAAAACCCCGCTGCT
>NZ_JASGBW010000064.1:0-6324 GCF_030053215.1 Stenotrophomonas sp. PFBMAA-4 | reverse complement strand
GACATCGATCGCCCGGTGGTGGTCGGTGCGGTCTACAACGGCCGTGGCCAGCAGGATGCGCAGCACAACCAGATCAATGGCGGTGGCGGCAACGCTACCGGCAACGCGGCGGCGTGGTTCGAGGGCAATGACCACGCGGCGGTGTATACCGACTTCAAGAGCCAGGCGCTGGCCGACAGCCAGGGCGGCACCGGCGGCTACCAGCAGCTGCGGTTTGACGACACGCCGGGGCAGGGCCGTGCGCAACTGTCCACCACCCAGCACGAAACCACGCTGACGCTGGGCCACCTGAAGGGCGGCCAGGACAACGTGCGCGACGGCGAGCGTGGCTTTGGCGTGGAGCTGGCCACGCAGGCACAGGGTGCACTGCGCGCGGGCCGCGGCCTGCTGCTGACCACCGAGCAGGGCACGCCACAGATGGCCGCACCGCAGGCGCTGGCCCAGCTGCAGGAAGGGCAGCAACTGCTGCAGCAGCTGGCCGAATCGGCGGCCAACCAGCAGGCGCAGCTGCCCAGCGACCCGGCCGAGCTGCCTGCGGACACTACGCTGGGCGAGCTGCAGGAACACCTGCGTGCGACCCACAGCGGCAGCACGGCCGGCAGCATCACCGGGGGTGATGGCGAAGCACCCGGCTGGAGCGCCCCGATTCTGCTGGGCAGTGGCGTGGCCGGCGTGCTTGGCCTGACCCCGGCCGACCAGGTCTGGGTGAGCGGCACGCACACCACATTGGCCAGCGGCGTGGCGCTGAACTGGATGACGCAGGGGTCGCTGACCCTAGCGGTTGCCGGTGGCTTGGTGCTGTACACCGCCGGTGTGCAGCCCAGCGGCGAGAGCCCGAACCAGGAACGCGGCATCGCACTGCACGCCGCGCAGGGCAAGGTAAGCGCACGCGCGCACAAGAACCAGGCGATCGTGGCGGCCAAGACCCAGGTGCGTATCGCCAGTACCGAGGCGGACGTGATGCTGTCGGCGCCGAGCAAGCACCTGCTGGCGACGGCGGCGGGGGCCTACATCCGGATCGAGGGTGACAACATCGAGCTGGGCGCGCCGGGGAAGGTGGAGTTCAAGGCGAGCCAGCGGGAGTGGGTGGGACCGGCGAGTGTGGCGGGGGAGGCGAAGCTGCCGAGCGCCGAGGGCAAAGGCTGCGCGGAGCGCATCCGTGAAGCGGCGAGTACCGGTGCGGCTCTGGCATGAGCAGTTGGCCGTCATCACCCGAACAGCTGGCCGAGCACGCCACGCTGGCTCTCAGGAGTGCACTTGAGCGTTGCAGCACCCACGCGCTTGCGGTCGTTGTGGATCCCACGCTGACCGATCCGTGGGACGGATTGTCAGACCACCTGCCGAGCGCTTCGCTCCGAATGCGGATTCCGATCAGCCATCCTGATATTTCACCGTCCAACAGCCCTTATCTGATCGTGATAGGCGATGAGCGCATACAGGAACGATTGGTCAGCAAGACGCTCGAACTGGCAGCCAGGGAATGTCTGGAGGGGATTGAATCGGCCCGCAGCAGCAGGGCGATCTGTGGGTGGTTGCCTGTGGATTCCACGACGGCGTCCAACCCCACTGCATTGCTGCGAGGCTTGGCTGCATGCGCAACCGTTGTCGGCAGTAGCGGCAAGCCGCTCTATTTCCGCTATTTCGACCCCAGGGTCATGGGGCAGCTGGCAGGCATCCTGTCTCCCAACCAACAGCGCGCGCTCATTCATCCTGCCTTGGGCTGGCTGTTCTTGCACCCGGCAGGTCGCATGCACGCGCTGGAGCTCGGTGCAGAAAAAAGCTCGGGCCCAGAGCCGTTCTCCATGTCTCGCGAGCAGCTCAAAGAACTGGAGCGCGTTCCTTGGCTGCAACAGTTGCGTTTCCAGTCCCGTCAATGGGGCGCGGGAACTCCTCCGGAGGACGCGCAGCTGGACAGTGCGCTGATGCAGGCGCAGCGAGCGGGTTTGACGGCGCAGGAGGATTGTCTGGTCCACGCCACGTGCAGTTTCCTGCTTGGGCCGCGTTTCCACGCGCACGCGTACGTTTCATCGCTTATGGAGGACGCGCGGGGCATGCCCGGTCGTTTTGCCTCCGGAATGGCGCAATTGACCGATGTTCAACTGCAGGAAATCCGCGACTCAGTGGATGAGACAAGTATCAGGCAAGGGAGCCGTCATGACCGATAAGCAAGCTACACCCGCCGTCTCCACTGCCGTTCGCGCGGCAGCGAACAGCAAGGGTGAAACGCCAGGCCAATGCCGGAACTGCACTGGCAAGCAGGGGCTGGCCATCCTGCCTCTTTGCTTTGCGCCCGCGCCTGGCTATATGAACAAGTGGCTGTCAGCCGATGCAGCATCAGTTGCCGAACTGGTGCGCTTGGGAAAAGCGCTGAATGCTCCGGATGGCTCGGCGACCTGGTACTACCTGCGGACCCTGCCCACCGGATACCTGTACATCTACAAGCCGGACAATACCTGGGACGCCTACGTTGTCGGAACCGACGGCATGCTGAACCGCATGCCGGTAAATGCGATGCCACCCAAGCCCGATGAGACGGCACTGACTTCATGCAGGCGAGAAGGCCACAGCAACGTCAAACCGCGCTTCATCACGCTCGATCCGAAGCTGGACAAGGTCTGGATAGCCTTCAGTCAGCATCGTTGGACGCCGGATGTCCTTGCCGCGTTCGAGGCTGACACCGAAAGCTGCCGAACGCAGCGGATGACTGAGCTCGACGTCCAACAGGCCATTCAGGGCAACGTGGGCAGCGGCAAGGCAGTTCACTTCGGCATGGTCGTAAGCGAAGACAGCCTCCGCGGTGTCGCTGACTTCACACCTGCAGCGTTCCAGGCACGGCTGCATGAATTCGTACCACGTGCCGTGCTGGATCTTTCCTCTGGTGCCGGCGCGCTGAGCGCAGCAATGGCGGCGGCTTCGGCAGAGACGCCACTGGGGAAGGGTGTGGCCTTGGTCATACCGGATCCCGTGGGCGTTGCCGATGATCACAACACCCTGCGCTTCATGGCACGCCAGCGCTACGAAGGCTGGAAGGGCGGCGGTGCCCGCGTGGACGGAAGCGGCATCGACCGAGTGCGGGCGTGGAAGCGTCAGTCGGCCACCCACGTAGCCTATGTGGAAACCTGGGCACGGGAGCGGGCCGAGTGGGAAGGCATGCAGACGCCGATGGCGATCCAGCGCGCAGGCGAAATGAACCGCGAGGAGGGTGCATTTCTCATCACCGAGCGTGAGTTCCAACGGAAGTACGGCAAGGCCGTGAATGAACCGCTGGAGAAAAATGGCGGATTGAATGTTTGGCACAAGGCGCGCTGGGTTCCATCCATCGACCCCGCCACAAACAAGCCGCGCATGACTGTGTCCAAGTTCTCCCAGACGAATGATCCGGACGACTATGACGATCGCTGGAAGTCCGAGCCGCTCGGTGGCACACAGCTTTCCGAGGAGTACCTGAGAGCCAACGGACGGTACCACGGCGCTAAACGGGTGAAGGACAAGCTCGAGCGCTATCGTAAGCGTCTCAACGTTGATGCCTTGAGCCAGTTCAACCAGCAGTATGCCCAGGATAGCAATGAATGGGAGACTGCCGTGAGGGCGATTGACGCGGATTTCGCGCAATTTTCCTCCGGTCCGTGGCCTGGAATCGTGTGCGCGAATGACTTCGGCAGCCGTAAACCAGCACGATCGCAGCAGCCTGCGCAGATTCGTGACTCGGTAGCAAACGCTGTAGCGAGGCTGCGCTCCGTCGAGTGCTTCTATGGTGGAGGGGCGGTCTCTGATAAATCCTTTGATCTTCTCAACACATTCTTCAAGCTAGATCCTTCCGACCAGAAGAACTGGTTCGCCGGCGCTCTACTGGATGGGTTTGATTTGCTGGCACGGCGATAGCCCCCGGGAATGCCGGTACCGTCTACTCGGCAATACTGGGCGGAGCCATGTTGCCTAAATCATGGTGGGCTGAGTTTCGAGCTTATCAGCAGAGCGCGGTCAGTTCCGTGGAAAGTCTGGTGGGCTCGATGCAGCAGGTCGCGAGCGAGAACCGAACACGCGCCTTGAAGAATGCCAAGGGGGCGGGCGCCGCCGCTGCGGCGTCAGAATTAGCTGCTATTGCCAAAAGTGAAATCGTGTGGGTGCGGGCTGCTGCGCTTTGGGACTACATCGACACAGGTAAAGAGCACTATTCGATCAATGTGCGGATGAAGGCGGGCGAGTACCTTGACGCCATCGCAAAGGGCGATCCGCTGGGCGCAGGCGCTTTCGAGGTTACCGGCAGAGGAACGGGATCGCGTGGAGCATCGCGGCAAGGGGCGAGGAACTCCAAGAAATTCTTTGAAGCCCTGAAGAAACGCCCGGAATTCAGTGCTGACATTACCGTCCCGATCATCGTCGAAAAGGCGACGTTGGAGCGCGCGGCGGGCAAATCCAACGTCACGCCTCTTTACAATATCGGCGAAGCCTCGGGTGTTGCGCAACTGCCGTCGGACATGGCGGAGCGACTTGTCCAGAGCAATACGATTTATCGCCAGCGCGGCCTCGCCGGCTTGGCAGCTCGCGAAGTTGTATTCTCTGGTCTGGGAATTTTTTTCTCAATACGACAGTTCTGGGATGCGATTCTCAAGCTGGGTGGAACCTCAGGCTTCAATTTTGCCGACGCATCAGTGAACGTGGTGGGTGGCGTTGCTGGAACCTTTGGGGGGGCTATGGAAATAGCGGCCTTCGTCTCCGAATCTGCGGGTCAACGTGGGGCGCCTGTGGCCGCATCTCTGCTTGCAGTAGAGGTAAACCGCGCGATCATGTTCCGTATGCTTGCGGGTGCTAGTGCAGGTGTCGGCACTCTAATGAGTGGTATTTCCGCTTATATCAGTTCTCAGCGAACTGAAAGGGAAGGGCAGCTTGAGGCAGCACATAACTATCGGATTGCGTCGCAACTTCTGACAGCGTCAGGTATCGCCATGATTGGGGGGTCGGTCATTAGTTGGAAGGCTGCGGTGGCTGCAAGAGTGGGGCAGCAGGTTGCAATGCGCATTCTTGGCGGCGTGGCCATCCGTACCTCTGCCGGCGCACTAGTTGGGGCTAGTGCCACAGGTGTAGGTGTTGTGCTGCTGATTATAGGCATTGCTTGGGCACTGTATGCAGCCAGCCTCGAGCACGACGAGAATGAAAAGTTCCTGGACAGGAGCTTCTTCGGCAAGCACGAGCGTTCTGAGGGAAGGTTCGGTGGCTCACCGATTCCGGATGAGGACGAGTGGACTGCGAAGGGGCTGGATCAGGAACTTCTTGCGCTGGGCGCGTTGGCCATCGGGCTGTGGGCGAGCATCGACAACTGGCAGGACAACGTGTTCAGCAAGGATGCGATTCTTGCAACGATTTCCGTGGCGAACTGGAAGCCGGGCGAGCGTGTGCTGAGGTACCGGCTGGAAGCACACGAATCGATGCCGGATCGGACGCTGGCCTCGATACCTGCCGGCGTGGAGATTGCCAGCGGCTCTACCCCACAACTCTTGCTTGAGCCTAGTGAGGATGCCGAAGGGCTCCACTCGGCAAAGATCGAGGTGCCCATTGATAACAAGTACAATGCTGTTCGGCTGATCTATTCTATTTTGGAAGCCGGAGAGCCGCAGCCCTTGGCGCAGGGCGAGGTGTGGGAAGAGGACTGATTCGGTCTCGTTCATATTGTTCGTATTAACCAGGAAACATGATGCAGCAAGATACAACTGCGCCATCTACTGCGCTGAAGCTTCCCGACAGGAATCACCAAGCGTCTTCGCGAGCGTCCTCGCACGGCGGTGTCCTCGATGTTTACGAGTATGGAGTATCGTTCGTCGATCAGATGAGTGCCATGCGCGGGTACGCCAGTAGCGGAGGTTGGGTTGGTGTCTTTACAGTAGGCTATGGGCTGTATCTTTCTTTTTTTGTTTTCGGATTCAGCTGGATGACAATCACTGAATTAGTCATGCTCTTGATTCTTTTGTCTCTTATACAGAGCGACTGGGTTGGCTATCGAGCCGAGCCTGTTTTGTTTGATTGCCGCGCAAGGAAGGTCCACATATTCAAGTCAATTGGGCTCCCTTGGTGGCAGTGGTGCTGGAATATTTTTGCGCGACCGCGTTGCGAAGTGCAGTCGTATGATTGGGATTGCGTAGGCGCGGAGATTGTTAGCTATACGATCTTTACCGGGCAAGTGCCTCGCCGGGAAGCGAGTCTGGTGCTCACGATCTCGGATCGCCCCGGGAGTCCGGTGGAAATCCAACGTGTTGGCGTTGGCCCGAGCTTTGGCTTCGGTAACCAGTCCGGCCCTGTAGAGCGATGGGAGTATATACGCCGCATGAT
>NZ_JASGBW010000063.1:0-7448 GCF_030053215.1 Stenotrophomonas sp. PFBMAA-4 | reverse complement strand
CGGCCCCGGCGGTTTTGTGGGGCCCCGGGGGCGGGGCCCCGGGTGTCCTGGCTGGTTTGGTTTCTGGGGGGGGGGGGCGGGGGGGGCCCCCCCCCCCCCCCCCCCCCCCTCGACTCTACCAATGGCGAGGGTGTTGATGTTTGCGTGGGACGAAACCGCGTTCCTTGAATTGTTCGGCGTCGCACCGCAGGTGGACACGTCCGAGGGTATCGACGTGCAGGTCGCCCATGCGCAGGGCAGCGTGAAGCTGCAGCTTGGCTTCAATGCGCTCACCGGCGATGTACGCGTGCAGGTATTCGCAGCAGGGCAGGGCGAACCGGTGTTCGACGGTTGTCTGGCATCCAGTCCCGGCGCCCGCGTCGTCCGCAACGCGGGCGCCGAGTTCGTCGAGATCGGTGGTGCCGGCAGCTGGCCGCATGCGCGTGGCTACGACATGCAGCAGCCCTTGGCGCATGGGCTGCGCGTGTTCGTCTCGCCCGCGTTGATGGTCAAGACGTTCGGCCCGTAGCGTCGAGCTTGCTCGACTGCTGTCGGCCAGAATCAGTCGAGCAAGCTCGACTCTACGAGGCTGGCAGTCGAGCAAGCTCGACTCTACAGACAGCGTGCTGGCTCAGCGCAGTACCGGCTCCACATCCACCAGCCGCACGTCATGCATCTGGTCGAGGTAGGCCTCGTAGTACCACTTGTGTGACGAACCCACGATGGCCAGCATGCGCGTGCCCGGATGTTGGCCGAGCACGTCGCGGATGTTGGCGACCATGCGCAGGTTGCGCGTTTCCCAGTAGCCCACGTAGTTGCGGCCGAAGCCTTCCGGCGACGGTTCGACCAGGGCAGCGCCGAAGTCGCTGTCGTAGACGTTCTGCGCGGTCTGCGGGGAATTCTCGTGGCGGTAGAGGGCCAGCACGCCGCCTGGCTGGGCCACGTTGTCATCGAAGGGAGCAGAGGCCGCGCGGCGAGCTTTGCTGGCGGGGTTGTCCCACGCGCCGCGGATGGCCTTTGCATAGGCCTTCTGCAGTTCCTTCGGGGTTTCCGTATCGGCGGTGTGGTCATCCACCGACCACAGGCGTTCCAGCCCCAGCCGCGCGGCCAGCTCGGCGGCGACCAGGTTCACCTCGTCCTTGTGCAGCACGCGTGCATCCAGGAAGGCGACCAGTTCCGGGGTCAGGCTGTCGGCCGCGCGGCGTTCGCTGCTGGGCAGGCGCAGCCATTGCACGATGGCCGAACCGCGTTCGCCGGCGGCCAAGGCCACCGCCGCCAGCCGGCGCCGCTGGGCCGGCGTGGCGTCCTTCGGCCATGTCGCCAGCATCCGCTCCATTTCGGCATTGGCTTGCGGTACATCCAGTCCGGTGGCGGCCTGTGCCGGTGCGGTGTCGACGCAGTAGGTGCTCACGCTGTCGGCGTAGCGGGTCGGGCTGCGGCGCATGAAGTCGCATTGCAGGCCCGATACGTTCTCCACTGCGATGGCCGTGGGCTGCCATGCCTGCAGGCGCGACAGCAGCGGCTCCAGCATCGCCGGCTGGAACGAATCGGGCAGGGCGGAGAGATGCGGGCTGCCCAGAACCAGGACGTCATTCATGCGGCCGGCAGGCGGTCCCTTGTGCTCGCCCGGATGGAAGGCGGGGCGATAGGGCGCATCAGCGGCGCCGGCGGCGGCACTGCACAGGCTCAACAACAAGACACACGCGCGACGTTTGAACATGGGCTTCTCCCTGCAATGGATGCATCCGTGATGTTGGTGATGCTGCACGCAGCGACGCGCGATGTAATGGGTCGTTGGTCATTGCAACCTTCCCGGCGCAGCGCGCATCGCTGTAACGGCGGTGGTGGTCCACAATGGCTGCTGCACCCTGGAAACGAACATCGACATGGACGCTGCACTCCCCATCGTGACGATCGCTGCACTGCTCGGTGCCATCATCGGCTTCGTCGGGCCGCTCGGCTGGCGCTGGCAGCTGCTGCGGCTGTCGCCGGCGCTGCTGCTGCCGGTGGCACTGCATGTCCTGCAGCACACGTCGTGGATCTTCGGTGGCGGCGGTGGCTGGGTGACGGCGGCGCTGCTTGTGTGGGTGGGCAGTCTCGGCTACCTGCCGGCCGTGCTGGCCATTGCCGTGCTGCGCTGGATGATGTGGCGTCAACGCTGACCGCGGAGAAGCACGATGCTGGTAAGAGTAGGCAATCTGGACGAAGCCCTGCAGGTGCTGCAGGGCGTGCACGAGCTGGGCCAGGGACGCACCCATGCCACCTATGCACAACGCCTGGCCGGGCGCCGCCACCTGGTGCTGGTGGCCGAGCAGGGCGGTGAACTGGTCGGCTTCAAGGTGGGTTACGCGCTCGATCGCAGGCGTTTCTACAGCTGGGTTGGCGGCATCCATCCGGCCCATCGCCGCCAAGGCATCGCCCAGGCGCTGCTGGAAACCCAGCAGCGCTGGGCAGCCGCGCAGGGTTACGGCTGCATCGAGGTGAAGACCTCGCAGGCCTTCCCGCAGATGGTGGCCCTGCTGGAGCGCAATGGCTACCAGGCCCAGGGCGAGGCCGGGGGCAAGCTGCTGTACCGCCGGGCATTGTGAAGGCGCGGGCCGTGCAGATCGCCCTAAAGGTGGCGTCCGGCCCGCCGATAACCTGACTGGATCCCGCTCCTGCCTTTCGCTGCTGGACTCCAGGCCCCCGACGGGCGGCCCGTGCTGTGTGTACCGCCTTCCGCAGTCCGCAGTCCAGCTTTACGCGCAAGACGAACAAGGACGCTTCCCCCCCGCGCGTCTGCAAGTCCAGGCAATTGATGGCCCCGCCGGGCATCCGCCCGCCGGATTGCATTTCATTGGACTCCGAGGAACCCACGATGCTGATGCCAGGCTTCACGGCGGGTGAGCAGACGCCGGCCGATTCCCATTCCCGTTACTCACCCTGGCGCCTGCTGCTGGGCGCGCTGGGTGCGCAGCGCACCACCTCTGATGTGTCCGCGCAGGACCGCCGGCAGGATGAGCTTGCCGCACAGGTGGCTGCCCTGCATCGCGTGCAGGCGGTCATCGAGTTCGCCCTCGACGGCACCATCCTGCAGGCCAACGACAACTTCCTGCAGGCGGTGGGCTACCGCCTTGATGAGATCCAGGGCCAGCACCACGCCCTGTTCGTCGATCCCGAACATGCCCGCAACGCCGAATACCGCGAGTTCTGGGCGCGACTGGCGCGCGGCGAGTTCGACGCCGGCCAGTACCGGCGCATCGGCAAGGGCGGGCGGGAGATCTGGATCCAGGCTTCGTACAATCCGGTGCTGGATCGCCAGGGGCGGCCGTACAAGGTGGTGAAGTTCGCCACGGACATCACTGCGCAGAAGCTGCAGGCCGCCGATTCGGCCGGCCAGCTGGCGGCCATCGACAAGTCGCAGGCGGTCATCGAGTTCAGCCTGGACGGACGCATCCTGTCGGCCAATGCCAACTTCCTCGCCGCCACCGGCTACACGCTGGAGGAAGTGCGCGGCCGGCACCATTCCCTGTTCGTCGAACCCGACCAGCGCGAAAGCGCCGAATACCGCCAGTTCTGGGAAAAACTGGGCCGGGGCGAGTACGACGCGGGCCAGTACCGGCGGCTGGGCAAGGACGGGCGCGAGGTGTGGATCCAGGCGTCCTACAACCCCATCCTCGATATGAACGGTCGCCCGTTCAAGGTCGTGAAGTACGCCACCGACATCACCGCGCAGGTGCATGAAAACCAGGCCACCCAGCGCGCCGTGGCGCAGACCCGCGAAGTGGTGGCGGCCGCAAAGCAGGGTGACCTGACCCACCACGTGGACATGACCGACAAGCGCGGCCCGATCGCCGATCTCTGCGAGGGCGTCAACGCGCTGGTGGAGGCCATGGCCGGCATCCTCGGCCAGATCAAGTTCGCCGCCGACACCATTGCGGTGGGCGCGAGCGAGATCGCGCAGGGCAACAACGATCTGTCCCAGCGCACCGAGCAGCAGGCCGCCTCGCTGGAGGAAACGGCGGTGTCGATGAAGGGCCTGGCAGAAACCGTGCAGCGCACCGCCACCCATGCACGCCAGGCCAGTGAACTGGCCGGTGGCGCGGCGGAAGTGGCGGCGCGCGGCGGCACCGTGGTCCATGAAGTGGTCTCGACCATGGCGGTGATCAACACGTCCTCGCGGCGCATCGTCGACATCATCGGGGTGATCGACGGGATTGCCTTCCAGACCAACATCCTGGCCTTGAATGCCGCCGTGGAAGCCGCGCGCGCGGGGCAGCATGGCCGCGGCTTCGCCGTGGTGGCCACCGAGATCCGTGAGCTGTCGCAGCGTTCGGCCAGTGCGGCCAAGGAGATCAAGCAGCTCATCGACGCATCGGTGGCCAACGTCGGCGCAGGCACCGCACATGTGGAAAGCGCGGGACGCACCATGGATGAGATCGTGCGCGACGTACGCCGGGTCAGCGAACTGATGACCCAGATCAGCACGGCGGCACAGCAGCAGAGCGACGACATCCAGCAGATGAACCAGGCCGTCGACCTGATCGACCAGGGCACGCAGCAGAACGCGGCGCTGGTGGAGGAGGCTTCGGCGGCGGCGCGCAGCATGGAGGAACAGTCCGCGCAGCTGCTGCAGACCGTGGCCGGGTTCCGGGTGGATGCGGGGCAGGGCGGTGGAGGCGCGCAGCGGATGCCGATGCTGCGGGTCGTGACCTGACGCCGGGGCGGAAGCGCCTGCAGCAACGCAAAAGGCCAGGTCGATGGCCTGGCCTTTTGTTCGATGGTGCCGGTGAAAGGACTCGAACCTTCATGGGGTCACCCCCGGCTGATTTTGAGTCAGCTGCGTATACCATTCCGCCACACCGGCAGCAGCGGGCTAGTGTAACCGAGCCCGGCGGACCTTCATAGAGGCGCCTCCGTACAGGGCCGGAAGCCCGTTGATTTGTCGGTAATGGCTGGGCGATGGCTATACTGGATCCGGTTGACAGGCGCCGGAGGGAGGCCCATGACTGCGTTGCAAGGCCTGCGGGTGCTGGTGGTCGAGAACGATGAGATGAGTGCCGCCCTGCTGCAGATGCAGCTGGTGCAGGCCGGCGCGGTGGTGGTCGGTCTGGCCGAGACGGTTGCCGAGTCGTTGCGCCTGCTGCAGGACACCTCGCCGGACGTGGCCCTGCTGGATTACCGGCTGGCCCGCAACGAGACCAGTGAGCCGGTGGCCGCTGCCCTGGCCGCACGCGGCGTGCCCTTCGTGCTGGCCACCGGCATGACCGCCGATCAGCTGCCTGCATCGATGCGCGGCGGCGTGCTGCTGGTCAAGCCCTACCGGTCGGCGGATCTGTCGCGGGCATTGGTGCGCGCGGTTGGCCGTTCCAGCGCCAGGGCCTGACCGCCGGGCTCAGGCTCAGGCCGCCTCTTCGTAGACGTAACGCAGATCCTCGCGGTCATCGAGGATGGCGTACTGCGTGGCCAGCTGGTCCGGATCGGGGTTGAGCCAGGCATCGAGGTGTTCCAGCCGGATCGGCACCACGCCGCGGTCATGACCGGCGGCAGCCACGTCGGCCGGCGGTGCGTCGGTGATCGCGGCGAAGGACAACAGCCGGCCTTCCGGGCCTTCCCACTCGGCCCACAGGCAGGCCAGCAGCAGATCACGTGGCGGGTCGGGGCGGAATTCCAGCACCACGTCCTGTTCCTTTTCCCCGGTATCCAGGCTGCGGCCGGCCATGGCATGGCGCGGCACGTGCTCGTAGAACGCGCTGACCACCACCACGCCGTGGCGCAGGCCGAAGGCGCCGCGCCAGTAGCCTTCCAGGCTGTCGCGGCGCGCGTTGTAGGTGCCCGGGTAGAGCACGTCGTTGCGTGCGGGCTTGTCCGGCAGGCGGCACTGGTAGCGCATCGGCTTGATCACCCGCTGCCCGTTTTCGCTGACCATCACCGGCGCGTAGGTGCCGGGGAAGATGCGGTTGTCGCGCGGCAGCAGCTGCACCCGGTGCAGGTCGTCCAGGCGTGCCTGCGCGCGTTCGATGCGGTTGCTGGCCACGCGCAGGTCGTTGCGCGCTTTCTGTGTCGGCCGCGTGGCCAGGGTGGCGTGGGCGATGTCGCGCCGTTCGCTCTGTTTCAACAGCTCGGCCTGCAGCGCCTGCTGCTCCTCGGCATGCCACTGCTGGATCTTCGCCACGATGTCGCGGCCCTGCCCGGTGCGCGCGCCGGCAAAGCCATCGTCCATCGCTTTGGGTGTCTTCGGCCGCTTCTTGCCGGGATCGTGCGCATACAGCTCGGCAAATTCTTCCAGCGACAGCACGGCGCCGTATTCACGGACAAGCTTGGCGTAGTCGGCGCGGATCAGGGCGGAGTAGCACATGGGCGTTCTGTGGGCGAAGGTCGCAGCGACTGCGACGTGACTACGGCAGGATAGCCTGACCACCTGGAGATGACGCATGAGTGATTCGACGACCTGCCAGTTCCGCGACGGCGTAGCGACCGTGGAGGACTACTGCCAGCTGCGCCTGCTGGCCGGGCTGAGTGCGAAGACCGCCGAGGCCGCCAGCCGCGCGCTGCCCAACACGCTGTTCGGCGTCTGCGCCTACCAGGGAAGTGAGCTGGTGGCGATGGGCCGGATCGTCGGCGACGGCGGTTGCCACCTGCAGGTCTGCGATATCGCCGTGTTGCCGCGGTTGCAGGGGCAGGGGCTGGGCAAGGAAGTAATGCGGCGGCTGGATGCGTGGATGCAGGCGAATCTGCCGCCGTCGGCCTATGTGAGCCTGCTCGCCGATGGCGAGGCGCATCGCCTGTACGCGCAGTTCGGATTTGCACCCACCGCACCGGCGTCGGTCGGCATGTATCGGCGCTTCTGAACTCGATGCCTGGATGACAGGCAAAGAAAAACCCCGGCCGAGGCCGGGGTCTTCAAGAATTGGCGTCCCCACGGGGATTCGAACCCCGGTCGCCACCGTGAAAGGGTGATGTCCTAGGCCTCTAGACGATGGGGACGCACGAAAAACTTCAAGTTGTAGAACTTCGACGGCCTAATGTCGAAGTGGTGGAGCCAAGCGGGATCGAACCGCTGACCTCCTGCATGCCATGCAGGCGCTCTCCCAGCTGAGCTATGGCCCCGTGTTACCGAGCCGCCCATCTTACCAACGTATTCACCTTTGTGGAAGCTTTTTTTTCGCTTTCTTCGTTCTGGTCCACCTGAGCCACAAGGGCAGGGGAACCACAACGCCACAACCTGAACGCCGGTAGGCGGTGAACAAAAAAGACCCGGTTATCGGCCGGGTCCTCGTTGTTCATGATGAGTTGGCGTCCCCACGGGGATTCGAACCCCGGTCGCCACCGTGAAAGGGTGATGTCCTAGGCCTCTAGACGATGGGGACGCAGAAAATCTTCAATTGTAAACTTCGACGGCCTAATGCCGAAATGGTGGAGCCAAGCGGGATCGAACCGCTGACCTCCTGCATGCCATGCAGGCGCTCTCCCAGCTGAGCTATGGCCCC
>NZ_JASGBW010000062.1:0-7639 GCF_030053215.1 Stenotrophomonas sp. PFBMAA-4 | reverse complement strand
CAACGCCACTGTCGCGAAGGATGCGGGCACTGGCGGTGGAGGGAGCAGCCTCTTTTTGCGTCGGCTCCAGCTTGCGGCGCAGACAAACTGAAAACTCATACTGACGGCGCTTGGCAGCCATAACGGACAACCACTCCTGGTTACCACAACTCAGTTCAAGTCAGTACCTGAAGTACGTATCACCCAAAGCAGGATGGTCATCCGCACTCCTATTCAACTTTGTGATATTCCTTAAATTTATATATTTACCATTGGCCCAACCAAGAGATTGGAAAATTGAGTCAGCCATCCTTGCATAACGCGTGAATCGAGAGCCGATCCGAATTCCAATGAAACAAGAAACTGAGATGCAGCCAGCAAATATGTATAGCATTTTTTTCAATGATGACCAGTCCCAAGGCATTTCATCAAGTGATCCAAGGACGGTAACCAAGACATATAGCGCAGCACTTGGCAATGAGAACATCAGTGTGTACTTCATGACACCGATCCAGTGCGCCCAGCTCCCAGAGCTGACATGGGGATAAGAAACAATCATTCTCTTATATTCATCCAGTACTGACAGAGCAAAGAATTTTCCATCTTCCATCCTGCTTCCAACGATCTTCACTCGATCACCTTCACTGAATGGCCAGTTCCAAAGCAATCCTTCCACTTGGGTTTCGCCAAGCCGGAACTCCACTCTGGTAACTGGCTCAGTCATCTCCTCAGCGGACATCATCGCCATTCCAGCAGCCGGGCCGCTCAGCCCCAGTGCAGCGGCAATGGCGCCAGTAGCCGCGATACCCGATGGATCACTCTCCCGCCAGAATACATTTTCCACAACGTGCTTGACCCGCAGATCGGAGATGACGCCGGCTTGGATGTCAAGCGCCCCCTTCTCCGGCGAAACATCAGCTTCGATTTTCATTTCGGCCTCATCGAAACGGATCCACTAGCCTGGCCAAAGCCGCGGGTGAAAGCCATTGCGGCGGCGCGATAGGGACGTGCTATCTACTGGGGAAGCGTGATGCTAGACGCTGCTGTCAGTACCTGAAATAGGTATCACCCAACGCGGGGTGGTCGCCCGGCTGACGCTTCTGGTTGGTGATGCGCCGCAGATTAATCCGCTTTGCGTTGGGCCAACCAAGCGTCTGGAATATTGCATCAGCCATCTTTGCGAACCGAGTGAAACGCCGCCCCATTCTGTACCCGATGAAGCAGAAGAGCAAAACGCAGACCAAATAGGCCTGAGCTACCAGCACACCTCCGCCTTCATTCCTGCCAATACTATCCTTAAGCTGAACCAGCCAAAAAAATCCGATAACAAGCGCGCACCAAGGCACCGAGAACATCAGGGAATATTTTGCCACCGTCATCCAATGAGCCCAGGTGCCCGCACTGACGTGCGGATAACACACAATCAGCCTACTCTGTTCTTGCAGAACTGAAAGGGCGAAGAAGTTTTCGTCGTCCTCATATCGACCAACCACTCGGACATCATCGCCCTCCAGGAATGGCCAGTTCCAGAGCATTGCTTTTACTTTGATTGCGCCGAGCCGAAACTCAACCCACGTAACCCGCTCCTCCGTTTCCTCAGCGGACATCATCGCCATACTTGCTGCCGGACCACTAAGCCCAAACGCTGCCGCGATTGTGCCAGTCGCTGCCATGCCCTCACGGTCTCCTCTCCGCCAGAAGACGTTCTGCACTACATGTCTGACCCGCAGACTGGAAATGATGCCGGTTTCGGTCTCGAACAGCACCTTGCCGGTCGAGCCCGGCTTACGTTCACGATTCACTGCAAATCCACCTAGAAAATGCCACACGCTGACAGATGCTCATCCGCCATCGAAATCATCAAGAGATTCTCAGTACCTGAAATAGGTATCACCGAGCGCAGCAGGATCACCCGGGCTTTTTCTGAGCTTTGTAATCCGCCTTAGATTCACACTCTTACTGTCGCCCCAGCCAAGCGAACCAAATATGCCGTCAGCAAGCCGGGCAAACCGGTGAAATCGATAGCCAATACTGACCCCAACAGTGGCAGCGATGAACAGGAGCCCAGCAAATATGCAAAGCAGCAACTTCAACAACAACCATCCGTCCTCCAGGATGCCGAGAGAATTCAGGCCAATACCTACGGTAAAAAATGTGCATATCGGCAACGAAATCAATGACGTGTACTTCCAGACCGAGATCCAGTGAGCGCGACTGCCAGCACTGACGTGTGGGTAGGAGACAATCAATCTCTTGCACTCATCCAATACCGAGAACGCGATAAATACTCCGTCCGGGTTTCGGCTTCCGACCACTCTCACGAGATCTCCTTCCTTGTAGGGCCAGTTCCAGAGCAGGCCTTTCACGATCAAATCGTCTAGTCGGAACTCAACCCGGACAACTGACTCCTCCATCTCCTCGGTGGACATCATCGCCATGCTGGCCGCAGGACCACTGAGACCGAGTGCAGCAGCAAAGGCTCCAGTGGCGGCCATACCCTCGCGATCGCCACTACGCCAGAACACATTTTCTACAGTGCGCTTGATTCGCAAATTGGAAATCACGCCGATTTCAGTTTCAAAGGGCGCACACGCGCTTTGTCTTGCCTTCACTTTAGCGGTCATCGCGGCCTCACAGACACTGAGCCAATGGCCTTGTAGAAGGCGATCTGCTGATCTTCGGCTGTGGTGAAGCGCTTCTCGTTTGAGTTACCTTTACCGATTCCGCCATGAGAATTTCTTCCAAAAGCACTACTTCTGGCCCACTTCTCCAGATCATTAGGACTAAGAGCCCAGATAAGCACCTCTGCAGCTAGAAGTGCCAAACCGACCTGCCACCCACTCAGTCGTAGTACCCACACGCCAACGCGTTTCATTGCTTGCGATGCAACTACTTCCGCACCGTCCACAGCAGCTGCCGCTTCCAGTCCGGCTCTCAATCCCCTTAGACCCAAGCTCAGTGAGTTACGTCCAAGCGTTCGCTCAATCACAGGGGCCGAGTAGGCAAGCGCAGTCAGGAACTGTGCACTACCTACAGCGCCTCCCGTGGCTCCGCGAATATTGAGCAAGACGTAGGTCGCATAGCTTTTTCTTTCGAGCGCAACCGTTGCATCCGCAAAACTGTAAGCCGCTCCAATAAAACTACCCGCTCCCGCCAGCACACTGCCGGCAGCCTTCATCCGAATTGCACTGACACTGCCCTCCCCAAAGAACTCCTTGGCTACTGTTTCATGCACACTGGTATACACAGCCAAAAGCGACATGCCGGACGCCAATAACGTCGCATAGTCGCGCGTGTCCTTATCCACCTTTGTTGCCAGATGGATGAAGTTCACCATCTCCAACACGCCCGTGAGGGAGTTCAGACCGACGACATTACGGCTGCTCTCCGCCGCTGCCTGCCAGCGCTTGCGCATTGCCAGTGCACCATGGTGCAGCTCCAGATCGCGGAGTGCGAACTGCATCGGCAGTGCACTCCCCTTCTTGCGATAGAACTGGATGCGCTCCAGGAAATAGCGCTTGCCCTGCTGGCCGCTGCTCAGCTCTTCGGCCACCAGGCTGATCGCCTCGTCGCGCTCCATCAATGCCCGCGTCAGGAGCACAACGCGGACCATGGCATTGCCGACAGTGTCCTGGATGCCCTTCATCGGGAATCGATTCAGGAGGTACGCACCTGCGGTAGTGACGAAGCGATCAACGCCACTGTCGCGAAGGATACGGGCACTGGCGGTGGAGGGCGCAGCCTCCTTCTGCGCCACCTCCAACTTGCGGTAAAGGGTCAGGAAAGACTTCAGGTGTGCGGTGCCTGCGACAAATGCCGCCCAGCTTGCGCCGGCCACCTCAAGAATTGTGTCGGCCCCGACCTGCGCCGCCGAGAGTGTCTGCTCCAGCTCCTCGCGAGCCTCTTTCTGGTTCTTGGCAACCGCTCGCCAGAGCAGGGATCCTCTTCCGGTGACTTTTGTGTCGTTGGCCGATTCAGTCAAAAATGCACGGCCGATCTCGTGCATGCCGAGCGCCGCGATGGCATCGGTGACTACTTCTTCGAACCACACGCCTTGCGCCGCAGACTGGCCGTCAAAGTCCTCAAGCGTCGCCAGAAACAGATCATGGCGGAGCCAGGCAACCAGCACAGCCATCTCTGGGCCCAACCGGTCGAGCACCATCTGCGCCATTGCATCCATGTTCTTCTTGAACGCGGTAAAGCGCGGCTCATCAATCTGCGGCCAATACTTGTTCTTCCACGCTTCCTGCGCATCCTGCAGATAGAGCGGCAGAAACATGTCCTTGTATGCCTGCTCCCGCTTCCGTTTTTCCTCGTCAGGAATCTTCACTCTCGGGTCCCATGACGGAAGCGAGGGATTCCCGAGGCGGAGCTGCCGTTCTTCCTCCCGCACGGTCTGCGCTGCATAGTTCCCAGCCATCACCGCGCCGTTGAGTTCCAGCAACTTCGAGATCTGTTCGATCTGGTCAACCGCTGAAACCTCCAGCTCGCGCTCCCGCTTGAACTGGCCGATGCAGGCAGCGAGGTCATTGCAGTAGCCACTGAGCTCATGCACGGCACCCACCGCATCCCACAGTCCCAGCAGCATGGGCGGGTAATCCTGGCGATCACTGCCGATTCGCCCATTGCTGCTATGTTGCTGCAGCAGCTGGAAGCGCAGTTCGCTCGGCTCGATACCCTCATTGCGGGGGTAATCCCGCCGTGACCATGGGTAACGCGTGCCGTGCTTTCGCAGCCGTGCGACGTTGAGTGCGCCATCCAGCGTGGAAGCGGCCGGGAGCGCGCTGATGTGAGGGAGATCCGGCGGATCGCCCGAGGGATTGTCCAGCAACCGATATTCCATGATGGAGGCCAGCCCAGCGGCGTCCTTCAACGGTGTCTGGTCGCCCTCCGCTCTCGCCGACCTGATCCATCTGGCAGGCTCGATCGGCTGCATCCGCTCAGCGCGCAGGGCCGGATCGGACCCATAACGATCCAGCGTCGCGGGCGTCCATGGGTGCTGGGAGTAGGCGAGCCAGACCGTCCCGCACACATCGGGACGCGGTATGGCGATGAACTCAGTGCGCATGTGGTCGTGACCGCTGCGCCCACAGCTCGGCAGCCCTGCTCCGACGACGGGGCGGGCGCTCATTGCGGAAGGCTGCCGCCACAAAGTACCGTTCTCGGCAATGGCGTAGCATTCCCAGTACCGAGGGCCGTAAGGCCCCTTCTCGTAGTACAGGTACAACATGCCTTGGCGCATGGTCCTGATAGCATGCGCAAGTCCCGCTGCACTCATGTCAGCGTCGGGCATATGTGAGGGTGATAGGCCGCCCAGGTCGACGTCACAACTGTCGGGTACCAAGGTATAGCGCACCGGCAGAATGGCGAGTCCGGTAGAGCGGCAGATGTCGCAGACCGCGCGGCTCTGCGACTCCGGCGGTGCGGCGGTAACAACAGGAAGGTCAGATACGGTTTGGCTGTCCTTGCCTCGGACTCCCCTGTTGCTGGTGCCGGTGTAGGAGCCGCTCACGTCGTTTCCTTCCTCACCATGCTGCGTCATGTGTGCAACCCTCCCTTGATCGCAGCTGCGTGTCCCGACGCTGCCGCGCGTATGTCCTGCCACTCTGCGTCTTCAATGCGCCATGCCAGTTCGTCGTACCGTTCGCCCTTCTCCACCTGCGCCAGCAGCCTCTGAACGGTGGGATGCCTGTGGAAGTGAGGGCCAAGCGAGATCGCATGCCTTGCAAACAGATCCAGCTCATGTCCATTGGCCACGCCACGACGGTGCGCTTCTTCGACACAGCGTTGTACGTGGGCGAAGGTGGAACGGTCGGGCAGGTCGCCGGTCTGCAGCGCTCCGATCCAAGCCTGGTTCAATGCGCCAATGCACTCCACCTCCGGCCAGGACACGGCCGGGTCACCGGGCAGCGCAGGCGCGACCATGTTGTTGATGGCCAAGTGTCTCCAGCGATCCAGGAACATCCACGTTGTGACGCCGGCAAAGCGATACGCCCGTTGCGAACGCGATGAGGTGTGCAGGAACAGGTCCGTCACCATCGGATCGTAGAAGCGCAGCCACCGCTTTCGACCCTGTGCGTGCGGGCAGTGAGCGACCGCTTGCGCGGCTAGCTGGTTGGCCAGTTGCCGGGTCAGCAGCGGCGTCCATAGCCACGCACACGCACGTTGTGGGCGTGCGGTCAGCAGTGACGCCAGGGAGCGCTGCTCCAACGCCATTGCCATCGCCTGGCCGGACAGCAGGGAATGCATGCCTCTGCTCAGGTCGAGCGGGATCAGGGAGGGCCACATGGCAGCCGGTATCTGCCGAATGGCGATCGGGACCGCTTGGACTCCAGCCGAGTCCAGCAGCGCGTCGAAGGCCTCGTCCCTCTCACACCGCTCTACCGCTGGCTGCATCAGCAGGTGGCATTGCCCCGGGCTGCTGCGGTCGATACCAATCAGCTGTTCGCACAACGACTCAACCGACATCGGCGCATCCTTCGTGCCGGCACACTGCAGCGGTCAAGTGCGGTTCGCAGCCCTGGAACTGCCCAGCAGGTACGTCTGCCGCGTCCGAACTGGTTGCCGGCCCCACCCACTCCCGCTGGCTCGCCTTGAATTCCACCTTCCCCGGCGCGCCCAGCTCGATGTTGTCGCCCTCGATCCGGATGTAGGCCCCCGCCGCCGTCGCCAGCAGGTGCTTGCTCGGCGCCGACAGCATCACGTCCGCCTCGGTACTGGCGATACGCACCTGGGTCTTGGCCGCCACGATCGCCTGGTTCTTGTGCGCGCGTGCGCTGACCTTGCCCTGCGCGGCGTGCAATGCGATGCCGCGTTCCTGGTTCGGGCTCTCGCCGCTGGGCTGCACACCGGCGGTGTACAGCACCAAGCCACCGGCAACCGCTAGGGTCAGCGACCCCTGCGTCATCCAGTTCAGCGCCACGCCGCTGGCCAGGGTGGTGTGCGTACCGCTCACCCAGACCTGGTCGGCCGGGGTCAGGCTCAGCACGCCGGCCACGCCGCTGCCCAGCAGGATGGGCGCGCTCCAGCCGGGTGCTTCGCCGTCGCCACCGCTGATGCTGCCGGACGCGCTGCCGCTGTGGGTGGCGCGCAGGTGTTCCTGCAACTCGCCCAGCGTGGTGTCCGCGGGCAGCTCGGCCGGGTCGCTCGGCAGCTGCGCCTGCTGGTTGGCGGCCGATTCGGCCAACTGCTGCAGCAGCTGCTGGCTTTCCTGCAGCTGGGCCAGCGCCTGCGGCGCGGCCATCTGTGGCGTGCCCTGCTCGGTGGTCAGCAGCAGGCCGCGGCCAGCGCGCAGTGCGCCCTGTGCCTGCGTGGCCAGCTCCACGCCAAAGCCGCGCTCGCCGTCGCGCAGGTTGTCCTGGCCGCCCTTCAGGTGGCCCAGCGTCAGCGTGGTCTCGTGCTGGGTGGTGGACAGCTGGGCGCGGCCCTGCCCGGGCGTGTCGTCGAAGCGCAGCTGCTGGTAGCCGCCGGTGCCGCCCTGGCTGTCAGCCAGCGCCTGGCTCTTGAAGCCGGTGTACACCGCCGCGTGGTCATTGCCCTCGAACCACGCCGCCGCGTTGCCGGTAGCGTTGCCGCCACCGCCGTTGATCTGGTTGTGCTGCGCATCCTGCTGGCCACGGCCGTTGTAGACCGCACCGACCACCACGGGGCGATCGATGTC
>NZ_JASGBW010000061.1:0-7660 GCF_030053215.1 Stenotrophomonas sp. PFBMAA-4 | reverse complement strand
CATGCTCGAACCAGTAATAGATGCCTTCTTCGGCCAGCAGGCGCTGGATGAAGGCCAGGTCGCTTTCCTGGTACTGGGTGGTCAGGCTGCGCCGCGCGTACTGGCTGGCATCGCCCAGCGACCAGCGCCAGGCCGGCGCCAACGTGCCGTAATCGGCGAACAGGTCTTCGACGATCTCGACCACGGTCTTGTCATGGAAGACGTAGCTGTCCACGCGCTGGGAGAGGAAGGCCAGCCAGGGCTGCAGGCGCAGCCGGTAGCGCGTCAGGCCGCCATTGCTACCCAGCCGCTCGGCGGCGGTGATGCGTCCATGCAGCGGCCGCACGCTGCCGTCGGCCTGTTGCAGCTGCAGCAGCGCGCCCTGCCCGATCAGCGGTGCCAGCGCCAGGCTCGCATCCAGCGAGAGCGCCGTGATCGTGGATCCATCGAACTGGACGACATCCTTGCTGGAGCGGGAACGCTTTCTGCCAGCGGCGCGGGCAAGGAAATGATTGAATGCATCTGCGGCATGAACTGGAACAGTTTCGCTCTCCCGCAGTATCTTGGGGACATATTGCTCTGGATGATGTTGAGGCCGTTGAGTCACTCTGCATCATGCGTCCCATCGACGGCCTACCTACTCCATGGTACTCCTGCGCATACTGCGACTCCGTGCTGTACCCACAGTCAGTGCGGCTCCTCGCGCTCAGCTGATGCATGGTGGGGATGCGAGCATGATCCCCTCACGCAACGTGGCGTCAGCGAGCGTCACCTCACCCACGAATTTGGTCGACGGACGACAGTCCGAATTCGCATCTACATCGAAGACGCCACCTTGTATCGAAGGCCGCGACAAAGCCTGTCGGCCTCCTTCCAGGCGCGTCTCGGCTTGCGGCGTCCGGCCACGGACGCACGCCGCTATTCTACCTGATCCGTAGCATTTTCCCGACCTTCTCTGCGTCAACGCAATCTGCAGGAGCGATGCGCACTACCGCACTCGGCCTATCGTGGCGGTGGCGCGGCCACCACAAGTAAATATGCTACTGGCATCACAAAAACCCCAATTCATAACTTCACCGCACAGATGCTACGGACCCTGCATCTGTGCGCGAACTGGATCAAATTCCATCCTGCCTCTACTATGAGCCTTCCCCTCGACTCATGCCATTCCAAGGAAGGCTGCCTGCATGAACGACGTAGACGTTGCACCTGATCGCGCCAGCCAGCTCAATGCGGCTCTGGCACATGCACAAGGAAGCCAGTCGGCGCGCAAGGACGAATCTTGCCCCAGCTGTGACAAGCAGGGTCTGGCGATGCTGGTGGCATTGTGGGCGGTAGTACCGCCCCAGGACTTTCCGGCATCCTTCCGCGAGAACAAGACATACGTCAGCCACTTGCTGGCGCACCAGTTCTACGAGGGTGACTACCTGCGTGCACGGCCTCTCAACAAGGCCGAAGCCGGTGGATCCCTTGAATGCTCTCAGTATGTTCTGCGCCGGCTCCGCCAGGGATTCCTCTACGTTTACTACCCGGATGGAAAGCACTGGGAGATCTACGCATCCCAAGCTGACGGCCGTCTGCTGCGTGTGAATCTTGATACCCCCCGCCCGATGGGAAAGGGTGACGTTGCCTGCAAACGGTTTGGAACTGGAACCGGAACATTCCTGCTGAACATCGACACGAAGGCTGCGAAGAGCGGGAAAGTACATATCGGCTTCTCTGATGCCTTCTGGACAGCACGTGTGCGCGCGGATGTCGCGGGCAACGATGATCTTCTGTCCAGCTTCTTGAAAGCAATCGATCTGTCCAGCGCCGGGAACATTGGAAGCGGAACCTACAAGATCAGCGATCAGGACATCGAGCATGTCGTCCTCGGCTTCCAGGAAAGGCCCCAGACCGATACGGTAAACCGGGAGGCCTACACCCGGCCCAAGAGCGTCTCATCGAAGACCGTCTATGCGGAGATGGTCCGAATGAATCAGGCATTTGATGCGAGCGGCAAGACCACTGGCATCCTGCTGCCGCTGCAGGATGACATCGGCATCACAACGCAGCTGAACTATGCAAAGTCCCGCGCTTATACGGACATAATGGGCGAGGACGATTCGTACACACAGAACGATCGCGACAAAATGGATGCTGCAGCCTTGCTGCAGAATATTAGGAACGGCTCCAGCGAAGCCTGGTCGCGAATAGAAGATGACATCAATCAGGGGGAATTTGATACCTATCTGCAGAAGTACATCGTCTGTGCCGAAGCCACAGCCAATTACAAGACATTATCCGCAGACTACCGTCAATGGATGCGACAGGTAAAATCAAAACCGTACTCCCGACTGTTCGACGCTGCAGTTGAGCAAAATGGGGCACGTCTTTCCAGCATCACGGCCGACCTGTACGCCAATTGCGGCCAGACCGAAGAAGAATTCAACGATGTCCTGCTGGACGCACTGAACTCAGAGCCGGAGAAATCCAATGATCTTTTCTGGAGGGGAGCGGCAGCTGCTGACACCGGTTTGCTGGCGCTGCTGACCAACCCGACCATCGACAAGACCATTCTTGATGCAAAGAAAAAATTCGATGAAGTGAAGGGCCAGCTAGAACTACTGGAGCAGATCAAAGAGGCAAAGACCCAAGCTGCGGCCGCCAACGCAAGAAACTGGGAAGTACTGGCAGCTACATTGATGGCTCGGTCAGGCCGCCTCAGCAAGGCGCACCCCAAGGCATTCCGCCGCACCATGCGCAGGATCCAGCTTTTGACCCTGCAGCATTCCGGAATAGCGGTGATCGAAGCAGCTCTCGAGACCGACAGTACGGGCTATCTTCGTCAGCTGCGGAACGCGTACGCTTCCAATCCAAGGAAGATCAACCTGACACCGAAGGGCACGAATGATCGTCGTGCCGTCGTTCATTTGATTGTGGGCACCTGGACGCCAGGCAAACCTATTCCGCCGGCACTCCAGGCGGCGGCATCAGCGTTTTCCATTCAACCAAGCGAGCTGCCGCCGAGCACCACCACTCATGTGGCCAGCTCCCCGGACGGTGCAGGAAAGCTCAAGGCACTGGTTGGAATGAACATGGGTATCGGCGCGGTCCAGGCGTTCTCGCTGATATCAAGCATCAACAATCTCGGCGTCGACCTGACTTCGGCAGCTGCTAGCGGCCCCAACATCTCAAGAATTTCCAAGGACATTGGTGAAGCCAGTGTCGCAGCTCTTGGACTGTGGGCGACTGTAGCAGAGACCCGCGCATTGGCCGGCCAGCTCTCTAATGCCGGCGCCAAGAATGCCCGTTACTTCGAACTTACTCTAAAAGCCGCACACCTCGGCGCGATCGCGGGAACCATCGAAGGGATCTTCCAAATCTACGATGCGTCCCTACTGTGGGACCAAGGGGATACTGCGGCATCGGTGTTCAGGGGTGTCTCTGGCGGTACATCTATCGGCGCAGGCTGGACAGGCTACGCTGCTACCCGTCTTATTGCGCGCCAGGCAGCAGTAGGCGCTGCCGGCGAACTTGCTGCTGGAGCAGCGACTGCATCGGGCGCGGCACGCGCTGGCGCGGTGGTCACCGCTGAAGCCCCTCCGGTCGCACTGTGGCTTGGAGTGGCAAGCGGCGTTCTGTTTGCCGTATCGATCTCAGCAGACCTTTGGTCGAAGTATCTGACGACCATTCCCCTTGAAAAATGGGCCGACCGCAGCTTCCTCGGCAAGAATAGGGGCACGTGGGGTGCAAAGTTCAAGGACTCAAAGGAACAGTTGCATACGCTGCTACGCGAGCTCTATGCGATCAAGGTAGATGAGCCCAGCTATTGGGACTCGCTGCTGAAGTTCGAAATTGAAGTTCCTGTCTGGGGCATGGCAAGCAAGATCGACATCAAGCTGAAGATGAAGGACCGCATCATTCGTTGGTATGTGTATGAAAACAGCAACGGCACGACTAACGAGGCAAGCTGGCCTTTGAAAATTTCCGGTGGCGAGGACAATGACGATTTCGCAGGCACAGGCACGGCGAAGGGTGAAGGGGCCGTCTTTACCATTGCCATGGGCGATCAGTCGTGGTTCGAAGCGGTGAAGAACGTCCTCGGAATGAACCTGATTACTCCAGCAACCCGGATGATCTCGGGGATACCGTCCATAGAGGTGTCATACTGGCCAAACACTGCGGCCTACGAGAACTTTTTCGTTGATGGGAAAGAGAGGTGATTATTTCAATGAACTGGCTCCGAGCACACGTCTGAACCATGCACAGTCAACAAGATCTTCGTTTTACTGAAGGCCCCCTTCCCCGTACGGCAACCTCGCACGCCTACTCCGTACGCGACGTGGTGCGCCTTGACGATGAAGCCATGATCTGGTCGGAAAGCAATGCTGCTTCGCGGATGGAATCCATCATGCCGGTCGCTGCGTTGGTGATGCTGTGCATAGCCATCGGCCTTGGTTATATGGGGGTGATGGTGACGCTAGAACCCACCTTAGGCATTGCAATGCGTGTGTTCGCATCGGCGAGCGCGGGCCTTAGTGCTGCGGCGCTCACCGCAATCGCGTTTCTCTGCGTCAAATTGAGTATCGGCAGTAAGCAGAGCGACCTTCATTTCTTCCGCAAGAGCAGAAAGGTATTCTGCATTGTCGACGGCAGGCATTGTCTGTTGGACTGGAACAACGTCAGACCATACGCCCGCGTTGGGTACGGCATGGTCCAGTTCGGCGCGCCCTTGATGATGGCTCTCGACCTGATGGAAATCTATCCGGAAGCCCCCGAGACATGGCGTCTGCGCTTCACCGTCGACGGCCCCCTTCCAGACAGAGAGGCTTGCCAGCAGTCATGGGAATTGATCCGGCGCTACATGGATGAAGCGCCCGAAGCGATGCCCGCCACATTCGTGGTTGATCAATCGCACTGGACGACATCCCTGCTGGAGCGAGGGCCACTCTCGGCCGGCGGAGCGGGCAAGGAGATGATTGAACGCATCCGCGCCATGAACTGGAATGTGTTCATGGTCCCGCAGTACCTGGCGAGCGTACTGCTCTGGCTGGTCTTCTGGCCAGAGCCCTTGTCACAGATGCTCTATGCCCACTTCAAGCGACCCGTGGCGCCACCCGCGGAGCTTCTTGCCAGCAACTCGCTTCTCGGCAGCAGCGCGCACTACTCCATTCTACGCCCCAGCCCGCGAGACATTGCTGGTAGACGAAAGGCCGCCCTCCAGGTTGCCGTGGCATGCAGCATCTGCTGCCTCATCAGCATCACCGGCTGGGGTTTGATCACCTATTCGCTTCTTTTCCTGCGCACCTGACAGCACGGCGTTTGCCTGCCGTTGTCCATCTCAAGCCTTCACCAGGGTACACCATGACGATTTCCCTCGGAAACATTTTCTATATTGCGTTGGCGCTTGGACTGATCGGGTTCCTTGCCCATTCCACCTATCATTACCTTGGGCGATTTTCCGGGTGGCAATCCAAGGGCAAGCGATGGCTTGCCATCAGTCCACTCATTGGCGGCATCGCACTCGTACTTTTCACTGTAATTTTTGTAAGCACGAGGTGAGATGGCGGGGAAAAGCCCAGCTCAAGCCCTGTGCACAGTCCCTTGGCGTGGGTTAGTTGCTGTCAATTGGTTGATGACCACTGCCATGCAACCCTGCCGGCCCTGCATGCCCGACAGGGTGGAGCCGATCTCCGGGTCCGCCCAGAAATCATCGCCGTAAATCCCGCAGCAGATGGCAAAGGCCACTCGATCATCCTTTTCCTGCATCTGCCACCGATCCTCGGCAGCGCGCAGATTCCGGGCCACATCGAGTGCGTAGTCTTCGCTGTGGACACAGCCAGCCTTCTCAAGCGACCCCAGTACAAGATTCACGTCAGGCAGCAACTGGATCAACCGCACCTGCTCCGTAGAGAGCTGGAGCTGTGCCGCCAATGGCGATAGAGGATCCTGCTGTCCCGGCTCATGCGCCTGAACACGAATGAGAAGGTCGCGCCGCATCCATGCATATGACAGGATCGGTGCCAGCAGTTGCCGGTGCTGATCCGTATCCAGAATTCCGTTCAGCAGGTCCATGACCCTTGGATCCCAGAATCTCAGTGTCCGCCGCTCGCCCTGAATGACGAGCTGGCTGCTTCTTGCCAGCGCGCTGGCGACCTGCATTGGATTCTGGTCGTCCGCCAGTACAATCCATGCGCCCATCGAGCGAGCACTGGTCGAGCTGGAGCTGTCTGCGGAGTGTCCTGCCTGTTCAATGGCAAGTTGAAGGGAAAGATCGGCCACAGGATCACGGCCGAAGGCACCCGCGCGCAGTAGATAGGGCGCTGTGCCTTGCGGGAATCTGGCCGCGGGAAGCGGAAGCGTGAACCTGGGATTCCCGCTTTCCACGCCGGAGAATGGATCCTGGAGTGACGGATCCACCAGGAGATACAGCGCGCCCCCCGCCCTTTCACGCATCTCGATCAGTTGGCGTCGCAGGTGTTCGAACAGCCGATGATCGTTAGGATCAGACAAGCCCGGCCCCTTGGCTGGATGCATCTTCCAGCTTCAGTTCGCACCCCTTGAATTCGGCGCTCGGCATCTTCGCCTCCCCCGCCACACTCGCCGGCCCCAACCACTCCCGCTGGCTCGCCTTGAATTCCACCTTCCCCGGCGCACCCAGCTCGATGTTGTCGCCCTCGATCCGGATGTACGCCCCTGCCGCCGTCGCCAGCAGGTGCTTGCTCGGCGCCGACAGCATCACGTCCGCCTCGGTACTGGCGATACGCACCTGGGTCTTGGCCGCCACGATCGCCTGGTTCTTGTGCGCGCGTGCGCTTACCTTGCCCTGCGCGGCGTGCAGTGCGATGCCGCGTTCCTGGTTCGGGCTCTCGCCGCTGGGCTGCACACCGGCGGTGTACAGCACCAGGCCGCCGGCAACCGCCAGCGTCAGCGAGCCCTGCGTCATCCAGTTCAGCGCCACGCCGCTGGCCAGGGTGGTGTGCGTGCCGCTCACCCAGACCTGGTCGGCCGGGGTCAGGCTCAGCACGCCGGCCACGCCACTGCCCAGCAGAATCGGGGCGCTCCAGCCCGGCGCTTCGCCATCACCCCCGGTGATGCTGCCGGCCGTGCTGCCGCTGTGGGTCGCACGCAGGTGTTCCTGCAACTCGCCCAGCGTGGTGTCCGCAGGCAGCTCGGCCGGGTCGCTCGGCAGCTGCGCCTGCTGGTTGGCCGCCGATTCGGCCAGCTGCTGCAGCAGCTTCTGTCCTTCCTGCAGCTGCGCCAGCGCCTGCGGCGCGGCCATCTGCGGCGTGCCCTGCTCGGTGGTCAGCAGCAGGCCGCGGCCGGCGCGCAGTGCGCCCTGTGCCTGCGTGGCCAGCTCCACGCCAAAGCCGCGCTCGCCGTCGCGCACGTTGTCCTGGCCGCCCTTCAGGTGGCCCAGCGTCAGCGTGGTTTCGTGCTGGGTGGTGGACAGCTGGGCTCGGCCCTGCCCGGGCGTGTCGTCGAAGCGCAGCTGCTGGTAGCCGCCGGTGCCGCCCTGGCTGTCGGCCAGCGCCTGGCTCTTGAAGCCGGTATACACCGCCGCGTGGTCATTGCCCTCGAACCACGCCGCCGCGTTGCCGGTGGCGTTGCCGCCACCGCCGTTGATCTGGTTGTGCTGCGCATCCTGCTGGCCACGGCCGTTGTAGACCGCACCGACCACCACCGGGCGATCGATGTC
>NZ_JASGBW010000060.1:0-8156 GCF_030053215.1 Stenotrophomonas sp. PFBMAA-4 | reverse complement strand
GGGAATAGCTCAGTTGGTAGAGCGCAACCTTGCCAAGGTTGAGGTCGCGAGTTCGAGTCTCGTTTCCCGCTCCAGATTCAAGAAAAACGCTCCCGCAAGGGAGCGTTTTTCGTTGTGCGGTTACGCCGCCCCTCAATCCCCGTCCTGTGCCGACGCACGCGAACGCATGCCGGTGATGCGTGCTTCTTCGCGGGCCACCTGGCGGTCGGCAAACCACTCCTGCACGTCGCCTGCAAAGCTCGCCGGGCGCCCCTTGCCCTGCACGCCTTCGGCAATCGAGGCCAGGCTGGAACGCGCCAGTTCCTCGCGCATGGCCTTCTGCGCATTGATCATCACCGCGTGGATGCCGCACACCCCGCGGTTGGCCCAGCGCGGTGGGCTGCCATCGAACAGCGCGCAGCGCCCGCGGATCTCCTGGCAATCGAACAGCGCCTTCTGTCCCTCCACCGCATCGACGACATCCAGCACGCTGATGTCTTCAGGCGCACGCGCCAACTGGTAACCACCGCGGATGCCGCCGGTGGACTCGACGATGCCGGCCTTTTCCAGCTTGGGGAAGATCTTTGCCATGAAGGCCGCCGGCACGCCCTGCAGTTCGGCAAGGTCGCGGCTGCTCGGGCGCTGCTCCAGCGGCGGGACCAGCCAGAGCAGGCAGTGAAGGGCGTACTCGACGCCCGTTCCAATGTGGGCCATGGGAGCGGTCCAGAAAAATATAACGCGGACTATAGAGGCCTGAGTTACCCGCGGCAAGCGCATGAGGCGCCGTCCAGTGCATTGATTTCATTGGCGTTATGCCTGCGGGGGAGGCGTGCAGGGTTGCCCGCTGTCCTGAACGGCGGCCGCCGCCGCGCTTGCACCACATAACGCGGACTCATATGATCCGCGTTATGTGGTGCGTCGGCGCAGCACATCCCCGTGCCCCTGCCGCCTGCGCATCGGGCTGCATGACCCCTCGTTTCCCAGAAGGATTTCTTTCCGTGTCCCAACGCATTCTTGTCATCGGCGCTGGCTTTGCCGGCATGTGGAGCGCGCTTGCCGCCGCCCGTCTTCTCGACCAGGCCGCGCGCCGTGATGTTGAGATCGTGCTGGTTGCACCGTCCCCTGAACTGCATGTGCGCCCGCGCCTGTACGAGAAGGGGCCCGAACGCATGAAGGCGCCGCTGCAGGCGATCTTCGATGCGGTGGGCGTGCGTTACCTTGCCGGCCGCGTCGAGCACATCGACGTGGCCCGCCAGCAGGTGCAGGTGGTGGGCGCGGCGGCGGATGCCGCAGCGCAGACGCTGCACTACGACCGCCTGGTGCTGGCCGCCGGCAGCCGCCTGAACTGCCCGCCGATTCCTGGCCTGCAGCAGCACGCCTTCAACGTCGACCAGATCGCCGATGCAGCGCGCCTGCAGGCACATCTGCAGGGTCTTGCCGGCCGTGCGCAGAGCGCTGCACGCAACACGGTGGTGATTGCAGGCGCAGGCTTCACCGGCATCGAAACCGCCGCCGAAATGCCGGCGCGCCTGCGCGACGTGCTGGGTGCCGATGCTGCAGTGGACGTCATCATGGTCGAGCGTGCCGATGCGCTGGGTCCCGACCTGGGCGAAGGCCCGCGGCCGGTCATCACCCAGGCCCTGACCGAGCTGGGCGTGTCCTGGCGGCTGGGTTCGGGCGTGGAAGGTGGATGCGGATGGCGTGACGCTGGAAAACGGTGAGCGCATCGACGCCGCGACCGTCATCTGGACCGCCGGTGCACGTGCCAGCGCGCTGACCGCGCAGATCCCCGGCCAGCACGACGCAGTGGGTCGCCTGCACGTGGACCGCACCCTGAAGGCGAAGGGCGTCGACGCGGTGTTCGCCACCGGCGACTGCGCGCATGCTGCCACCGACGACGACGGCAACGTCGCGATGATGTCCTGCCAGCACGCGATGAACCTGGGGCGCTCCGCTGGCCACAACGCTGCCGCTGACCTGCTCGGGGAGGCGATGATTGACTATGCACAGCCCAAGTACGTGACCTGCCTGGATCTGGGCCCGTGGGGTGCCGTCTACACCGAAGGTTGGGACCGCCAGGTAGTGCTGTCCGGTGCTGAAGCCAAGGCGCTCAAGACCCGCATCAACACCGAATGGATCTATCCGCCCACGGGTGAGCGTGCGGAGATCCTGGCGTCGGCCGACCCGCTGCGGATCGTGGTGGCCTGATGTCGCAGTGAGCTGTCGAGTGCAACGCCCGCGCCAACGGGCGTTGCGCTTCCGGCGTGTTGTGCGCCGTGCAGCGCTTCATCCCCACTTCACCGGCACTCCATGGCCCCGCCACGCGCGCAGGCCACGCTGCATCTTCGTTCCCCTATGGTGATGCTGCGATGCCCCACATGTCCTCCGCCTGCGACCACGACGTGGTCATCGTCGGCGCAAGCTTTGCTGGTGCGGCCTGTGCATTGGCCGCAGCGCAGTACGGTCTTCGCCTCTGCGTGCTTGAACGCAAGGCAGACCCCGGCGAGCGCCTGCACACCACCGGCATCGTGGTGAAGGAGGCGATGGAACAGACCTGGCTGGGCCACATTCCCGAGCACCTGGTGCAGCGCGTCGCGCGCGTGCGCCTGTACGCGCCCAACCTGCGCAGCGTGCAGCTGCAGGCGCCGGGGTACTACTTCCTCACCACTGACACCCCGAACCTGATGCGCTGGCTCGCTGCCGAGCTGCGTGCCAGTGGTGTCGATCTGCGCCTGCAGCAGTCCTTCCGCCATGCCGAAATCGATGGCGATGGCTGGCAGGTGGAGGGGGCAGGGCGGTGTGCCTATCTGGTCGGTGCCGACGGCGCCCGTTCGCGCGTGGCCCGGCGCACCGGCCTGGGCCAGGTACGCGACCACCTCCATGGCGTCGAGCGTGAATTCGACGGGCTGCAGCTGGCGCGGGGCGATGCGCTGCATTGTTTCGTCAGCAGGCGTTATGCACCGGGCTACATCGGTTGGGTCGCACAGAACCCTGCCGGCGTACAGGTGGGTCTCGCCCTGCGCCATCAGCCGATGCAGGCACGGGTGCCGGAGATCGATGGCTTCATCGAGCACGTGCGCGACATCGTCGGCATCGCGCCTTCAATGCAGCCATCGTCCACCCGTGCCGGACGGGTGCCCTGCGGCCTGCCTGACGGCCCGATCACCGGCCATCGGGTGATCCTCACTGGCGATGCGGCCGGCATCGTCTCGCCGCTGTCGGCCGGCGGCATCCATTCATCGTGGCGGCACGGCTGGGCGGTCGGTGATGCCATCGGCCGGCACCTGCGTGGCAAAGGGCCGCCCGCCGAGCGGGTGGCGCGCCGGGTGGCACCCACCTTCCGCCGCAAGCGCCTGCTGCGCTGGGCGATGGACCACCTGCAGCAGGACTGGCCGGTCGACGCGCTGCTGCGCACGGCGACGATGCGGCGCGTCGCCGAGCAGATCTACTTCCACCAGCGCGGGGTGCGGGCTGACTGACGCGCAGGGCGACGCTCAGGTGGTGGGTGGTGTCGCCCTGATCTTTGCCAGGCCCTTGACCAGCGACGTGATGTTTTCTGGGTCGCCGCCGCGATCCAGGCGGTCGGACCAGCGCGCGAAGTACTCGCGGAACAGCCGGTTGCCATCATCGGTGAGGTTGTCATTCGTGACCAGGAAGGTCTCGTTCAACGATCCATCGGCGTTGTAGGGGGATTCCAGCAGCAGCTCGTTGTCCACCAGGAAGCGCATCAGGACTTCGGTGAGGTGGTTGATTTGGCGGCGGTAGCTCACGCGCTTGCTGGACTCAAGCATGGCGGGGTAGGAGTATCTGATGATGGTCATGATCGGTATCGTCCGGGCGCTCAGCCTGCAGGCCTGCTGCGCCGCGCTTTTTCTTCCTTGTAGAAGGTCACATACCGGCGTTCCATTTCCTTGAACGTGCGGTTCCCGCCCCGTGCTTCCGCGCGCGCGAACCATTCGAAGGCCTGTTCAAGGTCGCCATCTCGTAGTGCGCCTCGCCAACATCGCTGAGCACTTTGTGTGACGTCGGCGAGCCGACCTTGAGCACCTGCTCGCTCCACGCCAGCGCCAGTGGATACTCGCCTTGCTGGAACGCGATGGCGCGCAGGCGATCGGTGACGAACAGCCCGGGCATCTGCCATTGCTGCCAGTTCTCAGGAAACTGTTCCCACACCGCCAGGAATCCAGTGCGCGCCTCGTCGAGACGGCCACGGAAATAGTGGGCTTCGGCGGCTTCTTCCAGGGCTGTCAGTGCGGCACCGCCGTCGGGCAGTGTCTGGTACATCTCGAAATCGGGTTGCATGACCGAGGCCTCCTTGGCAGGGGTCGATGAAAACAGGATGCGGGCTGAATGATGCGCAGGGCAGCGCTCAGGCGGTGGGTGGTGTCGCCCTGATCTTTGCCAGGCCCTTGACCAGCGATGTGATGTTTTCGGGCTTGCCGCCGCGATCGATGCGGTCGGACCAGCGCGTGAAGTACTCGCGGAACAGCCGGTTGCCGTCGTCGGTCAGGTTGTCTTTCGTGACCTGGAAGGTCTCGTTCAACGATCCATCGGCGTTGTAGGGGGATTCCAGCAGCAGCTCGTTGTCCACCAGGAAGCGCATCAGGACTTCGGTCATGTGGGTGACGAGGCGGCGGTAGTCCGCGTTCTTGCTGCGCGCGAGCATGGCAGGGTAGGTGTATCTGAGGATGATCATGATCGTTATGCTGCGGACGCTCAGCCTGCAGGCTTGCTGCGCCGCGCCTTTTCTTCCTTGGCAGGGGTCCATGAAAACAGGGGGCGGGCATCACCGCGCCTCGCCCTCCGTGGCGATACCGTAACATCTGGCAGGGGGCTGGCCCGCCCGTGCGGAACCCATGTTCAGGTTTGGCGAAGAAAGAGGTTGACGGTCCCGTCCAATCTCGGCAGAATGGCGCTCCTTCGACGCAGGTCGAACGGAATCTGCGGGAATAGCTCAGTTGGTAGAGCGCAACCTTGCCAAGGTTGAGGTCGCGAGTTCGAGTCTCGTTTCCCGCTCCAGATCAGGAAAAACGCTCCCGCAAGGGGGCGTTTTTCGTTTGCGTCGCACTCAGGCGTCGCCCCGCCACCATGTCCTGCGCGCCGGCCCTTCCGGCTGTGCGTGGTGAACTGCGGAAGCAGGGGCGGGAGCGGGGCCGGCAAGTCATCAGCGAAAGGCGCGACGGATTGAGGCTGGAATGACGACCAGCAGCCCAGAAGCCCTGCAGTTTTGCCGGCTTATGAAGGGAGTTCGGCATCTACCTGGACAGGTAGCCCTGCTGCTTCCAGAAGTTCATTGCGAACCTGTCATCCCTCGCGAAGTACGGGGCCATTCCGCTCAGCAGGTCTGCATTCGTACTACGCATTTCCCTCGCGCCGCGCTTGTAGACACGCAGTGCACGTGCCAGTTCAGCCCCTCCAACGGGGTCGAGTTGAGCCGGGGAGTCCTCCAGATCCTGGTCGGCCTTGTAGCGGACTCGGACGCGCTCACTGCCGTCCATGCAGGTTTCAACGTCGAAGTAATAGCTCTCGATCACGCTCGTGTCGTCAGGCTGATGCAGTTCGCGAGACAGGCGAAGTGTGGGCTCCACTGGATCTGGTCCCTGCTCTTCCTGGCGAAACGCCGCATGACAGTGACCGACCCAGAATCCGCAACGGTCATCATCGTCGTAGTCGTCGTAGGGCTTGCAGATCTCCAGCGCCAGAAGATCCCTGATCTCGCTCGCTGGAACTATCTCCGTGGTCCAATGACGGCTGGACGCGCCTTCCTGCAGGAATCGCCAACCTTCAAGTACGAGTGCGACGTGGTCCGGCGGGATCTCATGTGCTTCCACTCGCGTCCACTCGCTCTGGTCGCTGCTGACATCACTGCAGATGAAATTCCAGAGGCCCCAGCCAGTTTCAGGTCTTCTTCCCTTGAGGCGATCAATTATTCCAACGGTCGTCTCTATCTGCTCCATGACGAAGCGCGCAGCGATGTTCCTTGATGGGTCTTCCATCTGCATGATGTAAGAGGGTGCGTCAGCATCCTCGATGTTCACACGTACCTGGAGTGAGATCCCTTCACGATGGAAATCATAACCACGGATATCCATCGGAAGCATGTCCTCCGCGCAGATCCGCAGGAAGTTCTCTGGACTGATTGTGGCGTCGCCAAACAGGTTCACTGTGCATAGGAGCGGGTCTGGCGCCGACAGGCTCTCCGCACGGATGACGCTCTTTCCGGCAGTCAGCCTCTCCAGCATGGCTCCCGCGTCCAATGACCACACACTGTCCGGGTCCTCGGACTCACGTGACAGGCAATCGAGTTCGATGATCTCCTCAATTCCATCGTCAGTCATGGCTTCGTCGTCCATCCGGCGCATGCACTGGACCGAGCCATCGAATTGCATGGAGTAGTCGGTCTGAATGAGAAGCGCTGCCTCTGTGTTCCCGACTACGTGTAGTTCCCCGTGGTTGTAGTCGCCCCAGAACAATTCGCGGACCAGCAGGTTGCCGCCCACGCGGATTTCCTGTCCGCCGACGATGGCATTGGTCGTCGTCAGGTCGCCCGAGACAAGCAGTCCGCATGCCCCGTCGGTCTCAAGGCTGTGAACATAGCCGGCGATCTCTGCATTGCCACGAACGAGGATGAAGCGGATGTACGCGCCAAGGTCTTCTTTCCGCCACGGGGCCAGCGGATCGACCAGGTCCAGTGTGTCCAGTTTGAGATCACCATCAACCAGGAGAACCAGCTCATCGGGGTCCCCCCAGACGTAGTGCCCTGGTGCGTATGATGAGTCCTGCGGTATTTCTTCCTTGATCTCGCCGTATCGGACAACCTGGAAGGGGCACTCCGGGGAAAGTTGCGTGGCCAGTTCCAGGGGCGTGATCAGTCGGAATACAGGCATTGGTGGTAATGCTGCGTCGAGCGGACCTGTGTCGCCGAGGGGCTGTGATGCGTGCTGGCTCGACTGCTGCATGAAGTGTCCCTGTTTGGCAGAGGCATATGCAGAGCAGTGTCAGCGAGAGCATTGACGGCGCTGCAGACCTCGGGTCAGACACTTTCTTCCACTGGTCTGGTGCTGGTCCATGCAATTATTCTGAAATGGGTGGGCCCTCCCTGCGCGTATTCTTCTCTCCAGTCAATCGTTGCACTGATTCAGTTCCTCGCGGTAGCCATGCGGCGAGCTTGGAACACCTGCCAGAGGGTGATTGACGACACCGACCACAGGGCCAGGAACAGGCTCAGAACCAGCAGCATCAACCACAGAAGGTGCGTGCCGTAGACCGGCGACTGATGCATCGCGCCCATCGCCAACGGTAACGACCACGCCAGCAGCAGCGCGAAAGCGATCAGCAGGCGCAGCCAGAGCCGACGCCATCGCCATGGGCGCACGATCAGCGTGACAACAGCTATTTCGACCGTGCTCATCACGGCAAAGATCGCAACTGCGCGGATGGGATAGGGCTGCACTTCGCCGGGTTCCATCCAGCGCTGCATCCAGTAGTCGGTCTGCGTGCCGGAATGAATCAGCGCGGCCATCACCGCCAGCCAGATCGTGGCCGCCGCCAAGTAGTACCACCGGGTATTGCGATCAATCATGCATGGGCTCCTTGCTCGTGCTGCAGGCCGTGGCGCGCGCGGCGAAGCGTGCGCTGGCGGCGATCGCGGCCAGTGCGAGCACGCCCGGGCCGACGGTGAAGTACAGCATGCGCAGCGGATTGTTGTGCATCAGCGTCCAGCCTGCGAATGCGAGCGGGATGGCCAGCACCATCAGCTTGGCTGCAAGCGGCCGCAGCACGGCGACCAGCGGCTGTGCGCCGAGGAACAGCACGAACGCGTAGTACTGCGCGAGGCCCAGGCCGATGTTGCCGTGCGAGCTGAAACCGACATGGTTGCCATACCAGGTCATGCCCAGTGGCATCAGCGTCCAATAGAGCGCGCCCACCAGCAGGTGCAGCAGCAGGGAGATCAGCAAAGGCTTGCCGTGCAGGAACATGGGCGCAGGCGTCCGGGCGGGGCAGGGTACCCCACCACGCCAGGCCCGGATCACCGTGTGTGAAGACTGTTGACGGCGTGAAGGAATTTGGACACAATAGCGCTCCTTCGACGCAGGTCGGACGGAATCTGCGGGAATAGCTCAGTTGGTAGAGCGCAACCTTGCCAAGGTTGAGGTCGCGAGTTCGAGTCTCGTTTC
>NZ_JASGBW010000005.1:0-196993 GCF_030053215.1 Stenotrophomonas sp. PFBMAA-4 | reverse complement strand
CTACAATGGGGCTGCCGTCTTCTGTAGAGCCGAGCCTGCGCTCGGCTGCTTTTTGTACCGGCCAGCCGAGCATGGGCTCGGCGCTACATCAGGCCGCCTCGGCGCGCAGTGCCGCCTGCACCGCCGGGCGCGCATTGATCCGGCGGACGTAGGCCTCCAGTGCCGGCCATGCCGCAAGGTCGATGGCAAAGAAGCGGCACCAGCCGAGCACAGTGAACAGATAGGCGTCGACCACGCTGAAGGCGGCGCCCATCAGGTAGTCCTGTGCCGCCAGCGTCTCCTGCAGCAGGTCGAAGCGCTTGAACAGTTTCTGCCGGAAGAAGGCCTTGGCCTCGTCCGGCAGCGCCGCATTGAACAGCGGCGCCGAGCCGGCGTGGATTTCGCTGGTCACGAAGTTCAGCCATTCCTGCAGGCGTACGCGCTGCCAGCTTGCAGGTGGCGGCGCCAGGCCGCTGTCCGGCCGCAGATCGGCCAGGTACTGGACGATGGCCGGGCCTTCGCCCAGCACTTGCCCGTCATCAAGTTCAAGTGCTGCGACATAGCCCGTGCGGCTGATGGTGCGGAAATCGCGGCCATCGCTGGTGCGCTTGGTCGCGTTGTCGACCTTCACCAGTTCGAAGGGCAAGCCGAGCTCGCGCAGCACGATATGCGGCGACAGCGAGCAGGTGTAGGGCGCGTAGTACAGCTTCAAGGGAAACCTCCGATGGCAGGGAATGGGCAGTGGCAAGCGCCGCTGCAGACCAGTCTGCCCAGCGCGAGCGCGGTGGTAAAATTAATGTTCGACTCCATTGCCATAAGTTGAGCTACTGCATCACATGATGAATCTCGCGCATTGGCGGTTGCTGGTGGCCGTGGCCGACGAGGGCACGATCTCGCGCGCGGCTGACCGCGTCGGCATCACCCAGTCCGGTGCCAGCCAGGCCATCGGCCAGCTGGAGGCCGCACTCGGCTTTCCGGTGTTCGTCCGCGAGCGCCGCCAGGTGGACGTCACGGCGCTGGGCCAGCAGGTGATCGATCACGCGCGGCGCATGCTGGACGGCCTGCAGGCCATCCGCGCGCTGGCTGATGACAGCCAGGGGCTGAGCGGTGCGCGCATCCGCCTGGCAACGTTCCCCTCGATCGTTTCGACCGTGCTGCCGGCACTGCTGCGCGACTTCCAGCGCCGCCACCCGGGCATCGAAGTGGTGGTGGTGGAGGGCACCGACGAGGAGGTCGAACAGTGGCTGGCTTCGGGTGCGGTCGAGGTGGGCGTGGTGCTGAATCCTGCACCCGCGCGATTGCCGCTGGCCCTGGGGAGCGATGCGTGGGTGGCGGTGCTCGCGCAGGCACATCCCTTGGGGCGGCGCGCCACCGAGCGCGGAATCGCGCTGGATGAACTGGCTGCCGAGCCCTTCATCCTCGCCACAGGCGGGTGCACCGTGAACGGCCAGCGGCTGATGGAGGACGCAGGCCTGCAACTGGCCGACGTGCGGATCACGGTGCGCGACTGGGCCAGCGCTTGCGTGCTGGTGCGCGAGGGACTGGGCGTTTCGCTGGTGCCCGAATCGACCCTGCCGTTGGATCGTCAGGGGCTGCGGGTGCTGCCCATCACCCCGGGCATCCGCCGCGTGTTCGGCCTGGTCTGTTCCCCGGCGGCGCCCGCATCGCGGGCAACGCAGGTCTTCATGCAGGTACTGGGCGCGGCGGCTGCCGCCAGTGAGTCCGGGTCAGCGTGAACCCGCTGCCGGCGGTGCAGGGACGACCTGCTGCTGGCCATCGCTGTACATCATCATGATTTTCTCGCCGCGGTAGGGCAGCACGACCACCGGCCGCCACGGATCGTCCTTGGGCGAGGTGGCCTTGGCCGTGACAGTACAGCCGCTGTCCTTGATGCCGCAGCGGCGGATGGCGATCTGCAGGGTGCCATCGGCGGAGCGGTAATCGACGCCAGGTGAGTGGAACAGGGTTTCGCCCGGCATGCTGTAGCGGATCCGGATCTGGTTGGCGCCGAGCGGGCTCACTTCAACCGGCTGCACCGAGGCCCTGCGGTAGTCGCCTTCCAGCGGTTCGGCTGCGCAGGCCAGCAGCGGAACCAGGGTTGCCATCAACATCACCGCAGCGGCGCGCGACGTGCGGGCGAGGGGAGTCGAGCGCATGGACTTTCCTTCCTTGGTCAGATGCCCCCGATCATTGAACCGCAGCATTGCAGGGTCAAGACACGCGGCGCTGTTGCAGGCAACAAAAAACCCCGCCGAAGCGGGGTTTTTCGTCTGCAGGTAGGTGCCGACCAACGGTCGGCACCTACCGTGATGCAGATCAGTTCGCCTTGTGGATGGCGCGCTTGCTGACCGCCATCGCTGCGTCGTGGATCACTTCCGACAGCGACGGGTGGGCGTGGCAGATGCGGGCCAGGTCATCGGCCGAGCCGCTGAACTCCATGGTCAGCACGCCTTCGTGCACCAGCTCGGAGACGTTGGCGCCGACCAGGTGCATGCCGAGGATGCGATCGGTTTCGGCATGGGCCAGGATCTTCACGAAGCCTGCCGGCTCGATCATCGCCACGGCGCGACCGTTGGCGGCAAACGGGAAGCTGCCGGCCTTGTACGGAATGCCTTCGGCCTTCAGCTGTGCTTCGGTCTTGCCGACCCAGGCCAGTTCCGGCTCGGTGTAGATGACCCACGGGATGGTGTCGAAGTTGACGTGGCCCGGCAGGCCGGCGATCAGTTCGGCAACCGCGATGCCTTCCTCGAAGCCCTTGTGCGCCAGCATCGGGCCGCGCACGCAGTCACCCACTGCCCAGACGCCATTGACGCCGGTGTGGCAGTGCGCGTCGACTTCGATCTGGCCACGCTCGTTGACCTTCACGCCGGTGCCTTCGGCCAGCAGGCCCTTGGTGGCGGCGCGACGGCCGACGGCCACCAGCAGCTTGTCCACGGTCAGGGTCTTCTCGCCTTCGCTGTCGGTGTAGGTGACAACGACTTCCTTCTTCTTGCCCTTGCCGGTGATCTCGGTCTTGGAGACCTTGGCACCGAGGCGGATGTCCAGGCCCTGCTTCTTGAATTCCTTGGCAGCGGTCTTGGCCACTTCGGCGTCGGCCACGGCCAGGAACTCCGGCAGTGCTTCCAGGATGGTGACTTCAGCGCCCAGGCGCTTCCACACGCTGCCCAGTTCCAGGCCGATGACGCCGGCGCCGATCACGGCCAGGCGGTTCGGCACTTCGGTGAAGTCCAGGCCGCCGACGTTGTCGACGATGGTGTCGCCGTCGAACTTGGCGAACGGCAGTTCGATCGAATCCGAACCGGCGGCGATGATGACGTTGGTGCCCTTCAGCTCGACTTCCGAACCGTCGTGCTGCTTCACCTTGACCACGTTGCCCGGCTGCAGTTCACCGAAACCGTAGTAGGTGGCGACCTTGTTGGCCTTGAACAGCATGGCGATGCCGCCAGTGAACTGCTTGACGATCTTGTCCTTGCGGCCAACCATCGCTTCGACGTCGATCTTGGCATCCTTGAAGCTGATGCCGTGGTCGCCAAAGATGTGGCCCATGTTCCAGAACTGGCGCGAGGAATCCAGCAGCGCCTTGGACGGGATGCAGCCCACGCGCAGGCAGGTGCCGCCCAGTGCCGGCTTGCCGTCCTTGCCCAGCGCTGCGTCGATGCAGGCGGTCTTCAGGCCCAGCTGTGCCGCGCGGATGGCAGCGTGGTAACCGGCCGGGCCTGCACCGATGACGACGACGTCGAATTGTTCAGCCATTGAATTATTCCTTGATGCATTACCAGAACCCCTCCGCGCGGGCGCGGAGGGGCGGGAGGTCTCTTACAGGCCGAACAGCATGCGGCCCGGGTTTTCCAGCTGGTTCTTGATGTCCACCAGGAACTGCACCGAGTCCTTGCCATCGATGATGCGATGGTCGTAGGACAGGGCCAGGTACATCATCGGCGCGATCACGACCTGGCCGTTCTGGGCGATCGGACGCTCCTTGATGGCGTGCATGCCCAGGATGGCGCTCTGCGGCGGGTTGATGATCGGGGTCGACAGCAGCGAACCGAAGGTGCCGCCGTTGGTCACGGTGAAGGTGCCGCCCTGCAGTTCGTCCAGGCCCAGCTTGCCGTCACGCGCTTTCTTGGCGTAGTCGGCAATGGTCTTTTCGATGTCGGCGAACGACATGCGCTCGACGTTGCGCAGGACCGGGGTGACCAGGCCCTTCTCGGTGGACACGGCGATCGAGATGTCCGAATAGCCGTGGTAGATGATGTCGTCGCCGTCGATGGAGGCGTTGACCAGCGGGAAGCGCTGCAGGGCGTTGGCAGCGGCCTTCACGAAGAAGCTCATGAAGCCCAGCTTGATGCCGTGTGCCTTGACGAACTCGTCCTGCAGGTCCTTGCGCGCGGCCGACACCTTGGACAGGTCGACTTCGTTGAAGGTGGTCAGCATGGCGGTGGAGTTCTTCGACTCCATCAGGCGCTCGGCGATGCGCTTGCGGATGCGGGTCATCGGCACGCGTTCTTCCGGACGTGCGCCACCGGCCTTGCCGGCGCCGCCGTTGCGGGCGAAGTTGACGATGTCTTCCTTGGTCACGGCGCCGCGACGGCCGGTGCCGTCGACGTCAGCCGGGTTCACGCCTTCGGTGATGGCGGTGAAGCGGGCACCCGGCGGCAGGGTGTCGGCAGCCGACTTGGCAGCCGGGGCCGGAGCGGCGGCAGCGGCCGGAGCAGCGGCCGCCGGGGCAGCGGCTGCAGCCGGAGCGGCTTCAGCGGCCGGAGCCGGGGCAGCAGCCACGGCGCCTTCTTCGATGATCGCCACGACCTGGCTGGAGGTCACGGTGTCGCCTTCCTTGAACTTGATCTCCTTGATCACGCCATCGACCGGCGACGGCACTTCCAGGACGACCTTGTCGGTTTCCAGGTCAAGCAGGTTTTCGTCGCGCTTGACGGCGTCGCCCACCTTCTTGTGCCAGGTGGCGATGGTGCCGTCGGCGACGGATTCGGGCAGTACCGGGGCTTTGACTTCGGTGGCCATTGCGGGAGCTTCCTGGTTTGTCTTCTAAATAGGGGGAGGGTTATTCAGCGAACGTGTCGTTGAACGGGTTGACCAGTGCATCGGCGACCAGCTGCTGCTGCTCGCGGACGTGGTCAGCCATGTGACCGGCAGCCGGCGAAGCCGAACGTGCGCGACCGGCGTAGTGCAGGTTCTGGCCTTCGGCCAGGCAGAACTGCAGGTGGTGGCGGATCTGGTACCACGCACCCTGGTTCTGCGGTTCTTCCTGCGTCCACACCACGTCGGTGGCCTTGCCGTACTTCTTCAGTTCGGCGGCCAGCAGCGCACGCGGGAACGGGTACAGCTGTTCCACGCGGATGATCGCCACGTCGTCCTGGCCACGCTTGGTCTGGTCTTCCAGCAGGTCGTAGTAGACCTTGCCCGAGCACAGCACCACGCGCTTGACCTTCTTGGCATCGGCATTGGCATCGCCGATCAGGTGCTGGAACTCGCCGTTGGCCAGCTCGTCCAGGGTCGACACGGCCAGCTTGTGGCGCAGCAGCGACTTGGGCGACATCACCACCAGCGGCTTGCGGGTGGTCAGGTGCTGCTGGCGGCGCAGCATGTGGAAGGCCTGGGCCGGGGTGGACGGAACCACGACCAGCATGTTCTCCAGCGCGCACAGCTGCAGGAAGCGCTCCAGGCGCGCTGAGCTGTGTTCCGGGCCTTGGCCTTCATAACCGTGCGGCAGCAGCAGGGTCAGGCCGGAAATACGGCCCCACTTGGCTTCGCCGGCGGCGATGAACTGGTCGATCACCACCTGGGCGCCGTTGGCGAAGTCGCCGAACTGGCCTTCCCAGATGCACAGAGTGTTGGGATCGGTGGTCGAGAAACCGTACTCGTAGGCCATCACCGCTTCTTCGCTCAGCAGCGAATCGATGATGCTGGCCCTTTCCGGCGAATCCACCAGCTGCCGCAGCGGCAGGTAGTAGTTGTCGGTCTTCTGGTCGTGCAGGATCGCGTGGCGGTGGGTGAAGGTGCCGCGGCCGACGTCCTGGCCGACCAGGCGCAGGGCATTGCCCTCGTCCAGCAGGGTCGCGTAGGCGAGGTTCTCGGCAAAGCCCCAGTCGCCCGGGATCTCGCCGGCGGCCATCTTGCGGCGGTCGTCGTAGACCTTCGACACGCGCGAGTGCAGCTGCACTTCTTCCGGCACGGTGTTGATCAGCTTGGCCAGCTCGACCAGCTTGTCCTTGTCCACCTTGGTGGAGATCTCATCGGACAGCTTGCCTTCCAGCAGCTTCGGCCAATCGACGAACAGCGGGCTGGTCGGCGGGGTCTTCTCGACCTTGGCCAGTTCGGTGGTCACTTCGCCACCGTCCAGCTTGTCGCGGTACGCATCGACCATCGCCTTGCCGGCGCCGGCGGCGATCACGCCTGCCTTTTCCAGCTGCTCGGCGTACAGCTCACGGGTGGTCGGGTGCTTGCGGATCACCTGGTACATCAGCGGCTGGGTGATCGCCGGTTCGTCGGCCTCGTTGTGGCCCCAACGGCGGTAGCACATCAGGTCGATGACCACGTCCTTGGCGAACTTCTGGCGGAACTCGAAGGCCAGCTGCGCGGCGAACACGACCGCTTCCGGATCATCGCCGTTCACGTGCAGCACCGGTGCGGCGATCATCTTCGCCACGTCGGTGGCATAGCGCGTGGAGCGCGTATCCAGCGGGTTGGAGGTGGTGAAGCCGACCTGGTTGTTGACCACGATGTGCACGGTGCCGCCGACGGCGAAGCCGCGGGCCTGCGACATCTGGAACAGCTCCATGACCACGCCCTGGCCGGAGAAGGCCGCGTCGCCGTGGATGAGGATCGGCATGACCTGCTTGCGGGCGGTGTCCTTGCGGCGCTCCTGGCGCGAACGCACGGAACCGGCAACCACCGGGTCGGCGATTTCCAGGTGCGACGGGTTGAACGCCAGCGCCAGGTGCACCGGGCCACCGTCGGTGGCCACGTCGGCCGAGAAGCCCATGTGGTACTTCACGTCGCCGGCCGAGGCGTGCTCGTCGTGCTCGAACTTGCCTTCGAACTCGTCGAACAGCTTGCGCGGGTTCTTGCCGAGGGTATTGACCAGCACGTTCAGGCGGCCGCGGTGGGCCATGCCGACGACCACGTCCTTGACGCCATCCTTGCCGGCGCTGCGGATGATGGTGTCCATCATCGGGATCAGCGAGTCGCCGCCTTCCAGCGAGAAGCGCTTCTGGCCGACGTACTTGGTGTGCAGGTAGCGCTCGAGGCCTTCGGCGGCCGTCAGGCGCTCCAGCGTGCGGCGCTGGGTGTCAGCATCCAGCTGGTAGTTGCCACCGGCCAGTTCCAGCTTCTTGTAGATCCACTGGCGCTGCTCGACTTCGGCGATGTGCATGAACTCTGCACCGATCGAGCCGGTGTAGGTTGCCTTCAGGCGTGCCAGCAGGTCACGCAGCTTCATGCGCGGCTGGCCGCCGACGCCGCCGGTGCTGAACTCGCTGTTGAGATCGCCGTCGGACAGGCTGTGGAACGGCAGGCCCAGGTCCGGGGTGTTGACCGGCGTGGTCAGGCCCAGCGGGTCCAGGCGCGCGTCGAGGTGGCCGCGCGAGCGGTAGGCAGTGATCAGACGACCGACATTGCGCTCACGCTCGTCGCCTGCACCCGTGCCGGTGCCGGCTTTCAGCGCATCCTTGGCCGCGTCCGCGATGTGGGAGATGACGGCCGAGTGCGGAATGTCGCCTGCTTCACGGCCCTTGAAGCCGTCGAAGTAGGTTTTCCATTTGGGATCGACACTATCCGGGGAGACCAGGTACTGCTCGTACAGGTCCTCGACATAGGAGGCGTTGCCGCCGGCGAGTTGCGAAGATTGCGCAAACTGCTTCAGTTGATTGTCCACGATGGAGGGTGCTGATTCGCTTTGTGGGGTATGGCTTCAGAAGGACCCTGCAGGAAAATGAATAGCCCTGCACGGGCGCGTTCAAACGGCCAAATTGTACCCCCATCCGGACACGAAGGGGCACCGCCAACGGCATTGCGCGTCCCCCGGTGTCGCTCCCAGACAGGTTTGTCCGGGACAGCGCGCTCAGATGCCGAGCGCGCGCAGTTCGCTGCAATCGCGCGAACGGTCCCAGACGCGCTGCAATTGCTGCTCGAACGGCTGCGAACGTGCCGGCAGCGCGATCCCGGCTTCGCCGTCCAGCCGATGGCCGATAAGACGAAAGTAGAAGTCGCCCGCGTCATTGACCAGGCAGGCCGAGGCCAGCGCACGGTCGATCGGATCGCTGACCTCGCGGAACTGGATCACACTGGGCAGGCGCTGGGCCAGCGCCAGCAGCGGGGAACCGGCAGCAGCAATCGCGGCCGCGTCGTGCACGATCACCCGCAATTGCTTGTCGTGGCGGGCGGTGACGAAGCGGCGCAGGGCCGCCTGCACCGGCGCTGCATCGAGCAGGCCGGGGTCGAGCTGGCGGCTGTGCAGCCACAGCTGGCGTCGCGCCCGGTGGATGATGGCGGTGGTGATGGCCACGGCCTCGGCGCGGCTGTCGATGGCGCTGGCCACGCCCAGCCGGCGGCGCATCTGCTGGTGGCCGATGCCGGCCTCCTCGAACACCTCGCCTTCGGGCAGGAAGCCCTGGCGGGCGTAGAAATCACGGGCCGGCAGCTGCGCGTGCAGGTGCACTTCGGCCAGGCCGAGCGTGCGCCCGGCCTCGACCAGTGCATCCAGCAGGGCCTCGCCGACCCCCTGGTTACGGTGGCTGGCCAGCACCGCCATGCGGCCGATGCGGCCATCGGGGGAGAGCCGGCCGGTGCCGACCGGCTGGCCATCGGCGTCCAGGGCCAGCGCGTGGGCGCTGACCGGGTCCAGAGCATCACGCTCAAGCTCGGCCGCGATGCCCTGTTCCTGCACGAACACCCGCTGCCGCACGTCGTGGATGGCGGCGTGGGCGTCGGCGTGGCTGACCTGCTGGACCCGGATGGTGGCCATGGCTCAGGCGCGGCCGTCGTTGCTGTCGTCTTCGTCGTGGTCTTCGAAGTTGACGATGACCTCGATGCCATCGTCGTGCACGTTTACGGTGTGCACGTCGTCGGAGACCACCTCGTCGTCGAGCTCGGCCACCTGGTCGTGGCCTTCGACCACTTCGCCCAGCACTGCGGCGTCCTCGCCTTCGTCCTCGTCCTCGGCGTCAAACACCTCGTTCGGGTCGATCAGCTGGAACACGCCGCCGACCAGCAGCTGCTGCAGTACCGCGCGGCCCTTGTCGGACAGGCCACGGTAGGCCGCCGCGTCCAGCTGCTCGGCGCCGGCCAGACGCTGTGCGTCCTTCACCGGGAGGGCGAAATCCTGGCCGCTGACATACAGGCTGGCGCCGCGCTTGGCCCGGCGCCAGGCCAGGCGTGCCCACGGGTGGCGCTGCAGCAGCAGGCCCGAAGCCAGCGCCTGCACCACTTCTTCCGGTGCCGGTGCCGCCTGGTGGGCCATCACTTCGCCCGCCGCGCGGTAGGTGGTGATGAAGCGGCCGAACCAGTCGCCCAGCTTGTCCGGGTCGTTCATGCGGATGGCGTTGAGCGCGGTGATCACCCGTGCCATCGCCACTGTATCGATTTCGTTCGGATCGGCCGGGACCTTCAGGTCGGGATCCTGGTAACGGATGTTCTCGTCGGCATCGGCGATGAGCGTGTCCAGGTAGTCGCTGATCAGCTCGGCCGAGGCCGGCGCACGCATGCCGAAGGAGAAGGTCAGGCAGGGGTCTTCGGCCACGCCGTGGTGTGGCACGTTCGGCGGCAGATACAGCATGTCGCCCGGCGCCAGCACCCAGTCGTGGGTCGGCTTGAACACCTGCAGCAGCTTCAGTTCCACGTCCGGGCGGAAGCCCAGCGGGGGCCGCTTGCCCTTGATCGATTCGCTGGCGTCGATCTGCCAGCGGCGGTGGCCGTGGGCCTGCAGCAGGAACACGTCGTACTGGTCGACGTGGGCGCCGACCGAGCCACCGGTGGCGGCGAAGCTGATCATCACGTCATCCATGCGCCAGCGCGGCAGGAAGCTGAAGTGCTCGATCAGGGCGCGCACGTCCGGGTCCCACTTGTCGACGTCCTGCACGAGCAGGGTCCAGTCGCGGTCGGGCAGGGCGGGGAACACCTCTTCCTGGAACGGGCCGCTGCGCACGCGCCAGCCGTCCTGGGCCTTGTCGTGCTGGATCAGGCGCGCCAGCACGCCTTCCTCGCAGGCCAGCCCGGCCAGGTCTTCCGGCTGCACCGGGGTCTGGAAATCGGGGAAGGCATTGCGGATCAGCAGCGGGCGCTTCTGCCAGAAGTCGCGCAGGAACGTGGCCGGGGCCATGCCCAGCGGCTTGCCGGGGCGGGCGGTGACTTCGATGAGGGGAGCGGTGGACTTGCGGGCGGCCATGGGGGATTCCTTGCAGCGGAAAGCGGGAGGGGCGGCGTGGCGGGCCGCCTGAGATCTCCATTGTCCGCCGTTCGTGGGGATTGCGCACGTGCGCGGGTTTGTCGCGGGGGTTCCGGCCAACGGCGGAGCCCCTCGTGGCGGTGTGGTTGGTCGCGGAATGCGCTGGGTTCATGGGCTGGGCCGGGCGGGTGGGCTGCGCGGGGGACGCCGTGAACCCATCCCTGGGGGCTTGGCCGCGGCATCCATGCCGCGGACACCCCCGCGCAGCCCACCCGCCCGGCCCCTGACAGTTTCCTCCGCGGCCCGCCACGGAATGGAAGAAGAAAAGCAAAGGCAACGCGGGTCGCGCGCTGCGCTTGCTCGTGCTGTCGTTCATGCGACTGTAGATCCACGCCATGCGTGGATGGAGCTTTCCCGAGCAAGTTCATCCACGCATGGCGTGGATCTACATGAGCATCCTCCACCGGAAACCGGAATTGTCAGGCGCCCAAAAACAAAGAGGGACGCGGCGAAGCCGCGTCCCTCTTTCAAATTCCGTCCCGACAACGTCATCCACGCATGGCGTGGATCTACTCATCCGTCACCGGGAAACTGTCAGAGGTGGGGCGGGTTGGGTTCGCGGGACCGCAGGCGCCATGGATGGCGCCTACGAGCCCCCATGTTTGACGTTAGCAGTTGCTGTTGCAGTTGCCTGCCGCAGGCAGCGCCCGCGGCCGCCGCCGCAAGGAAAACCCCTTAGATCTTCTTCGCCAGCGCCTCAGCCAGGCCCGTGTAGCTGCCCGGGGTCATCTCACGCAGCGACTGCTTGGCATCCTCCGGCAACGCCAGCGTCTCCACGAACGCCCGCATCGACTCCGCCGTGATGCCCTGCCCACGGGTCAGCGCCTTCAGCTGCTCGTACGGGTTCGGCAGGCCGTGGCGGCGCATCACCGTCTGCACGGCCTCGGCCAGCACTTCCCAGGCCGCGTCCAGATCGGCATCCAGGCGCTGCGGGTTCACTTCCAGCTTGCCCAGGCCCTTGGCCAGCGAATCCAGCGCCACCTGGCCGTGGCCGAAGGCGGTGCCCAGTGCGCGCAGCACCGTGGAATCGGTCAGGTCACGCTGCCAGCGGCTGATCGGCAGCTTCGCGCTGAAATGCTCGAACAGCGCGTTGGCGATGCCGAAGTTGCCCTCGGCATTCTCGAAATCGATCGGGTTGACCTTGTGCGGCATCGTCGACGAACCGACTTCGCCTTCCTTCAGGCGCTGCTTGAAGTAGCCCAGCGAGATATAGCCCCAGATGTCGCGGGCCAGGTCGATCAGGATGATGTTGGCGCGGCGCGCGGCATCGCCGATCTCGGCGATGTTGTCGTGCGGCTCGATCTGCGTGGTGTACGGGTTGAACACCAGGCCCAGGCTGGTCACGAAGCGCTCGGCGAAGGCCGGCCAGTCCACGTCCGGGTAGCTGGCCACGTGGGCGTTGTAGTTGCCCACCGCGCCGTTGATCTTGCCGGTCAGCTCGACCGCGGCGATCTGCCGGCGCTGGCGCTCCAGGCGGGCGACCACGTTGGCCAGCTCCTTGCCCAGGGTGGTCGGCGAGGCGGTCTGGCCGTGGGTGCGCGACAGCATCGGCTGTGCGGCCTGGGCGTGGGCCAGGGTGCGCAGGGTGGCGGCGACGCCGTCCAGGCTCGGCAGCAGCACTTCGCGGCGGGCCTGTTCCAGCATCAGGCCGTAGCTGAGGTTGTTGATGTCCTCGCTGGTGCAGGCGAAGTGCACGAACTCCAGCGCCGGGGCCAGCTCGGCGTCGTCCTTCAGCTGTTCCTTGATGAAGTACTCCACCGCCTTGACGTCATGGTTGGTGGTGCGCTCGATCTCCTTCACGCGCGCAGCCTGGGCCGGGGTGAGGTTGGCGGCGAGGGCGCGCAGGCGGGTGGTGGCCGCCTCGGAGAACGCGGCCAGTTCGACGATGCCCGGCTCGGCGCCCAGGGCCAGCAGCCACTCGACCTCGACCGTGATGCGGGCCTTGATCAGGCCGTACTCGGAGAAGATCGGGCGCAGGGCGTCGACCTTGCCGGCATAGCGGCCATCGAGCGGGGACAGGGCGAGCAGGGCGTAATCGGACATGTCGGCAGGGCTGGGGCGAGCGGCGGGGGCCATATTCTACGACGCTGCGGGCTGCCGCGCTTCGCGCTCGCCGGGCATGGCCCGGCGCTACCGATCGGACGCTGCGGCCCATCGGCGTTGTCCCCTGCTGCGGACAAGGGAGTATCGTTGGCACAGCCGCCAGCCCCGGGAAGCGACCCGCTGCCAGCCGCCGCTTCCCTTTCCCCAACAGAAGTAGTGCGGAGTTGATGCAATGAGCAAAGCTGCAAGCAAGGGTGGAACCGCGACGTTCCGTATCGAACACGACAGCATGGGTGAACTGCAGGTACCTGCCGACGCCCTGTGGGGCGCGCAGACCCAGCGTGCCGTGGAGAACTTCCCGGTCTCGGGCCAGCGCATGCCGCGCGGTTTCATCCGTGCCCTGGGCCTGGTGAAGGGCGCTGCCGCCGGCGTCAACGCCGAGCTGGGCCACCTGCCCAAGGTCGTGGCCAAGGCCATCCAGGTGGCCGCCGCCGAAGTGTCGGCCGGTCAGTGGGACGCGCATTTTCCCATCGACGTCTACCAGACCGGTTCGGGTACCTCCTCGAACATGAATGCCAACGAGGTCATCGCCACCCTGGCCAACCGTGCCGGCAAGGCGGGCAAGACCGCGGTGCATCCCAACGACCACGTCAACCAGGGGCAGAGCTCCAATGATGTGATCCCGACGGCGTTGCGCGTGTCGGCGGTGCTGGCCGTGCACGAGCACCTGCTGCCGGCGCTGGTGCACCTGCGCAAGACCCTGGACAAGAAGGGCCGCAGCCTGCGCAAGGTGGTCAAGACCGGCCGTACCCACCTGATGGATGCGATGCCGCTGACCTTCGAGCAGGAATTTGGCGCGTGGTCGGCGCAGCTGGCCTCGGCACAGGAGCGCATCGAAGACAGCCTCAAGCGCGTGCGTCGCCTGCCGCTGGGCGGCACCGCCATCGGCACCGGCATCAATGCCGATCCGCGCTTCGGCGAGCAGGTGGCCAAGGCCCTCAAGCAGCACACCGGAGTCAAGTTCGACAGCGCGGCGAACAAGTTTGAAGGCCTGGCCGCGCAGGACGATGCCGTGGAACTGTCCGGCCAGCTCAATGCCCTGGCCGTGGCCCTGATCAAGATCGCCAACGACCTGCGCTGGATGAACGCCGGTCCGCTGGCCGGGCTGGGCGAGATCGAACTGCCGGCCCTGCAGCCGGGCAGCTCGATCATGCCGGGCAAGGTCAACCCTGTCATTCCCGAGGCGACCGTGATGGCCTGCGCGCAGGTGATCGGCCACCACACCGCGATCACCGTGGCCGGGCAGACCGGCAACTTCCAGCTCAATGTCACCCTGCCGCTGATCGCGGTGAACCTGCTGGATGGCATCGGCCTGCTGGCCAACGTGTCCGTCCTGCTGGCCGACAGCGCCATCAAGGGGCTGAAGGTGCGCGAGGACCGCGTGGCCGAGGCGCTGGCGCGCAATCCGATCCTGGTGACCGCGCTGAACCCGATCATCGGCTATGAGAAGGCGGCGGCCATCGCCAAGCGGGCCTACAAGGAACAGCGCCCGGTGCTGGATGTGGCGCTGGAGGACAGTGGCTTGGACGAGGCCGAACTGCGCCGCCTGCTGGACCCGACCGCGCTGACCGCCGGTGGCATCCAGGCCGGCGGTGGTGGTGCCGGCGGCTGATCTGGCGGCATCCACGCATCAAACGAAAACGCCGCCCCTGGGGCGGCGTTTTTCGTATCAGCGGCGGTCGGCGACGATGTTGCCGAAGGTCTCGGTGTAGTCCTTGAACTCCGGAATGGTCTGCACCAGGTCCGGCGGAATCACCTCCGTGCCCTCCGGTGGCTGGATCTTCACCGGCTGCATGTTCGGATCGGCCGGGGCCGCCACCAGGGTGTTCTGGCGCAGCACCTGCAGCTTGCCGAACATGGTCTGCAGCATCTGCCGCTGGCCATCGTTCAGCGGGATCTGGATCTCGTCCACCTTCATCGTGCCGTCGGGCAGGATGATGATGTTCGGCGCCGGCTGGCGGCGCACCGTCACCATGCTTTCGCTGACGGAGATCTTGGGCTTGCCGCGCTCGGCGCGGTGGTTGCGGTAGTCCTGGTCGCAGCCGGCCAGGCCCAGGCAGAGCAGGGCGACCAGCAGCAGCAACAGCTTTTTCATGGCGGTTCTATCGGGTGCATCGGGGGCCGCCATTGTAAGCCCGGGCGGCCCGGCACGGCCGGCAACGGGTCAGGTTGCCGGCCGGGTGCGGCGAAGTGTCACAGGGTCAGCGGTTGACCACGGTGTTGGTGTTGCAGTCGTCGATGTCGCGCTGGTCCATGGTGGCGTAGGGCTGGAACGCCGGCAGGTCGCGGGCCAGTGCCTGCTGGCTGGCCAGCATCGCCGGCAGCCGGTTGCACAGCTGCTTGGCCTGGGCTTCGATCTTCTCGGCTTCGGCATTGATGCGCTTCTCGATGCCGTCGGTGTCGCCACTGAATACGCCCTTGATCGCTTCGCTGGCGGCGCTGGCGCCCAGCTTGGCACCGGCCACGCCGATCTCCATGCCGTCCTGGGCGATGCCGGCGATATGGCCGCGATAGTCCAGCAGCTGGCGACGCTGTGCCGGCGTGGTCTCCACTTCCTTGCCGGCGATCAGCAGGCGGCCATCCGGGGTGATCTCCGCACGCGGCTGCTTGTCCGAGGAAATCTTGATGTTGCCCTTGGCGATTTCCTCACGGGCCTTGTCGGTGGCTTCCTTGACGCTCTTGCCGATCTCGCCGGTGGCATCGGCCACGGCCTTGCCCGGCGACGTGTCCGACGGCGAAGAGGAAGACGAGGACGTGCCGCCACAGGCGATCAGCGGCAGGCACAGCAGGACGGCAGGCATCAGGCGCAGCAGGTTCATGGCGTTCTCCTCAAGGCAATGGATGGATGGCTTACTTGCCGCGCGGCAGGGTGACCTTGCCGCCGATGTCGCGATGGCGGACGTCACCGCTGCCACTGTGGTCGACGGTCAGGTTGCCGCCGGCGCCGTTGACGGTGATGTCGCCCGAGCCGTGGCTGCGTACGTGCACGTTGCCGCCGGTCTGGTCGATGTCCACGTCGCCGGAGCCGACCACGCCGATCTCCACGTTGCCCTTCACCTGGCGGAAGCCGATGTCGCCCGAGCCGACCGTTTCCAGCCGCGCGTTGCCGCGCACGTCGCCGATCTTCAGATCACCCGAACCGACGGTGCCGACCACGGCGTCGCCGCCGATGTTGCGGGCCTTGACGTCGCCCGAACCCAGCGACAGCAGGTTCAGCGATGCGGCGCCGTCGATGTCCAGGTCGCCCGAGCCGACCGCAGCATGCACGCTGCCCCGCGTGCCGCGGGCGATGCCATCACCGGAGCCGACATCCATGCTCAGCGACTGCGCGTTGTCCACGCTGGCATCGCCGGAACCGATGCGGAACTGCAGCGGCAGGTTGTCCGGCACGCTGCCACGGATGTCCAGCCAGGCATGGAAGTTGCCCAGGCTGATGCCGGGCCGGCTGTCACGGCGCAGGCTGACCACCAGCTTGTCGCCTTCGCGGCGCTGGTCCAGCCGCAGCTGGTCCAGCAGCTCCTGGCTGGACGCGCAGGCGCGGCCTTCCAGCTGGCCACCGCCGGCATTGGCGACCACCTTCAGGTCGTGCTGGTTGACCTCGAACACCACGGCCTTGGCACCGGCCGTGTCCAGCTTCAGCGAGCGCGGCGCGGAGAGCTTGCAGTTCGGTGCGTCGGCGGCCTGCACCGACAGCGGCAACAGCAGCAACAGGGCACTACAGGCGAGCAGGGTACGCATGGTGGTCTCTCCGGGAAGGGATTAGATTTCGCCGGCGCGCTTGCGCAGGCGGATGGCCAGGATGATGAAGGCGACGCCGAACGCTGCACCGATCCACAGGTCGGGCATGGCCAGGGTCTTCAGCTGCTCGGCCGGGCTCATCAGCGCGGCCAGCGACTCGACGTTCTTGGCCTTGTCGTTCGCGCTGAGGCGGTAGACCAGGTCCACGCCGGGCACCGTGCCCAGCAGCAGGCGGGCGACGATGTGCTGCCAGAACCAGCCGGTGGTCATGTCGAACACATGCATCAGCTTGGTGGTGCTGACGATGATGCCGGCGAACAGCGGCAGCATGACCGCCCACAGGAACGGCTTGCTCTTGGCCCAGGCCGAGCACAGCAGCAGCCAGCCGGCGGTCGGCAGCGCCCACAGCGCGTACACCGGGATGGCGGCGAGCAGGCCGGCGCTCAGGGACACCGGGCTGGCCGGGCCCCAGATCAGCGTGGTCGGGCTGCCGCCGTGGGTGACCGCGACGATACTGATGATCAGCAGGAAGCCGAACATGGTGGCGACGGCGGCCAGGGTGGCCACCAGCGGCGCGATGACCAGGGCGCTGATCACCTTGGATAGCACGGTCTGGGTGTCCGACAGCGGCAGCGACTTCCAGAACAGGATGCTGCGGTCGCGGCGGTCGTCGTAGAGGGCGCCGAGGCAGTAGAAGAACACCACGAAGGCCAGCACCAGGAAGGGCCAGGTGGAGCTGAGCAGCAGGGTCAGGTCCAGGCCGTTGCCGAGGTCGGCCATGTCCTTGGCGCTGATCTTCTGGGTCAGCAGGGCCAGGTCCAGGCCGTTGATGTTCACGTCCTCGCCATCGACGTGCAGGCCGCCGTCGCGGGCGGCGCGGTGCAGGGCAAACAGGCCCAGGCCGATGCCCACCGCGCTCATCAGCAGCGAGACGATGCCGGCGATCAGCGGGGCGTACAGGAAGCCGCCGCGGTTCTCCCAGTATTCGCGCTTGAGCAGCCAGCGCAGGGTGCCTGCGGGGCTGACCGGATGGTTGACGGCATTCATGCGTAGGTCCCCTTCATGACAGCGACGAACAGATCGGCCAAGCCCGCGTTGCGGGTCTCGCCCAGGGTGGAAAGCTGGCTGCGCGGCACGCCGTCAAACAGCAGCACGGTCTTGCCGAAGGCCTGGGCGCGCTCGTCGATCGGCTTCAGTGCGCGGGCGGTTTCCAGCTGGTCTGCACCCACCAGCAGCTCGGTGTAGCGTTCGCCCACCTCGTCCATCTCCGCGCTGAGGACCACGCGGCCATCGCGGATGAACATCACGTCGCTGAGGATGTGCTCGATCTCTTCCACCTGGTGGGTGGTGACGATGATCGTCTTCTGCTCGTCGAAGTAGTCCTCCAGCAGGCGCTGGTAGAACTCCTTGCGGTACAGGATGTCCAGGCCCAGGGTCGGCTCGTCCAGCACCAGGATGCGGGCATCGATGGCCATCACCAGGGCCAGGTGCAGCTGCACGATCATGCCCTTGGACAGCTCGCGCACGCGCTGCCTGGGCTGCAGCTTGGTGTTGGCCAGGAAGCGTTCGCAGCGGGCGCGGTCGAAGCGCGGGTGCACGCCGGCCACGAAATCGATGGCCTCGCGCACCTTCAGCCAGCGTGGCAGTACGGCTACGTCGGCGATGAAGCAGATGTCCTTCATCAGTTCATCGCGGTGCGCCCGCGGGTCGCGGCCCAGCACCGACAGCTCGCCCTCCACCGAGGTCAGGCCGAGGATGGCCTTCAGTGCGGTGGTCTTGCCGGCGCCATTGGGCCCGATCAGGCCGACGATGCGGCCTGCGGGAATGGAGAAGCTGGCGTTGTCGAGGGCAATGGTGTTCTTGTAGGCCTTGCGCAGGCCCTTTGCGGTGATGACGGCTTCGCTTGCGACGGTACTCATCAGATCTTCCCCTGGGGCAGCAATTCGTCGAGGCTCAGGCCCAGGCGCTGGATGCGCTCCAGGACCGCCGGCCATTCTTCATTGAGGAAGCGCTCACGCTCGCTGCTGCGCAGCTGCGTGGCGGCCTGCTCGGTCATGAACATGCCCAGGCCGCGGCGCTTCTCGACCAGGCCTTCATCGGCCAGTTCCTGGTAGGCGCGCGAAACGGTGATGGGATTGAGCTGGTAGTCGGCGGCCACCTGGCGCACCGAAGGCAGGGCGTCGCCCGGCTTGAGGATTCCGTCGAGCATCATGGCGATCACGCGCTCCTTCAGCTGGCGGTAGATGGGAGCGCCGTCGCTCCACTGGATGTCGCTCATATTCAGCTCCGTGGGGTCAGCGGCTGTGCGAACGAGAAGTACGGCATGGACAGGGAGCTGTGCAGCCGACGCGGGGGAGGGGGAGAGGGTTCGGCGTTCCCGGCCGTGAAGGGTGCTGCGTCCTGCGGGGTGTTGTCGGGGGAGGAGGAGGGCGCCGGCGGTGCCGGCAGGGCCAGCCAGAGCAGGGCCAACAGCGTGGATACGGCCGTGACCGCAGGGGCGGCATGGCGGCGGCGCATCTGGATGTTCATGGTTTCCCCCCTGTCTCAGGTGACTGGTGTTGTATGCAACTATAACACCGGCACGCTGTCGTGCAAGACCCGCTGCAACCCAACTGATGGCAGGGGTGGTCACGGGACCGCAATATTTCTTCAAGTTATTGATCTGATTGGATAACGGGCTTCGCACAACCGTGTTTTCCGGACCCGCTTCCATTCAGCAACATCGATGCTATGTCATCGGCGGTGCGATGGCGGGCCCCAGGGGCGGCAGCCGCCACGCCGCGCAAAGTGAGGCGGCCCCTGCAACGGCAGGCGCTCCGGGCCCCGGTGCTATAGTTCGGCCGATTCCCGGCCGGAGCTGGCCGGAGCCCTGAAACAGCTACCGCGGAACGACCCTCATGCCTCTGCCGACTGCTCTCCCGCGCCGCCTTCGCGGCCTGTCCCTGTTGACCGTGCTGGCCTTCGGCCTGGCCGGGTCGGCCAGCGCCCTGGCCGCCGACCTGCTGGATGTCAGCTACCGCCCGCTGGCCGGCAAGCAGCAGGTCAACCTGGAAAAGCGCTACCACGGCCAGGTGCTGCTGGTGGTCAACACCGCCAGCAAGTGTGGCTACACCCCGCAGTACGAAGGCCTGGAGGCGCTGCACAAGCAGTACGCCAGCAAGGGCTTTGCCGTGCTCGGCTTCCCGTCGAATGATTTCAAGGGCCAGGAGCCCGGCGATGAGAAGCAGATCCAGGATTTCTGCACGCTGACCTACGGCGTCAAGTTCCCGATGTTCGAGAAGGTGCACGTGGTCGGTGCCGAGGCCACGCCGCTGTACCAGCGCCTGACCGCTGCCACCGGCGTTGCCCCGGGCTGGAACTTCCACAAGTACCTGGTGGGCCGCGATGGCAAGGTCATTGCCCAGTTCGCCAGCAAGGTCACTCCGGATGATCCGCAGCTGAAAGCGGCCATCGACAAGGCGCTGGCTGCGCCGGCCACCCATTGAATGACGGCACGCACGCCTCGACATCTCCGGCGTGCGTGCGACAATGATTGCTTTCGCGCCGACGTCGGCGCCCAGACACTTCCAGGAATGCAGCGAATGAAGATGGGAATGCGCGGCGCAGCGGCGTCGGTTCTGATTCTGGCGATGGGCACCTCTGGTGCTGCCCTGTCGCAACAACCGGCCGCACCGGCGGCCGCCAAGGAGACCGCAACCTTGAATTCCCCCAAGCAGAAGCTCGGCTACGCCATCGGTCTGGATGTGGCCAAGTCGTTCGCACCGATCGCCGATGAAATCGACGTGGCCGCACTGCGCACCGCCGTCGAGCGTTCGTTCGAAGGCCTGCAGCCGCAGATCACCCAGGACCAGGCCAAGGCCACCGACGCGGCCCTGCGCCAGGTCGTGATGGCCCGCAACGGCCAGCAGGTTCCGGGCATGGCACCGGGCTCGCAGCCGGCCAAGGTCGACCGCGTCAAGGTCGCTCAGATGATCGGCTCCTACTCGGTCGGCCCGTCGCTGGCGCAGCTGAAGGACGACATCGATACGGCCTCGCTGTTTGACGCGATCAGCACCGCTCTGAGCAAGGGCCAGCCGAAGATGACCGAAGCTGACGCGACGGCCACCATCCAGTCGTTCATGAGCACCAAGCAGGCTGAAATGCAGGCCAAGGCCGCCCAGGCTGCGCAGACCAACCGTCAGGAAGGCAACGCGTTCCTGGCCAAGAACAAGACCCAGCCGGGCGTGGTGACCACCGCCTCGGGCCTGCAGTACCAGGTGATCCGCCCGGGTAGCGGCGAGCGCCCGCTGCCGAGCAGCAAGGTGCGCGTGAACTACGAAGGCAAGCTGCTGGACGGCACCGTGTTTGACAGCTCCGCCAGCCGTGGCCCGGCCGAGTTCGGCCTGGACCAGGTCATCAAGGGCTGGACCGAGGGCGTGGCCCTGATGCCGGTCGGTTCCAAGTACCGCTTCTGGATCCCGGGCGACCTGGCCTATGGCGAGAACGGCACCCCGGGTGGCCCGATCGGCCCGAACGCCACGCTGACCTTCGACGTCGAGCTGCTGGGCGTTCTGCCGTAAGCCCCCAGGAGTCAGCACGGACATGCGCGTTGCGATTTTCGGTACCGGCTACGTCGGTCTGGTGACAGGGACCTGCCTGGCCGATGCCGGCCACCAGGTGGTCTGCGTCGATATCGACCAGGCCAAGGTGGACGGCCTCAACCAGGGCATCATCCCGATCTACGAGCCGGGCCTGGAGCCGATGGTGAAGGCCAACCACGCCGCGTCGCGGCTGGCGTTCACCACCGATGCCGCAGCCGCCATCGGCCATGGGCAGGTGGTGTTCATCGCCGTCGGCACGCCGCCGGACGAGGATGGCAGCGCCGACCTGCAGTACGTGCTGGCCGTGGCCCGCACCATCGGCCGGCACATGAGCGTGCCGACCGTGGTGGTCAACAAGTCGACGGTGCCGGTGGGCACCGCCGACAAGGTGCGTGCAGCGATCGCCGCCGAGCTTTCCGCGCGTGGCGCGGACATCGCCTTCGACGTGGTGTCCAACCCTGAGTTCCTGAAGGAAGGCGATGCGGTGGCTGACTGCATGCGCCCGGACCGCATCATCATCGGCGCCACCAGCGCCGAATCGGTGGCGGTGATGCGCCGCCTGTATGCACCGTTCAACCGCAACCACGACCGCGTGGTGGAAATGGACGTGCGTTCGGCCGAGCTGACCAAGTACGCGGCCAACGCGATGCTGGCGACCAAGATTTCGTTCATGAACGAAATCGCCAACATCGCCGAGCGCGTCGGCGCCGACATCGAGCAGGTCCGCCAGGGCATCGGCTCGGACCCGCGCATCGGCTGGCACTTCATCTACCCGGGCGCCGGCTACGGTGGCTCGTGCTTCCCCAAGGATGTGCAGGCGCTGGCCAGCACGGCGCAGCAGTACGGCCTGGAGCCGAAGCTGCTCAACGCCGTGGAAGCGGTCAATGATGCGCAGAAGGGCCACCTGTTCGAACTCATCCAGCGCCATTACGGCACGGATGCGGGCGCGAGCCTGCGTGGGAAGACGTTTGCGGTGTGGGGCCTGGCCTTCAAGCCCAATACCGACGACATGCGCGAGGCATCCAGCCGCCGCCTGCTGGCCCAGCTGTGGGACGCCGGTGCGACGGTGCGTGCCTACGACCCGGAAGCCACCCATGAAGCGCAGCGCATCTTCGGGCAGCGCGACGACCTGGTGTTCTGCGGCAGTGCCGACGAGGCCCTGCAGGGCGCCGCTGCGGTGGTCGTGGTGACCGAGTGGAAGCAGTTCCGCAGCCCCGATTTCCAGGCGCTGCGTTCGCAGCTGAAGGACGCGGTGGTGTTCGATGGCCGCAACCTGTACGACCCGTCCGAGGTCGAGGCTGCCGGCCTGGCTTATTACGGCATTGGCCGGGGGCGTTCGTTGCATGTCTGAGTTGCCGAGTGAACGTGAGCAGGCGCTTGAAGCGCGCCTGGTCGAACTGGAGATGCGCGTGTCCTTCCAGGAACACGCGCTGGCCGAACTGAGCGATGCGCTGGCCGCTGCAAGCATGCAGGGCAGCCGCAATGCCGATGTGCTGCGCGTGCTGCTGGAAGACCTGGGCAAGGTCCGCAACGCATTGAATTCTTCCGATCCGGCGAGCGAGCCGCCGCCGCCGCACTACTGATCCGATTCCTATGAGCGATACCCTCCGCGACCAGCTGATGGGCCTGGGCTTCAAGCCGGCACCCAAGCCCGAGCGCAAGAACGATGCCCCCCGCCGTGATGGCCGCCCGCAGGGCAAGGGTGGCAATGGTGATGGCAATGCAAGGCCGCAGGGCGCTGGCAAGGGCGAACACAAGCCCGGCGAGCGTCGTGGCCATGGCCGTGGTGGTGCCGGCAAGCCCGGCCCGTCGCGTGGCCCGGGCCAGCAGGGCCCGCGCAAGCCGCGCACTGCCGAAGAGATGGACCTGGCCAAGGCCTACGCCATCCGCGCGCAGAAGGAAAAAGAAGAGCGCATCGAGACCGAGCGCCTGAAGCAGGAAGAAGCGCGCCAGCGCCGCGAGGCCAAGGCCAAGCTGGAAGAACTGCTGAAGGACAAGGGGCTCAATGACGAGGCGGCCGACATCGCCCGTCACTTCCCCTACGGCGGCAAGATCAAGCGCATCTACGTGACCGCCGCGCAGCTGACCGCGCTCAATGCGGGTGAGCTGGGCGTGGTGCAGCTCAACGGCCGTTACCTGCTGGTGACCGCCGAGCTGCTGGCGCAGTCGGAGGCCGTGTTCGCCGCATCGGTGGCGCTGAAGGTCGATCCGAATGCACCGGCCGAAGAAGATCCGTATGCGGATCCGCAGTTCCAGGTGCCGGACGACCTGGTCTGGTAAGCAGGCCTGCAGGATGACGAGGACGCCGGGCATTGCCCGGCGTTTTCGTCAGTGCGTGCCGGTGGCGCTGCGCCGCGCGCGGATCAACGGCAGGCTCAGCGCGAAGAAGCACAGCAGGGCGCCGACCAGGGCAAAGCCGCTGCCGGCGAGGAACGCGGTGCGGCCGTTGTCGATGGGCCACAGCTGGCCGGCGATGAGTGCGCCCAGCACGCCGCCGACACCGGACGAGAAACCGTACAGCAGGCCCTGGCCGTGGCCGTTGAGCCGGCCCGGGAAATAGGTCGCCAGCATCTGCATGGCCGCGGCGAAGAAGGCGGCGAAGCCCAGCGCATGTGCGGTCTGCGCCAGCAGCATCACCGGCAGGTTCTCCGGGAACAATGCGGTGACCGCCCAGCGCAGGCAGGAGCTGACCAGCGCGATCAGCAGCATCCAGCTAGCGTCGTAGCGGCGGAAGAAGCGGCCGATGGTGAAGAACACGCCCACCTCGAACACCACGCCGATGGTCCACAACAGGCCGAGGGTCGAGGTGCGGTAGCCGTGGTGATCCATGTAGACCGAGAAGAACGTGTAGTACGGCCCGAACGACAGCTGTTCCATGAACGCGGCCAGGAAGAACGCGAGCACCGGCGGCCGGCGCACGATCTGCCAGAAACCGCTGGCGTCGCCCTCGGCCTTGCCGATGCCGCGTGCGTACTGGTTGCTGAAGGCCGAAGCCACCAGCAGGGCGAACAGCGGCAGCATCATCCACGGCAGCAGCCCGGCGCGGCTGCCGCTGCCGTCGCCTTCGATCAGCCAGCCGAACAGGGTGACGATGGCGATGAAGCCCAGCGAGCCCCAGACCCGGATCAGCCCGTAACGATGGCTGTCGCTGCCCAGGTGGGTGAGGGTGATCGACTCGAACTGCGGCATCACCGCGTTGTAGAAGAAGCAGAACACCACCATCGCCGGGTACATCCACGGCTGCGGCAGCGGCAGCAGGAACACCGCGAAACTCAGCAGCGTCAGCACGCAACCCACCCGCAGCAGGCGGATCGGGCGTGGCGAGGCCGCCGCCAGTGATGTCCAGGTGCTGGGCGCGATCACGCGGGTGGCGTACCACAGGCCCATCATCACGCTGATGGCGGTGACGCTCATCCCGCGCGCGGTCAGGAACAGGCTCCAGTACGGCGTGAACGCGCCGAGCGCGGCGTAATAGAACAGGTAGAAGCTGGACAGGCGGGCGGCGGGAACGGTCATCGCGGGAATAATGCACGTGGCGCCGGGGCATGCCCAGCGCTACCGCCTCATTCGGGATCGTAGTCGAGGTTGGAGGCCAGCCAGCGCTCGGCCTGGGCGCGGTCGACGCCCTTGCGGCGGGCGTAGTCGCTGACCTGTTCGCGGCTGAGGCGGCCCACCACGAAATACTGGCTCTGCGGGTGGCTGAAGTAGTAGCCCGACACGGCGGCGGTGGGCAGCATGGCGAAGCTTTCGGTCAGCTCCATGCCGGCGTTGGCCTCGGCCTGCAGCAGGTCGAACAGGCGGCGTTTCTCGCTGTGCTCGGGGCAGGCGGGATAGCCGGGCGCCGGACGGATGCCGCGATACTTTTCGTCGATCAGGGCTTCGTTGTCCAGCGTCTCGGCGTGGTCGTAGCCCCAGAATTCCGTGCGCACGCGCTGGTGCAGGCGCTCGGCCAGCGCTTCGGCAAAGCGGTCGGCCAGTGCTTTCAGCAGGATCGCGTTGTAGTCGTCGTGGTCGGCTTCGAAGCGCGCGACGTGGGCGTCGATGCCGATGCCGGCGGTCACCGCGAAGGCGCCGATCCAGTCCTGCCGGCCACTGTCGGCAGGCGCGATGAAATCGGCCAGGCAGAAGTCCGGGCGCTCGGCCGGCTTGTCCACCTGCTGCCGCAGGAAGTGCAGGGTGGTCTCGCCCTGCGGGTGCTGCACGCGCACGTCATCGCCGACGCTGTTGGCCGGCCACAGCCCGAACACGGCCTTGGCCTGCAGCCACTTCTCGCCGACGATGCGGCCGAGCATCGCGCGTGCGTCGCGGTACAGCTCGCTGGCCTGGGTGCCAACGATCTCATCGGTGAGGATGGCCGGGTACTTGCCGGCCAGTTCCCACGCCTGGAAGAACGGCGTCCAGTCGATGTAATCGACCAGTTCGGCCAGCGGGTAGTCATCGAACACATGCAGGCCCGGCAGTTTGGGTGCCGGCGGTGTGTAGTTCACCCAGTCACCATGGAACTTCTGCCCACGCGCGTGTTCCAGCGACACCAGGCGCTTGGCATCGCCGCGGTTGCGATGGCGGGCGCGGATTTCGGCGTAGTCGGCTTCGTTGGCGGCGACGAAGGCTTCGCGCAGATCGCGCGAGATCAGCGACTGGGCCACGCCGACGGCGCGCGAGGCATCCTTCACCCAGACGGTCGGCGCCTTGTAGTGCGGGTCGATCTTCAGCGCGGTATGCGCGCGCGAGGTGGTCGCGCCGCCGATCAGCAGCGGCAGGTCGAAGCCCTGGCGCTCCATTTCGCGCGCCACGTGGCTCATTTCTTCCAGCGAGGGCGTGATCAGCCCGGACAGGCCGATCAGGTCGGCGTTGTGCTCGCGCGCGGCGTCGAGGATCTTCTGCGCCGGCACCATCACGCCCAGATCCACGACCTCGAAATTGTTGCAGGCCAGGACCACGCCGACGATGTTCTTGCCGATGTCGTGCACATCGCCCTTCACCGTGGCCATGATGATCTTGCCGTTGCTGCGGGCGGTGTCGCCGCTGCGCGCCTTCTCCGCTTCGATGTAGGGCAGCAGGTAGGCCACGGCCTTCTTCATCACGCGCGCGGACTTCACCACCTGCGGCAGGAACATCTTGCCGGCGCCGAACAGGTCGCCGACCACGTTCATGCCGTCCATCAGCGGCCCTTCGATCACGTCCAACGGGCGGCTGGACGCCTGTCGTGCCAGCTCGGTGTCCTCTTCCACGAAGGCATCCAGACCGTGCACCAGTGCATGTGCCAGGCGCTGTGCCACCGGCTTTTCGCGCCAGGCGAGGTCTTCGGTTTTCGCCGCGCCCTTCTTGCCCTTGTAGCGCTCGGCAATCTCCAGCAGGCGCTCGGTGGCATCGCTGCGGCGGTTGAGGATCACATCCTCCACGCGCTCGCGCAGTTCCGGCTCCAGCTCGTCGTAGATCGGCATGGCGCCGGCGTTGACGATGCCCATGTCCATGCCGGCGGCGATGGCGTGGTAGAGGAACACCGAGTGGATGGCCTGGCGCACCGTCTCATTGCCGCGGAACGAGAACGAGACGTTGGAGACGCCGCCGGACACATGGCAGTGCGGCAGGGTCTGCTTGATGATGCGGGTGGCTTCGATGAAGTCGACCGCGTAGTTGTCGTGCTCTTCGATACCGGTGGCGACGGCGAAGATGTTGGGGTCGAAGATGATGTCCTGCGGCGGGAAGCCGATCTCATCGACGAGGATGCGGTAGGCGCGGGTACAGATCTCGACCTTGCGTGCGCAGGTGTCGGCCTGGCCGGCCTCGTCGAAGGCCATCACCACCGCGGCGGCGCCATAGCGCAGCACCTTGCGGGCGTGTTCGCGGAACAGCGCCTCGCCTTCCTTCAGCGAGATCGAGTTGACCACGCTCTTGCCCTGCAGGCATTTCAGGCCGGCCTCGATCACGCTCCACTTGGAGGAATCGACCATTACCGGAATGCGCGCGATGTCCGGCTCGGACATGATCAGGTTGAGGTAGCGGGTCATCGCCGCTTCCGAATCGATCAGGCCCTCGTCCATGTTGACGTCGAGGATCTGCGCGCCGCTGGCCACCTGTTGGCGGGCCACGTCCACCGCTTCTTCGTAGCGGCCTTCCTTGATGAGCTTGCGGAACTGCGCGCTGCCGGTGACGTTGGTGCGTTCGCCGACGTTGACGAACAGCAGGTCCGGGGTGATGACCAGCGGTTCCAGGCCGGACAGGCGGGTATAGGGCGAAGTGCTCATGCGGCCTGCTGCTCCTGTGCGCCGGGCAGGGCGCGCGGCGGCAGGCCGGCCACGGCCGCGGCGATGGCGCGGATGTGGTCGGGCGTGGAGCCGCAGCAGCCACCGACCAGGTTCAGCAGGCCATCCTCGGCGAAGCCGCGCAGGGTGGCGGCCATTTCCTCGGGCGTCTCGTCGTACTCGCCGAAGGCATTGGGCAGGCCCGCATTGGGGTGGGCGCTGACGTGGCAGTCGGCCACCTGGGACAGGGTTTCCACGTGCGGGCGCATGGCGTCGGCACCCAGCGCGCAGTTCAGGCCGATCGACAGCGGGCGTGCGTGGGCAAGCGACGCATGGAACGCATCGGCGGTCTGCCCCGACAGGGTGCGGCCGGAGGCATCGGTGATGGTGCCGGAGATCATCACCGGCAGGCGTGCGCCGCGCGCATCGAAGGCCTCTTCCAGCGCATACAGCGCGGCCTTGGCGTTGAGCGTGTCGAAGATGGTCTCAACCATCAGGGTGTCGGCGCCACCGTCGATCAGACCTTCGATGGCCTCGCGGTAGGTATCGCGGAGTTCGTCGAAACTGGTGTTGCGGAAGCCGGGGTCGTTCACGTCCGGGCTGATCGAGGCGGTACGGCTGGTCGGCCCGATCACGCCGATGACGAAGCGCGGCTTGTCCGGCGTGGTTGCTTCCACGGCATCGCAGCAGGCACGCGCGACGGCGGCGCCTGCCTTGTTCAGCTCATACACCAGGTGTTCCAGGTGGTAGTCGGCCTGGCTGACCGAGGTGGCGTTGAAGGTGTTGGTTTCCACCAGGTCCGCACCGGCCAGGAGGTAGGCGGTGTGGATATCGCCGATGACCTGCGGCCGGGTCAGCAGCAGCAGGTCGTTGTTGCCCTTCAGGTCATGGCCTTCCGGCGTGCCGTGGTCGCAGCCGGGGCCATGGCTGTGGTCGTAGCCCCCGGCGAAACGTTCGCCGCGGTAATCCGCTTCCTGCAGGCCGTGGCGCTGGATCATGGTGCCCATCGCCCCATCGATGATCAGGATGCGCTCGCGCAGCGCGGCGAGCAGGGCATGGGCACGTTCGGGATGCAGCCAGGGCAGGGCGGACACGGCGACCTCAGGGCTTGTTGGCGATCAGCGAGATGACTTCAAAATGCGGCGGGCGCTTTTCACGGGTCACCGTTTCCAGGCTGGAGACCTGCAGGCCGGCCTTGTCGACGAACTTGCGCAGTTCCTTGTCGCTGAAGCCGAGGTTGACGTGGCCATAGGCTTCCACTGCGGCCTTGTGCTCGTGGCGGGCCAGGCTGCACAGCAGCAGGCGGCCACCCGGGCGCAGCACGCGCGCGGACTCGGCCACGGCCTGCGCTGGCTTGCTGGCATAGGTCAGCGCGTGCATCAGCACCACCAGATCGAACGTGCGGTCCTTGAAGGGCAGGGCGTGCATGTCGCCCTCGCGCACCTCCACGTTGGGCAGGCGGCGCAGGCGCTCGCTGGCGGCCGCCACCACGCGCGCGCTGGTGTCGATGCACACGTAGCGGCTGGCGTGCGGCGCGACCAGTTCAGCCAGCACGCCGTCACCGGAGGCGATGTCCAGCACGTCGCCGGTTTCCAGCAGCGGCAGCGCCGTGCGTGCCAGCGCTTCCCAGGTGCGGCCCGGCGAGTAGTGGCGTTCCATGTCGCCGGCCACGCTGTCGGCCCAGTTCTGGTCGGCGGCACGGCTGGCCATCACCGCAGCGACGCGTTCAGCATCCTGGCGCAGCAGCGGGTCATCGCTTCCGTTGCTCAAGGCATGCCACAATGCGCGCTGCGCCGGGTCCAGCTGGGCATCGTCGAAGCGGTAGTAGGCCGACACGCCGGCACGGCGGTCGCGGACCAGGCCCGCTTCCTTCAGGCGCGCCAGGTGGGTCGACACCCGCGGCTGCGCCAGCCGGGTGATCGCCGACAGCTCGGCCACGGTCAGCTCTTCCTGTTCCAGCAGCGCCAGCAGGCGCACACGGGTGGCGTCGGCGAACACCTTCAGGCGGGTCGACCAGTCTTCCAGATCCATGAATATCTACCTATCGCGATATAGAGATATATTCGCCGACGGCGCCTGTCCCGGTCAAGCCGCCACCGCCCCCAAGTCAGCCGCCGTTGCCCGGCCCCGGTACAATCGGCGCACCTGGGCACGCTGTGCGTGGCCCATATCATCATGTCCCTGGGAGGGTGTTGTGGATTTCAGCTTTACTGAAGAGCAGTTGATGCTGCAGGACGTTGCGCGGCGCATCGCGCAGGAAAAGATCGCCCCGAGCGCGGAGCACCATGACCGCACCGGCGAATTCCCCCTGGAGAACATCCGCCTGCTGGGCGAGAACGGCCTGATGGGCATCGAAGTGCCGACCGAATACGGCGGCGCAGGCATGGACCCGATTGCGTACGTGCTGGCGATGGTGGAGGTCGCCGCCGGTGATGCTGCGCATTCGACGATCATGTCGGTCAACAATTCGCTGTTCTGCAACGGCATCCTGACCCATGGCAGCGAGGCGCAGAAGCAGAAGTACGTGCGCGCGATCGCCGAAGGCGAGGCCATCGGTGCCTTCGCCCTGACCGAGCCGCAGTCCGGTTCGGACGCCACGGCGATGCGCTGCCGCGCGGTCAAGCAGGCCGACGGTACCTATGTCATCAATGGCAAGAAGAGCTGGATCACCTCCGGCCCGGTGGCCAAGTACATCGTGCTGTTCGCGATGAGCGAGCCGGACAAGGGCGCGCGTGGCATCACCGCGTTCCTGGTCGACACCGACAAGGCCGGTTTCGGCCGCGGCAAGACCGAGCCGAAGCTGGGCATCCGCGCCTCGGCCACCTGCGAGATCGAGTTCAACGATTACGTGGCCCAGGCCGAGGACGTGCTGGGCCAGGAAGGCGAGGGCTTCAAGATCGCCATGGGCGTGCTCGACGCCGGCCGCATCGGCATCGCCTCGCAGGCCATCGGCATCGCACGTGCGGCCTATGAGGCAACCCTGGAATACGTGAAGGACCGCAAGGCCTTCGGTGCCGCCATTGGTACCTTCCAGATGACCCAGGCCAAGATCGCCGACATGAAGTGCAAGCTGGACGCGGCCCTGCTGCTGACCCTGCGCGCGGCATGGGTGAAGGGCGAGGGCAAGCGCTTCAGCAACGAAGCGGCCATCGCCAAGCTCACCGCGTCCGAAGCGGCCATGTGGATCACCCACCAGGCCGTGCAGATCCACGGTGGCATGGGCTATTCCAAGGAAATGCCGCTGGAGCGCTACTTCCGTGATGCCAAGATCACCGAGATCTACGAAGGCACTTCGGAAATCCAGCGCCTGGTGATCGCCCGCAACGAGACGGGCCTGCGCTGAGTTCAAGCGGCCGCGCCGCTGCAATGGCGGCGCGGCCGTGCGTGGATGCGCGCTGACGTTGGGCCGTGTGTAGATCCACGCCATGCGTGGATGGGCCGTGGCATTGGATATCTGTAGAGCCGAGCCCATGCTCGGCTCCGGTACAGGCAGCCGAGCATGGGCTCGGCTCTACAGAAAGCGATCGCGCGCGCAAGCCCCGCTAAAATGCAGGCCGTTTTTATCAAGGTCTGCACGATGATCTATCGCGGTTGGGGATTCATGACGCTGGTGACGCCGATTGCAGGCATCCTGCTGCTGGCCTACTTCTTCCCGCACGACGGCCCGAAGGGCAACATTCCCCTGCAGCAGGTGCTGCTGGGCGGGGGCCTTGGCGCGGCCGTGAACGTGCTGCTGGGCCTGTGGTTGAACCGCACGCCGCGGCAGAAGGGCGAGGCGGCGCCGCATCATGTCTTCTTCGTGCCCATGCAGTGGGCCGCGCTGGTGATCGTGGCGGTGTGTGCCGTGGTCGCGCTGCTGCGCTGAGGGGCAGGGTTGCCTGTAGAGCCGAGCCCATGCTCGGCTCACGCGACCAGTAGATCCACGCCATGCGTGGATGCGCCGTGGCCTGCGCTTTCTGTAGAGCCGAGCCCATGCCCGGCTCTACAGAAGGCAAAAGCAGCCGAGCATGGGCTCGGCTCTACGGAAAGCGGCAACAAAAAAGGCCCCGGATCGCTCCGGGGCCTTTTCATTTCTGCCTACCGCCGGATCAACGATCCGGGCGGTGTGCGGCTTCGGCGTCGCGCTGGCGCTCCATGAACTCCTTGGAGGGTTCATCCAGCTTGTCGCCCAGCATGCGGCGCACGACCACGAAGAACACCGGGATCATCAGCAGGCCCAGCAGGGTGGCGAACAGCATGCCGCCGATCACGCCGGTACCGATGGCGTGGCGGGAGTTGGCGCCGGCACCGGTGGAGATGGCCATCGGAATCACGCCCATGATGAACGCGAACGAGGTCATCAGGATCGGGCGGAAACGCAGGCGGGCCGCTTCGATGGTGGCATCGCGCAGGGTCTTGCCCGCGGCACGCTGTTCCACCGCGAACTCCACGATCAGGATCGCGTTCTTCGCGGCCAGGCCGATCACCGTGATCATGCCGATCTTGAAGAAGATGTCGTTGGGCAGGCCGCGGATCATCGACAGGCCGATGGCACCCAGCACGCCCAGCGGCACCACCAGCAGCACCGCCACCGGGATCGACCAGCTTTCATACAGTGCGGCAAGGCAGAGGAACACCACCACCACCGACAGCACCAGCAGCAGCGTCGCGGCGTTGCCTGCCAGGATTTCCTGGTAGGACATGCCCGACCAGTCATAGCCGTAACCGGCCGGCAGGTCGTTGGTGACGATGTCTTCCATCGCCGTCATCGCTTCACCCGAGCTCTTGCCCGGGGCCTGCGAGCCGACGATGTTGATGGCCGAGTAGCCGTTGTAGCGGCTCAGCGACGGCGGTGCCGACACCCATTCCGACTTGACCACCGTGTTCAGCGGGATCATGGCATTGGTGCCGTCGGCATTGGTGGTCAGGCTGGAGGGGCTGTAGAAGCTCTTCAGCGATTCCTGGCCGGTGCGGTACGGCGCGTCGGCCTGCATGGTCACGCGCTTGATGCGGCCCTGGTAGAAGAAGTCGTTGACGTACACCGGGGCCAGCATCAGCTGGATGGTGCTGTACACGTCCGACACCGACATGCCCATCGACTGCGCCTGCACGCGGTCAACATGCAGCGCCAGCTGCGGGGCGTTTTCCAGGCCGTTCGGGCGCACGCCGGTCAGCCTGTCGCTTTCCTGCGCCGCCTTGCCCAGCAGGATGTTGCGCGCCTGGGTCAGCTGTTCGTAGCCCTGGCCACCACGGTCCTGCAGCCACATGTCGAAGCCGCCGAACTGGCCCAGGCCCTGCACGGTCGGCAGGTTGACCACGAAGATCTGCGCTTCCTTGATGCCGTAGAACGCGCCGTTCATGTTCTGGATGAACTCGGGCACGGTGACCTTGCGGTCGGCCCACGGCTTGAGGCGGATGAAGCCCATGCCCACGTTCTCGCCCGAACCGACGAAGCTGAAGCCGGCAATCTGCATCAGGCCTTCGTAGCCTTCCTGGTCCTTCAGGATGCCGCGCATCTGCGAGAAGACTTCGTTGGTCTGGCCCTTGGTCGAGCCCGGCGGCAGCTGCACGATGGCCAGTGCGTAGCCCTGGTCTTCTTCCGGCAGGAAGCTGCCCGGCATGCGGGTGAACAGGAAGCCGCACAGTGCGGTGAGCACCACGGCCAGGATCATCCAGCGCGGCGCGTGCTTCACCGCCGAGGTGATGTGGCCGACGTAGGTCCCGCTGATCTTGTCGTAGTACTTGTTGAAGGTACGGTAGACGATGTTCGGGTTGTCGTTGTGGGTCGGCTTGAGGAAGGTCGCGCACAGGGCCGGGGTGAAGCCCAGCGCCAGGAACGCGGAGAACGCCATCGAGATGGCGATGGTCAGCGCGAACTGCTTGTAGATCTCACCGGCCGCACCGCCCTGCAGGGCCGAGGGGATGAACACCGCGGCCAGCACGACGGTGATGGCCACCACCGCGCCGGTGATCTGGGTCATCGCCTTCTGGGTGGCCGGCTTCGGCGCCAGGCCTTCCTCGGTCATGATGCGTTCGACGTTCTCGATGACCACGATCGCGTCATCGACCACGATGCCGATCGCCAGCACCATCGCGAACAGGGTCAGCTGGTTGATGGTGAAGCCGATCAGCCACATGCCCAGGAAGGTGCCCAGCAGGGCCACCGGGATGACCAGGGTGGGGATGATCGTCGCGCGGAAGTTCTGCAGGAAGATCAGCATCACCAGGAACACCAGCAACACCGCTTCGAACAGCGTCTTGACCACTTCCTCGATGGAGATCTTGACGAAGGTGGTGCTGTCGTACGGCGAGAACCAGCTGACGCCGGCCGGGAAGCTCGGCTGCAGCTCGTCCATCTTGGCGCGCACGGCATCGGCCACGTTCAGGGCGTTGGCGCCCGGCAGCAGCTGGATGGCGAAGGCACCGGCGGCCTGGCCGTTGTACTGGGTATCGAAGCCGTAGTTGTTGGCACCGAAGGCGACGCGGGCGATGTCCTTGAGCAGCACGCGCGAGCCGTTGGCATTGGCCCGCAGGATGATGTTCTCGAACTCTTCAGGCGAGCTGAAGCGGCCTTCGGCCGAAACCGTGGCGGTGAAGTGGCCATCCGGCGAGGGATCCGAACCCAGCGAACCGGCCGCGAACTGCACGTTCTGCGCGCGCACTGCCGCCAGCACTTCGCTGGCCGACAGGCCGTAGCCCTGCATCTTTTCCGGGTTCAGCCAGATGTTCATGGCGTACTCGGAACCGAACTGCTGGGTGCTGCCGACGCCGGGGATACGCGAGACCTGGTCGAGCACGCGCGAACCGACGATGTCGTTCAGGGCGTCGCGGCTGATCGTGCCGGTGTCCGAACGCAGGCCGACCACCATCAGGAAGCCGGCGTTGGCCTTGGCCACCACCACGCCCTGCTGGGTCACTTCCGAAGGCAGTCGTGGCGTGGCCAGCGACACCTTGTTCTGCACCTGCACCTGGGCGATGTCCGGATCGGTACCGGTCTCGAAGGTCAGGGTGATCTGCGCACGGCCATTGGAGGACGAGGACGAGCTGAAGTACAGCAGGTGATCGATACCGGTCAGCTGCTGCTCGATCACCTGGGTAACCGATTTTTCAGTGGTGTCCGCGCTCGCGCCCGGGTAGGTGGCCTGGACGGTCACCTGCGGCGGGGCGATGTTGGGATAGGACTCGACGCCGAGGTTGAGGATCGCGATCACGCCGCTGAGCGAGATCAGGATCGCTACCACCCAGGCGAAGACTGGATGTTCGATGAAAAATTTAGGCATGACGGAAGGTTCCCGTTACTGCTTGTTCGATTCGGTGGCGGCAGGCTCGGCCTTGTCGGCGGCCTCCGGCTTGGCCGGCGCCTTCTCGGCGCCGCCTGCAGCCGCGGCTGCCGGGGCTGCACCGGCGGCGGGCTGGCCGTTGGCATCCTGGCCCGGGGTCCAGGGCTTGGCCGTGGCCGGCGCCCCTTCCTTGACCTTCTGCACGCCTGCCACCACGACCTTGTCACCGGCGGCCAGGCCGTCGCTGACCATCCAGTTGCCGCCCTGTGCGCCTTCGGTCTTCACGTTCTTGCGCACGACCTTGCCGTCGGCGCCGACCACCATCACGAAGCCGCCGGCGCTGTCACGCTGCAGGGCCTGCTGCGGGATCAGGAAGGCGTTGTTGCGTTCGCCCAGGTTGGCCTGGAAGCTGACGAAGGCACCCGGCAGCAGGATCTTCTGCGGGTTGGGCAGCACCGCGCGCAGCGAAACCGCACCGGTGGCCGGGTCGACCGTGGTGGACGAGAAGTCCAGCGTGCCGGCTTCGCCGTAGGCGGTGCCATCGGCCAGCTTGACGTTGACGGTGGCCTTGCCATCGCCGGACAGCGCCAGGGCGCCGCGGGCCTGCTGCGCACGCAGCTGGCTCAGTTCGTCCACGCTCAGCGAGAAGTTCACGTACAGCGGGTCGAGCTGGTCCACGGTGGTCAGCAGGGTCACGTCGCCCTGGCCGACCAGGGCACCTTCGGTGACCTGCTGCTTGTTGGCCACGCCGCTGATCGGCGAGGTCACTTCGGCATAGCCCAGGCTGATGCGCGAGGAGGTGACCGAGGCTTCAGCCTGCTTCACCGCGGCCAGCGCGGTGCGCTCGGCGGCTTCGGCGCTGTCCAGGTCGGACTTGGACACGTACTGCTGCGGCGCCAGCGAACGGGCGCGGTCGGCGGCGACCTTGGCGTTGGCGTAGGTCGCGCGGGCCGAGGCCAGCTGTGCTTCCGACGCGTTGAGGCTGGCGCGCAGCGGGGCCGGATCGATCAGGAACAGGGTCTGGCCCTGCTTGACCTCGCTGCCTTCCTGGTAGACGCGCTTGAGCAGCACGCCCGGCACGCGCGCGCGCACGTCGGCGCTGCGGAACGGCGACAGGCGGCCGACCAGTTCACGCTGCAGCGGCAGGGTCTGCGGCTTGGCGTCGATCACGCCCACCTCCGGCGGCGGGGGCGTCTGCTGTTCCGGCTTCTTGCAGGCGGCCAGCGCGACAGCAACGGCGCACGTCAAGGCAAGGGTGCGGAGTGGGGCGGTCATCAGGAGGAACTCCGGGGTTGGTTTGTAGTGGGGGCCACCGACGGCGTTGGCGCAAAGGCGCGCAGGAAGCTGTCGACGGAGAATTCTGCCCAGCGCCGACGCAGCTGCGCGTCATCACGATGGGGGGTATGGAAACGCTGTTTGTCGAAATCCTGACCGGCGATCATGCTCAGCAGCAGTTCGGCCATGAAGTGCGGGTCGTCATGCCGGAGCTGGCCACGCATGCAAACGGTTTCAATCCATTCAGCAAGATGAAGCGTCAATGCGCCGGCTCCATGCCGGTACAGCGTACGCGCCTCTTCGGGAAACTGCGCCGCATCAGCGGCAATCACCCGGCAGGCCTGTCCCACATGCGGCTGGTTGAAATGCTCCAGGAAGTCGGTGGCGAACTGCAGAAGGCTGGCACGCAGGTCGTCAGTGCGGAGTGCACGGACCATGGCCCCGGTAGCGTGGCCGACGTGGCGCTGCATGACCCGCCGCAGCAGATCCTGCTTGCTGCCGTAGCGCGAATACAGGGTCTGCTTCGAACAGCCGGCATGCTGGGCCACCGCATCCATGCTGATCTGCATGCCCTGGTGGGCCAGCAGTTCGCGCACGGCATCGAACACGCGCTGATCGCGCGCATCCAGGGCAGCGGGGAGGTAGGCCGGGTTCACGCGGTGGACTATACCGTCCAGTTCAGGATTGTGGAATCGTGCCGATAGTCCTGTCCGTCCCGACAGCGGGCGCTGCGCGCGCTTATTCCGGTAACACGGTTTGCCGATCCTGTCGGTATCGCGTCGCCGGGTGACGACGCCATACCGGTGCGAACTGAATAGGCGTCTAAACCGGAGCAAACCCGGCATTTCATTATTCCGTCCTGCAGCAAGGCCTTTTCCTGCAACAGGGCTACAATTTCATTTTCCCAACTGAGCAAGCGCATCGCTCTGCCATGAAACCGCAAAAAACCGCAGCCAAGACCGTGAAAAACAAAACCAAGCCAGCTGAGTCGGAGGTCGCAGTGACCGCTGGTTTCTCCCTGGAGCCGGTGTACACGGCCTTGCGCAAGCGTTACCCCGCGGCCGCGCAGGCCGAGGCAGTGGCATTCGCAGCCGATTTCTACAAGCGCATGGAGTCGGACGAGTTCCCGCACCACACCGCTGAAGAGTGGGCGGCGCTGGCGGCAGACACCCTGGAGTTCGCGCGTGCACGCAAGGCCGGCAAGGCCAACGTGCGCGTGTTCAACCCCACAGCCAAGGCCAACGGTTGGGAATCGCCGCACACCGTGCTGCAGATCATCAACGATGACATGCCGTTCCTGGTCGACACCGTCACCATGTCGCTGGCCGAACAGGGCGTGGGCGTGCATGTGCTGGGCCACCCGGTGCTGCGCTTCACCCGCGACAAGGCCGGCAAGCTGGCCAAGGTCGGCGAGGGCGATGCCGAGTCGGTGATGCTGCTGGAGATCGACCGCCAGCCGGCCGAAGCCATGGCCGCCATCGAGCAGGCCATCAACAAGGCGCTGGATGAAGTGCGCGCCATCGTGCGCGACTGGCAGCCGATGAAGGACAAGGCGCTGGCGCTGGCCGACGACCTGGGCAGCCGCCAGCTGCCGGTCGACGATGCCTCGCGTGCCGAAGCGCAGCAGTTCCTGCGCTGGGCCGCCGACAACCACTTCACCTTCTTCGGCTACCGCGAGTACCGCGTTGAGAAGCAGGGCAAGGAAGACGTGCTGGCGCCGCTGAACGACACCGGCCTGGGCCTGATGCGCGGCAAGGACAAGTCCGCCGCACGTCCGGTCAAGACCCTGGCCGCGCAGGGCCTGAACACCACGTCCGGGCTGAAGGACGCGCTGATCCTGACCAAGACCAATGCCCGTTCGCGCGTGCACCGCGCCGGCTACATGGACTACATCGGCGTGCTGGAATTCGACGCCAAGGGCAGGATCATCGGCGAACAGCGCTTCCTGGGCCTGTTCACCTCCAGCGCCTACAACCGTCGCCCGTGGGAAATCCCGCTGGTGCGCCAGCGCCACGAATACGTGATGAAGCAGTCCGGCCTGGCCCCGGCCAGCCACAGCGGCAAGGCCCTGCGCCACATCCTGGAAACCCTGCCGCGCGAAGAACTGTTCCAGTCCAGCGAGGACGAACTGTTCCGCACCGCCATGGGCGTGCTGGGCCTGCAGGAACGCGTGCGCAGCCGCCTGTTCCTGCGCCGCGACAAGTACAGCCGCTTCATTTCCGCGCTGGTCTACCTGCCGCGCGAGCGCTTCAACACCGACGTGCGCCTGCGCATCGAGGCGATGCTGAAGGAAGCGCTGCACGGTGAGTACGTGGACAGCTCGGTGGTGCTGGGCGAATCGCCGCTGGCCCAGGTGCACCTGATCGTGCGCCCGAAGCCAGGCGAAATGCTCGACGTCGATACCGCCGAACTGGAGCAGAAGCTGGCCCAGGTGCTGCGCAACTGGCAGGACGACCTGCGCGAAGCGCTGGTGACCCGTCATGGCGAGACCGAAGGCCTGCGCATCGCTGCCCGCATCGGCAAGGCGCTGCCGGCCGGCTACATCGAAGACAACAGCACCGCCGTTGCCGCCAACGATGTCAGCCAGCTTGATGCCCTGACCGGTCCGGACGACCTGCGCCTGAGCCTGCAGGCCGTGCCGCGCGAAAGCGGCGATGGCCTGCGCCTGAAGCTGTACCGCCAGCTGGATGACATCCCGCTGTCGGACGCGCTGCCGATGATGGAAAACATGGGCCTGCGCGTGATCGCGGAGCGTCCGTACCGACTTTCGGTCGACAACGCCCCGGTGTACGTGCAGGACTTCGAGGTCGAATCGACCGCCGGCGCCATCGATGCCGCCCGCGTCGATGAGGCCTTCGGCGAGACCTTCGCCCGCGTGTGGCACGGCGATGCCGAGAACGATGGCTTCAACCGCCTGGTGCTGGCCGCGGGCCTGCATTGGCGCCAGGTCGCCATGCTGCGTGGCTACTGCAAGTACCTGCTGCAGACCGGCGTGCCGTTCTCGCAGGCGTACGTGGAAGGCACCTTCTCGCGCTACCCGCTGCTGGCCCGCCTGCTGGTGGAACTGTTCGAAGCCCGCTTCGACCCGGCTACCGGCCATGAGAGCAAGGACGACATCGCTGCCGGCCAGGCCCAGCTGAAGGCCCACTTCGATGTGCTGGCTGCCGCCGACGATGCCACCCTGAAGGTGCTCAAGACCGTCGTCGATGCGCGCAAGGGCGACCGCGATGCGCAGATGCAGGCCGCGCGCGAAGCGCTGCTGAAGCTGATGGACCGCGTGTCCAGCCTGGACGAGGACCGCATCCTGCGCTCGTTCATGGGCGTGATCGACGCGACCCTGCGTACCAGCTACTACCAGACCGATGCCAACGGCCAGCATGGCCATGTCATCAGCTTCAAGTTCGATTCGGCCCTGGTGCCGGACCTGCCGAAGCCGCGTCCGTACCGCGAAATCTTCGTCTACGGCCCGCGCGTGGAAGGTACCCACCTGCGCTTCGGTGCAGTCGCCCGTGGTGGCCTGCGCTGGTCGGACCGTCGCGAAGACTTCCGCACCGAGGTGCTGGGCCTGGTCAAGGCGCAGATGGTCAAGAACACCGTCATCGTGCCGGTCGGCGCGAAGGGCGGCTTCTTCGCCAAGACCCCGCCGGTGAACGGCGATCGTGATGCGGTGTTCGCCAACGGCGTGGCCTGCTACAAGCTGTTCATCCAGGGCCTGCTGGACATCACCGACAACATCGTCAACAACAAGATCGTGCCGCCGGTGGATGTCGTGCGCCACGACATGGACGACCCGTACCTGGTGGTGGCGGCCGACAAGGGCACCGCGACCTTCTCCGACATCGCCAACGGCCTGGCCATCGCGCACGGCTTCTGGATGGGCGATGCGTTCGCTTCCGGTGGCTCGGTCGGTTACGACCACAAGGGCATGGGCATCACCGCACGCGGTGCGTGGGAATCGGTCAAGCGCCACTTCCGTGCACTGGGCCGTGACAGCCAGAGCCAGGACTTCACCTCGGTCGGCGTGGGCGACATGTCCGGCGACGTGTTCGGCAACGGCATGCTGCTGTCGCGCCACATCCGCCTGGTTGCTGCGTTCGACCACCGCCACATCTTCCTGGACCCGAACCCGGATGCGGCCACCTCGTTCGTCGAGCGTGAGCGCATGTTCACCGTGCCGCGTTCGAGCTGGGCGGACTACGATGCCAAGCTGATCAGCAAGGGTGGCGGCATCTTCCCGCGTACCCTGAAGTCGATCGAGATCACCCCGCAGGTGCGTGAAGCGCTGGGCCTGGACGAGAACGTCAAGGCGCTGTCGCCGAACGACCTGATGAGCGCGATCCTGAAGGCGCCGGTCGACCTGCTGTGGAACGGCGGCATCGGTACCTACGTCAAGGCCGCCAGCGAGCAGCACAGCGATGTCGGCGACCGCGCCAACAACGCCCTGCGCGTGAACGGTGGCGAGCTGCGCTGCAAGGTGGTGGGCGAGGGCGGCAACCTGGGCATGACCCAGCTGGGCCGCATCGAAGCCGCCCAGGCCGGCGTGCTGCTCAACACCGACTTCATCGACAACTCGGCCGGTGTGGACACCTCCGACCATGAAGTCAACATCAAGATTCTGCTCAACGATGTGGTGCGCGCCAAGAAGCTGACCGTCGAGCAGCGCAACAAGCTGCTGGCGTCGATGACCGACGAGGTCGCCGATCTGGTGCTCAACGACAACTACCGCCAGAACCAGGCCCTGAGCCTGATGGAGCGGATGGCGGTCAAGCGCCTGGGTTCCAAGCAGCACTTCATCCGCACGCTGGAACAGCAGGGCCTGCTTGATCGCCAGATCGAGTTCCTGCCGTCCGATGCCGAGCTGTCGCAGCGCAAGGCACGCGGCCAGGGCCTGACCCGTCCGGAACTGTCGGTGCTGCTGTCCTATTCCAAGCTGGTGGCATTTGCCCAGCTGCTGGATTCGGACATCCCGGAAGATCCGTACCTGTCCAAGGAACTGCAGCGCTACTTCCCGACCCCGCTGCAGAAGAAGTACGCCGACGCGATGGAGCGTCACCGCCTGAAGCGCGAAATCATCGCCACGGCCGTGACCAACCAGACCATCAACCGCATGGGCGCCACCTTCCTGATGCGCATGCAGGAAGACACCGGCCGCACCATCGCCGAGGTTGCCAAGGCATACACCATCAGCCGCGAAACGCTGGATGCCCGCGCGCTGTGGGCACAGATCGACGCCCTCGACGGCACCCTGCCGGAGTCGGTGCAGATCGACGCACTGGAAGTGATCTGGAAGCTGCAGCGTTCGTTCGTGCGCTGGCTGCTGTCGCGCCCGGGCCCGATGCCGGGCATCACCGAGGCGGTCAACCGCTACCAGGGTCCGTTCAACGACATCCGCGTTGCTTCGGGTGTGCTGCCGGATTCGCAGCGTCCGACCTACGAAGCCCTGGTGGCCGAGTGGAAGGAAAAGGGCCTGCCGTCCGCGCTGGCCCAGCAGCTGGCCGAACTGCACTTCCTGGAGCCGGCGTTCGACATCATCGAACTGGCCCGCACCCGCAAGCTGAAGCCGGTGGACGTGTCCAAGATCCACTTCCGCCTGGGCGATGCCCTGCAGCTGCCGTGGCTGTTCGAGCAGATCGACGCGCTGGAGGTCAACGGCCGCTGGCATGCCGTCGCCCGTGGCGTGCTGCGTGACGAACTGGCCGCGCACCACCGCAACCTGGCCGGCCAGGTGCTGGGTACCAAGGGCAGCAGTGCTGAAGCCAAGGTCGCCAGCTGGATCGGCCGCGACGACAGCAGCCTGCGCTTCACCCTGTCGATGCTGGCCGAACTGGCCGAGCAGAAGACCCTGGACTACCCGACCGTGTCGGTCGCGGTGCAGCGCCTGGGCCAGCTGGCCGCACATGGTGCGTAAGTGATGTAGCGCCGGGCCACGCCCGGCAAGCGTGAAACGGAACGGCCCCGCGAAAGCGGGGCCGTTCTGCGTTGGGGGTCTGCCGTTCGCCGGGCATGGCCCGGCGCTACCGGGGCGCGGGGTTCCAGGTAGCGCAGGGCCATGCCCGGCGAGCGCAGCGGCGCTCGGTTATGCTCTTGGCCAGCCTTCCCCCGGATCCACCGATGAGCGACACCCCCCGCATCGCTTTCCTGGCCAGCACCGCCGAACCGGCGCAGATGGCCCGCGCGGCGATGGTTTCCCGCTACGGCGACCACGCGCCTGACCAGGCCGACGTGCTGTGCCCGCTGGGCGGCGACGGCTTCATGCTGCAGACCCTGCACCGGCATGGCCGCCTGGGCAAGCCGGTGTTCGGCATGAAGCTGGGCACCGTTGGCTTCCTGATGAACCAGTACCGCGCCGAAGACGATGTGGTTGCACGCATCGCCCGCGCCGAGCCGGCCAACCTGCGGCCGCTGGAAATGCTGGCGCTGACCGAATCCGGTGCCAGCACCGGTTCGCTGGCCTACAACGATGTCTCGCTGCTGCGGCAGACCCGCCAGGCGGCGCACATCGGCATCGATCTCAACGGCCAGGAACGGGTGGCCGAGCTGATCGGCGATGGCGTGCTGGTGGCCACCCCGGCCGGCAGCACTGCCTACAACTATTCGGCGCACGGCCCGGTGCTGCCACTGGGGTCGCATACCATCGCCCTGACGCCGTTGGCCCCGTACCGGCCGCGGCGCTGGCGCGGTGCCATCCTCAAGGCCGACACCGAAGTGCGCTTCCGTGTGCTCGATCCCTACAAGCGCCCGGTCAGCGTCACCGCCGATTCGCACGAGACCCGCGACGTGGTGGAAGTCACCATCCGCGAGTCGAAGGAGCACCGGGTGACCCTGCTGTTCGACCCGGAACACAACCTGGAAGACCGGATCCTGAGCGAACAGTTCGTTTTTTGACGACAATACGCTGCCGGCCCCGCCGATCGCTTGAAGGACCCCCACCGATGGGCGACAACTCCCCCCGCCTGCTGACCGTCGCGGTGACCTCGCGCGCGCTGTTCGACCTGGAAGAAAGCCATGCGCTGTTCGAGAGCGATGGCGTAGCGGCCTATGCCGAGTACCAGCGCCAGCACGAGGACGACATCCTTGGCCCTGGCGTGGCCTTTCCGGTGGTGCGCAAGCTGCTGGCGCTGAACCAGGGTGCCAGCCCGGAGAACCCGCGCGTCGAGGTCATCCTGCTGTCGCGCAATTCGGCCGATACCGGCCTGCGCATCTTCAATTCCATCCAGCACTATGGGCTGGGCATCATCCGCGCGACCTTCACTGCCGGCGAGCCGACCTGGCCCTACGTGAAGCCGTTCGGCACCGACCTGTTCCTGTCGGCCAATCCCGAATCGGTGCGCAGTGCGCTGCGCCATGGCATCGCGGCGGCGACCATCCTGCCCAAGCCCCCGGGTGAAACCGCGGCGGCTGCCGCCGACCAGATCGATATCACGCGCCCGGCCGGACAGCTGCGCATCGCCTTTGATGGTGACGCGGTGATCTTCGGCGACGAGAGCGAGCGGATCTCGCGCGAGCAGGGGGTTGAGGCCTTCGGCCGCCACGAGCGCGAGCGCGCCCGCGAGCCGCTCAGTGGTGGCCCGTTCCGCGGTTTCCTGTCGGCCCTGCACACGCTGCAGGAAGTGTTCCCGGCGGGCGACAGCGCGCCGATCCGCACCGCGCTGGTCACCGCGCGTTCGGCCCCCGCGCACGAGCGGGTGATCCGCACCCTGCGCGAGTGGGGCGTGCGCCTGGACGAAGCGCTGTTCCTCGGCGGTCGCCACAAGGGCCCGTTCCTGCAGGCCTTCGGCGCGGACATCTTCTTCGATGATTCGCAGCACAACATCGACAGCGCCCGTGAACACGTGGCCGCCGGCCACGTCCCGCACGGCGTGGCCAACGAGGGCTGAAGCGGATTCGACGGGTGGGTGCCAACCGTTGGTTGGCATCGCCGGGCATGGGGCTACGGGCTTCCCGACATCCCCAGCTGCAGGTCCACCACCTTCCAGCGCAGGCCCTGCGGCTCCAGCACCACCTTCATCGGTGGTTCGCCGGGGCCGCGCTGGACGTCGATCACGAAGCGGTCCAGCGCCTCGAAATGGTGTTCGGCGTTCTTCAACGGCTGCGCCGGTTCGGTCGGGCCGAACGCATCGCCGCCCTGCAGTTCATTGCGGCCGCGCTTCCACAGCACGTGGCCCTGCAGCATCGCGCCGATGCCGGTCGGCGTGACCATGGTGTCCACCGCCGCACCTCCCAGCTGGTCACCCAGCCCGTACAGCAGCGCGCCGAACGGGCTGGCCGCCACGTCCGGCCCCGCCTGCCGCACCAGGTAATCGTTGAGCTGGGCGCGCAGGCTGCTGCGTACGCGCGGAAAATCCACGTAGCGCTCCAGCCGCGCGGTATCGCGCTGCTCGATGGCCTTGGACAGGCCGTGCACGGTCAAGTACGGGCCACTGAACCACCAGGCGGCCACGGCCAGGACGAGGGCAACCAGAATGCCGATGAGTTTCTTCATGGCGCCCAGACTGCCGCAACTACGGCAGCCGCAGGTTAAGCGTCAGTGACTGGGTGAGCCGCTGCCATCGCCGAAGGCGGCCACCAGCCGCTGCCGATCGGCGCCATCCAGCGCCTCCAGGCGGGTCTGCAGCACCTGTTCGAGGCTGGCCACGCGGGTGGTGCCGAGGATGCCGCTGGCCACGCCGGGATGCTGCAGTACATAGGCGAAGGCGGTCTGCGCCGGCTGCTGGCTGTGCACCGATGCCACCGCGTGGCGCATCGCGCGTGCGCTGCGCATCAGTGCGCGGCTGCTGGGCTTCAGCCACGTGCGCGCCAGGTACCAGGCGTCGGCCAGCCGGGGCAGGCGTGGCCGGGCCGGCAGCAGGTGGCCCTGGGCGAGTACGGTACCGGCCAGCACGCCGATGCCGGCTGCGGTGAGCTGGTCGATCAGCGGCTCGCGGTCCTGCTGCAGGGCGTTGTAATCGAGCAGTACCACGTCGAAGGCCTCGGGGTGGGCGATCATCCAGCGCAGCGTCACCGCCGAGTGCGTGTTGATGCCGGTGCAGCGCACCAGGCCGCGCTCGCGCAGGCGCTGCAGCGCCGCCAGCAGGTCATCGTTGATGTCGTGCTCGCTGGCGCCATGCAGCTGGTAGATGTCCAGGTAATCCAGCCCGAGGTTGCGCAGCGACGCCTCGCAGCTGGCGGTGATCGCCGCCGCGGAGAAATCACGCTGTTCGGCACCGCTGATGCCGGCCTGGCCGGTCAGCGTGCCGCCCTTGCTGGACACCACCAGGGACTCACGCGGAAAGCGCGCCAGCAGCGGGCGCAGGATGCGGCCCAGGCGCGGCTCGGCATGGAAGCCGGAATAGTTGTGGCCGGTGTCGAGCAGGTTCACGCCCTGTGCCAGGGCATGCTCGACCACGGCGGCCGCAGCGCCTTCCGCGAAGCGGCGGTGGCCCCAGAAGCCGGAACAACCCAGGCCGATCGGCGACACCTGCAGGCCGGTGCGGCCGAGCACGCGCCGCTGCCGGGCCAGGGGCAGTGCCTGCGCCATCAGAATTCCAGGTCCAGGGCGGCGCAGAGGTAATCGACGAACGGGCCCAGTGCGGCCAGATCCTTGCCCAGCGTGGACAGCAGCCGCGGGCCGGTCATGGTGTCGTCGTCCAGCGAGCGCCACATCACCCAGTTGCGATGCTTGAGGTCGTCGATGAACTCGAAGTCGGCGGGGAACCCGCGCGGCGGCCGCACCAGTTTCTCGGTCTGCTCGAAATCAAAGCGCTTGCGCAGGGCCGGCGCGTGCGCGGCGGCCTTCCAGCTGCCCGGGTTGTCGAGGATGAAATGACGGATGCGCCGCTGCGTGTCCGGCTCCGGATGCCACAGGCCGGCGCCAACGAAACTCTCGCCCGGCTGCAGGTGGATGTAGAACGAAGGCGCGGCCACTTCGCGGCGACGCTCATGGAACAGGCGGGCGCCCTGCCAGGTCTTGTACGGCGACTTGTCGTTGGAAAACCGCGCGTCGCGGTGGATGCGGAACAGCGAGCCGCCGACACCGCGCGTGTCCGAACGGAAGTGGTCGCTGACTTCGGTCAATGCCGGCTGCAGGTCGCCCAGCAGGCGCAGGAACGGCTGCCGCACATGGTCTTCGTACTGCTGGCGGTGGTCGTTGAACCAGGCCTTTTCGTTATGCCGCGCCAGGCTGCGCAGGAACTTGAAACTGGCGTCGGAGAAATACGTGCTCACAGTGTCTCCTGCAGGTGGTGGCCCCAGTCGCGCAGCGACTGCAGCAGGCCGGCCCGGCGCGCGTCATCGGGCGCTTCGGCGGCCAGCGCGTCGATCTGCTGCTGGTACTGGGGCAGGTTCAGTTCGCCCAGGCCGCTCTCGCCGAGCAGGCGCTGGCGGCGGTAATCCTGCCAGCGCTCGCGTTCATCCGGCGCGAGGCTGTCGGGATGGTTGCGTGCGCGGTAGCGGAACAGCAGCTCGGGCAGGCGCGGGTCGCGGAAGCGGCCTTCCAGCGCGCCCAGCTGCTGCGGCGCACTGGTGCGGGCCAGGGCCAGCAGCGGCTTGTCGCCCGCGCCGAGGAAGCCGTCATACAGCGAGGCGTCCACGTCGGACACGACGGCCGGCCGCGGCTGGTTGAAGACTTGGCGCGCCTTTTCGGCCAATTGCGGGGCAACCGCGCGCAGGCGCTCGGCCTTGGCTTCGATCGCGGCCACGTCCAGGCCCAGGCGTGCGTGGTCGTCGGCGCGCAGGTGGTTCCAGGCCACCAGCGCCGGCACCTTGTTCAGATGCACTTCCTTCAGCGGCACGCGGGCCACGCCCTCGGGCAGTTCGCTGGCGCGCATGTACAGGCGCTGGGCGATCACTTCGGCCGGCAGCTCCAGCAGGTCATCGATTTCGCCTTCCAGGTCGAACACGATCACCCGGTTGTTGATGGTCGGGTGCATGGCCAGCGGCAGCACCGGCGCCGCGCACAGGCGGCTGGCCGGGTAGCGCATGGAAATGTGCAGCACCGGGTTCATCGCGGCCACGTCCAGCAGGCTGCCGACGAAGCGCTTGTCGCGCAGCTTCAGTGCGTAATCCCACAACCGCGGCTGCGACTGCTTGAACAGCCGCGCCATGCCGATGGTGGCACGCACATCCGACAGTGCCTCGTGCGCATCGCCTTCGCGCACGCCGTTGGCTTCGGCCAGGTGCTCCAGCTTGAACGAGGTCGCGCCATCTTCGCGCAGCGGCCACTGGATGCCGTCCGGGCGCAGGGCGCGCATCATCCGCAGCATGTCCAGCAGATCCCAGCGCGAATTGCCGTTGCGCCACTCGCGCTCGTACGGGTCGTGGAAGTTGCGGAACAGGCCGTAGCGGATGAACTCGTCGTCGAAGCGCAGGGTGTTGTAGCCCAGCGCGCAGGTGCCCGGGCGCGACAGCTGCTCGTTGATGCGGTCGAAGGCCTCGGCTTCGCTGATGCCCTCGGCCATGGCCTGCTGCGGGGTGATGCCGGTGACCAGGGTGGCCATGGGCGACGGCACCAGGTCATCGGCCGGCCGCACGAAGAAACTGACCGGCGTGTCGATCACGTTCAGATCGGCATCGGTGCGCATCGCCGCGAACTGCGCGATGCGGGTGCGGCGCGGGTCCTGGCCGAAGGTTTCGAGATCGTAGAACAGGAAGCTGTCGGCCATCAGTGTGCGCCCTCCAGGACCGGCAGCTGCGCATGGATCTGCGCTTCCAGCGTGGCCCAGTCGATGTTGTCCAAGGTTTGGTGGCCTGCGGTGGCTGCCACCAGCATGTCGCGCTGGATCTCCGTGCGGCGCAGCGCTTCGGCATACGGCGTGTGCAGGAAGGTGACCATCGTGTAGTGCGGCACGAAGCGCGTGGGCCAGCGCCGCTGCAGTTCCTGTTCCAGCTCGCGCTGCAGCAGGAAGGCCGGATCGGCGACGCGGTCGCGCATCTCCAGGTAGTTCTCCAGCGCCATCTGCTGGATGGCACGCGCATTCGGCTTGCGCTCGGCCTCGAAGGCGGCGAAGGCGCCTTCGAGGTCGTCCGCCTCCTGCAGGTGGCGGGCCAGTGCCACGCAGTCCTCGAAGGCGCAGTTCATGCCCTGGCCGTGGAACGGCACCATTGCGTGCGCGGCATCGCCGATCAGCACGGCGCGGCCGGCCTGGTGCCAGCGCTGCAGGGTGAGCGTACCCAGCAGGCCGGGCGGATGCTGTTCCCAGTCCGCGCGCAGGTCCGGGATCAGCGGCAGCGTGTCGGCGAACTCGCGGGCGAACAGCGCCTCGGCCTGCGCACCGGTGTTGACCGTGGCAAAGCTCGGCTCGCCCTTGTTGGGCAGGAACAGGGTGACGGTGAACGTGCCTTCGTGGTTGGGCAGGGCGATGCACATGTAATGGCCGCGTGGCCAGATGTGCAGCGCGTTGCGCTCGATGCGGAAACCGCCGTCGGCCGCAGGCGGGATCTCCAGTTCCTTGTACGAGTGGTCCAGGAAGGCAATGTCCTCGCCCAGCGGCGCACGCCGGTTCATGGCTGCGCGCAGTGCCGAACCGGCCCCGTCGGCGCCGATCAGCGTGTCGAAACGGATGTCGTGCGGGCTGTCGTCGCGGTCATCGATGAAGCGCGCGTAGCCGGCATCGAAATCGACGGTGTGCAGGCGGCGATGGAAGTGCACGGTGGCGCCGGCCTGTTCGGCCAGTTCCAGCAGCGTGGTGTTCAGATCGCTGCGGTGGATCGACCAGATCACTTCGCTGTCGTCGCGCCCGTAGCGCTGCAGCTGCGGTTCGCCCTCGCGCGGGTGCACCATGCGCCCGCGCATCATCACCGCGCGGGCCATCACCTCGTCTTCCACGCCGGCCTGGCGCAGCGCGTTGCGGCCGCGTTCGGCCAGCGCCAGGTTGATCGAGCGGCCGCTTTCATAGTCGGCCACGCGCGGGTCGCCACGGCGTTCGTACAGGGTGATCCGCCAGCCCTGGCGGGACAGCAGGATGGCCAGCAGGGAACCGGCCAGGCCGGCACCGATGATGCTCAACGAGCGGGATGCATGTGCGATCAACGAACTGTCCAGCAAGAGGTGGGGGAGCGGCTTACAGGCCGGCCCAGGCTTCCACTTCCTCGACGAAGTGGTGCACGTCCAGGTAGCGGTTGTAGAGCGGGGTGGGCGAAATGCGGATCACGTCCGGCTCGCGCCAGTCACCCAGCACGCCGATGGCGCGCAGGTGTTCGAACAGGGCGCGGCCACGCTCGCGGCCGGCGAGCACGCGCAAGGAGAGCTGGCAGCCGCGGCGTTCCGGCTCGGATGGGGTGACGATGTCCAGCACCTGCGGCAGGCGCGCCCGCACCAGTGCATCGAGCAGGCCGGTGAGAGCCAGCGACTTGCGGCGCAGCGCCTCCATGCCGGCCCGCTCGAACAGGTCCAGCGATGCGCGCAGCGGGGCCAGGCCGAGGATCGGCGGGTTGCTCAGCTGCCAGCCTTCGGCGCCGATGGCCGGGTTGAACTGCGGCGCCATCTGGAAGCGGGTCGCTTCATCGTGGCCCCACCAGCCAGCGAAGCGGGGCAGGGTGGTGTCGCGGTGGTGGCGCTCATGCACGAAGGCGCCGGCCACGGCGCCCGGGCCGCTGTTGAGGTACTTGTAGTGGCACCACACCGCGAAGTCCGGCGCGACATCGTGCAGGTGCAGCGGCAGGTTGCCGACCGAATGGGCCAGGTCGAAGCCGATCCGGGCGCCCTGCAGGCGCGCGATGCGGGTGATCGCATCGAGGTCGAATGCCTGGCCGGTGCGGTACTGCACGCCCGGCCACAGCACCAGCGCCAGGCGCGGGCCGTGTTCGCCGATGGCGCGTTCGATGGTGGCCATCGAGATCGTGCCGTTGGCTTCATCCGGCTGCACTTCCACCAGGCAATCGGCCGGGTCGAAGCCGTGGAAGCGGATCTGCGCTTCCACCGCATGGCGGTCGGTCGGGAACGCGCCGGCTTCCATCAGGATGACCGGACGCTCGGTGGTGGGGCGGTAGAAGCTGACCATCATCAGGTGCAGGTTCACGCTCAGCGTGTTCATCGCCACCACTTCGCTGGGCAGCGCACCGACCACGCGGGCCAGCTGCGCGCTGACCAGACGGTGGTAGGACAGCCACTGGGTGGGGCCGGTGAAGTGGCCTTCCACGGCCAGCTCGCCCCACTGCTTCATCACTTCCTGCACGGCGGCCTGCGCGCCACGCGGCTGCAGGCCCAGCGAGTTGCCGACGAAGTAGGTCTGTTCGCCGCCGCCATGGCGCGGAATCAGGAATTCATTGCGCAGCGGGCGCAGCGGATCGGCGGCGTCCAGGGCGATGGCGTGGGTGCGGCTGAGCAGGTCGGACATGGTCGGGCAACAGGCTGCAACGGGGCTGCCAGTGTAGCGCCTGGGATGGTGGGACCGACGCCCGGAACGCTTGCGTGCCGGTTGAACTGTAGAGCCGAGCCCATGCTCGGCTTCGCGGCCCGGCAGCCGAGCATGGGCTCGGCTCTACAAGGGCCATGCCCGGCGAACGTTCAGCCCGGTACCGGCAGCGGATCCACATGCCCACATTCGCTGCAGGTGCGCAGTTCCAGGCTGGCCTGGTAGCGCGCGAACACCTTGGGCAGGTCGGTCTCGATGTTCTGCAGCGGGAAATACTCTTCGTGCAGCTTGTGGTTGCAGCGCTCGCAATGCCAGATCACGCCGTCCTTCTCATGCGGCAGGCGCTTGCGCTCGACCACCAGGCCGATGCCGCCAGGCGGGCGCCGCGGCGAATGCGGCACCCTGGCCGGCAGCAGGAAGATCTCGCCGGCGCGGATGGGGATGTCACGTACCGCGCCATCCTCCTGCACCTTCAGCACCATCTCGCCTTCCAGCTGGTAGAACCACTCCGGGCCTTCGTCGTAGTGGTAGTCGGTGCGCGAGTTCGGCCCGCCCACTACCATCACGATGAAGTCGCCGTTGTCGATCATCTTGTTGCCCACCGGCGGCTTCAGCAGGTGGCGGTGTTCTTCGATCCAGGCGTGCAGGTTGATCGGCGAGGCGAGCATGGTCGGTTCCCCTGGGAGGTCAGTCGCGCTTGCCCTTGCGCGGCACGTAGGACAGGGCCTTTTCGTAAGCCGGCTGCAGGTCTTCCTGCGAACCCACGTCGATGCCCATCTCGCGCACGCGGCCGTCCTTCAGGCTGTACACCCAGCCATGCACCATCAGCTTCTGGCCGCGGGCCCAGGCGTCCTGCACGATGGTCGAGCGGCACAGGTTGGCGACCTGCTCGATCACGTTCAGCTCGCACAGTCGGGCGTGCTTGAGCTCATCGGTCTCGATGGCGTCGATGATCGCGGTGTGCTTCTGCATCACATCACCCACGTGGCGCAGCCAGTTGTCGGCCAGGCCGACGCGGGTGTTGTGCAGGCAGGCGTGCACGCCGCCGCAGCCGTAGTGGCCGACGATCAGGATGTGCTTCACCTTCAGCTGGTCCACCGCGTACTGCACTACGCTCAGGCAGTTCAGATCGGTGTGGGCCACGACGTTCGCCACGTTGCGGTGCACGAACACTTCGCCCGGTGCCATGCCGATGATCTGGTTGGCCGGCACGCGCGAATCGGAACAGCCGATCCACAGGTATTCCGGGTGCTGCTGCTTGGCCAGCTGGTGGAAGAACTCGGGGTCTTCCTTCTCGATGCGGTCGGCCCAGTCGCGGTTGTTCTGCAGCAGCTTGTGGATGTCTTTCATGTTCGGGTCCCTGGCGTCGGGTGGGCGAAGGGCGTGGCCGTCCGGCCGCGCCTTCGCGGGAAACAATGCGCTCAGTCGCTGGCGGCGGTCTGCGCGCGGTGCCAGCGCATCCACTGCGCCAGCTCGGTGAAATGCGGGGTGTCGAGCTTTTCCAGTTCGGCGATCACTGCCTGCTGGTTGGCCTCGGGGTGGTTCTGGCTCAGTTTCAGCTTCAGCTGTACCTGTTCCACGGTGAAGCGGAAGCCGATGATGCCGCGCAGCTGGCGACGGTGGTCGTCACGCTGCGGCTCGAACTGCCAGGCCTGGCCGACGCTGGCTTCGAAGCGGTCGCCGATGTCGGAGACCAGCTGGGCCAGTTCGTCCGTATCGTCGAAACGCTGCAGCTGGCCGCGCAGTTCGGCGGCGGCATAGTTCCAGGTCGGCACGCGTGAGGCGGCTTCCTTGTCCGGGTACCAGCTGGCCGACACATAGCCATGCGGGCCGTCCACCAGCACCTTGGCCGCGCCGTCGTGGCGCGCCTGCGGGTTGGCCCGGGCCCAGTGGCCGCGCAGTTCGATCCGGTCGCCGTCGCGCCGGTACAGCACGGGCACGCGGGTCAGCTCGGGCAGGCCGTCGTCACCGGTGGTCAGCACGGTGACGAACGGATCACGCGCCAGCAGGCGATCCAGCCAGAGCAGGTCGGTCGCGGCGAAGTCGCGTGGGGTGAACATGATTTGCGCCTCAGGCGCGCGCGCCCAGCGACTGGATCATGCGCCCGCGCAGGCCTTCATCGCTGCCGGCCTGCGGCGGCTGCACTTCGTGCAGGCTGAAGCCACGCACCAGCGCATCTTCTTCGTCCAGGCCGTCGTACTCGACGAATTCGGCGTCGAACAGCTGCGAACGCGCGGTGTCTTCGCTGTCATAGCTCAGCGTGTTGCCGTCGCTGTCGAGCACTTCGGCGGTGCCGGCCGGGCGCACGCGCAGGCGGGCCCAGATCAGGGTGTTGCCGAGGCTGGCCAGCCACCAGCTGTCACGTGCGTCGTTGTTGTCGTTCATGTGTGTGTTACCAGAGCGAGACCAGCCAGAGCAGGGCGGCCATGCCCAGTCCGGCCAGCAGGGTCAGCAGCGATACCCAGGCCGGCGTCGCCAGCCCGGACAGCGAGCGGTCCGGCTGCTGGCGGTAATCGCGGCGCAGCAGCCAGGCCAGGGCATCGGGCTTGAGGAAGGCGCCATTGCCGAAGCGCGCGGCGAGCGCCGGATGCCGGTCGCGCACGTGCACCAGGGTCAATGGCCAGAAGATCACGAAGGCACTGAACCCGGCCACTGCGACGCCGACGAAACAGAGGGCGAAGAACAGGGTCATGGGGCAGTACCTCCGTGGTCGTTGGGGGTGGGCTTAGAAGTCCGCGCTGCCCGGGGCGCGCGGGTAGGGGATCGCATCGCGGATGTTGGACAGGCCGCAGACGTAGACCACCAGGCGCTCGAAGCCCAGGCCGAAGCCGGCGTGCGGCACCGAACCGTAGCGGCGGAAATCGCGGTACCAGCTGTAATGCTCGCGATCCAGGCCGAACTGGGCCATGCGCGCATCCAGCACGTCCAGGCGCTCTTCGCGCTGGCTGCCACCGATGATCTCGCCGATGCCCGGAGCCAGCACGTCCATCGCGGCGACGGTCTTGCCGTCGTCGTTCAGGCGCATGTAGAAGGCCTTGATGTGCTCGGGATAGTTGGTCACCACCACCGGGCGGCCGACGTGTTCCTCGGTCAGCCAGCGCTCGTGCTCGGTCTGCAGGTCCAGGCCCCATTCGACCGGGAAGTCGAACTTCTTGCCCGACTTCTGCAGCAGGCTGACCGCATCGGTGTAGTCGATGCGCTCGAACGGTGCGTTGATGAAGTCTTCCAGCTTGGTGATCGCGTTCTTGTCCACGCGCTCGGCGATGAAGGTCAGGTCGTCACCGCGCTCGTTCAGCACGGCACGGAACAGGTACTTCAGGAACTCTTCGGCCAGGCGCGCGTCTTCGGCCAGGTCGGCGAAGGCGATTTCCGGCTCGATCATCCAGAACTCCGCCAGGTGGCGGGTGGTGTGGCTGTTTTCGGCGCGGAAGGTCGGGCCGAAGGTGTAGACCTTGCTCAGCGCCAGGCAGTAGGCCTCGACGTTCAGCTGGCCGGACACGGTCAGGAAGGTTTCCTTGCCGAAGAAATCGCGGCTGAAATCGATCGCGCCCTTCTCGTCGCGCGGCAGGTTCACCATGTCCAGGGTGGACACGCGGAACATCTGGCCGGCGCCTTCGGCGTCGGACGTGGTGATGATCGGGGTGCTGATCCAGTTGAAGCCGTTCTCGTGGAAGAAACGGTGCACGGCCTGGGCCAGGCAGTTGCGGATGCGGGTGACCGCGCCGAACAGGTTGGTGCGCGGGCGCAGGTGCGCCACTTCACGCAGGAACTCCGGCGACATCGGCTTGGGCTGGATCGGGTAGGTGAGCGGGTCCTCGACCCAGCCGACCACCTCCAGCGCGCTGGCCTGGATCTCGAACGACTGGCCCTTGCCCTGCGACTTCACCAGGGTGCCGGTGGCGATGACCGAGCAGCCGCTGGTCAGGCGCTTGATCTCGTCGAAATTGGCCAGGGTGTCGTTGGCCACGACCTGGATCGGCGCGAAGCAGGAACCGTCGCTCACATTGACGAAGGCCAGATTCGCTGAACCGCGCACCGTGCGCACCCATCCGCGTACCGTGACTTCGCCGCCTTCCGGGATCTTCCCGGCAAGCGCATGTTCAACGCTGACCACCGTCATGACTTGAATCCTCTGCTGATCGACTCGATCTGTGAACACGGGAGTTTACCGGTTGCAGCGTTCTGCTTGCGAGGCATTTTTCGCGGCCGTGGCTCCTTATAATGTCCCCGTACCCCTGGAGTGAGCCTCATGGCCGTCAGCCTGACCCCCATCGCCTTCGAGCGCGTGCAGCGCTTCGTCGCCCAGACCCCCGGCGCCCTGGGCCTGCGCTTCGGCGTGACCAAGACCGGCTGCTCCGGCTGGGGCCACGTGACCGACCTGGCCCGTGACGAGCGTGACGGCGACACCGTGTTCGACCAGGACGGCGTGAAGATCTATGTCGACGCCAAGAGCCTGGCCCTGGTGGACGGCACCGTGATCGACTTCGGCAAGCACGGCCTGAGCGAGACCTTCACGTTCAGCAACCCGAACGCCACCGCCGAGTGCGGCTGCGGCGAAAGCTTCACCACCGACGCCGACAAGGCCTGAGCCTCGCCCTGACGACCGCCGGGCATGGTCCGGCGCTACCGGAGCCTGCTCGGGTAGATGCCGGCCTTGGTCGGCAGGGAAGGAATCCACGGAATGGAACGACCGGTCTTCACCTATCACCCCAACGCCTACGCGCTTTCCTTCGAGGAAATCGATGGGACCTGCGACTGCTGCGACGAGCCGCGGACGCTGCGCTACCGGGGGCCGTTCCATACGCGCCTGCGTCCGGATTATCTGTGCCCCTGGTGCATCGCCGATGGTAGGGCCGCAGCCAGCTATGAGGGCGAATTCACGGCCTGGAGTGATATCGAGGGCGTGTCGCCGGACCCGGCCGACCCGCCGCCGACCATTGCCCGCGAGCTGCTGCTGGAAATCTGTGATCGCACCCCGGGCTATGCCTCCTGGCAGCAGTCGGTCTGGCTGAGCCATTGTGAACGGCCGTGTGCCTTCCTCGGTTACGCCGGCAGCGAAGACCTTCAGCCCATCCTCGAAAAGGTCCGGCCGGACGTGGCCGAGGTCAATCCGCGCGATGCCGGCTGGGTGCTGGAGCATCTGAGCCGGGATGGCGAGATGGTCGGGTGCCTGTTCCAGTGCCTGGAATGCGGCCAGCACCGCCTTCATGTCGATCTGGGGTAGCCGTGGGCGGGTTCAGGTTGCCTGGCCCCGGCCGGTTGCCCGGCACCCCCCATCTGCGCCATAATGCGCGGCTTCCTGCCTTCCTGGCGGGAACCCTTGCCCCACCGCGGTAACCACGGCGGGGGGCTGTCCGGCCGCAAGGCCACATCCGAAAGGTAGAAAAACATGAGTCGTCATTACGAAATCGTGTTCATGGTCCACCCGGACCAGAGCGAGCAGGTCCCGGCCATGATCGAGCGCTACAAGTCGCTGGTCGAGAACGGCAACGGCACCATCCACCGTCTGGAAGACTGGGGCCGCCGCCAGCTGGCGTACCCGATCCAGAACCTGGTGAAGGCGCACTACGTGCTGCTGAACATCGAAGCCGACCAGGCCGTTCTGAACGAACTGACCGAAAGCTTCCGCTTCAACGACGCCGTGCTGCGCAACCTGGTCATCAAGCGTGACGAGGCTGACACCGAGCAGTCGCTGATCATGAAGAGCAAGGACGAGAAGGGTGACAAGCCCGAGCGTGGTGAGCGTCGTCGTCGTGATGACGAAGAAGGCGAAACCACCCCCGCCGCTGACAACGATGCCGGCGACGACGCCGCTTCGGCCGCCTAAGGAGCACTGACATGTCCAAGTTCTTCCGTCGCCGCAAGTTCTGCAAGTTCACCGCTGAAGGTGTCAAGGAGATCGATTACAAGGATCTCAACACCCTGCGCCAGTACCTGACCGAGAACGGCAAGATCGTGCCGAGCCGCGTCACCGGTACCAAGTCGAAGTACCAGCGCCAGCTGGCGACCGCCGTCAAGCGCGCTCGCTTCCTGGCCCTGATCCCGTACACCGACAACCACGACGTCTGATGCCCGGCGGGGCGGCCCGGTGCCGCCCCCGCTGTGCCAGCTATTCGGACAGCCTTTGTTGCGGGGCATCGCCTCGCTAACGAATAACTTATCTGGAGCAATACCATGCAGCTGATCCTCCTGCAGAAAGTCACCAACCTCGGCAACCTGGGCGACCTGGTCGACGTGAAGCCGGGCTACGGCCGTAACTTCCTCGTGCCGCAGGGCAAGGCCGTTCCGGCCACCGAGAGCAACAAGGCCGAGTTCGAAGCCAAGCGCGCCGAATACGAAGCCAAGGCCCAGGCCATCCACGCCGACGCTGACGCCCGCAAGGCCAAGCTGGAAGGCGCGAGCGTGACCATCGCCGCCAACGCTTCGACCGAAGGCAAGCTGTACGGTTCGGTCGGCGCCCGCGAAATCGCTGATGCCTTCACCGCTGCCGGCTTCGAGCTGAACAAGAGCGAAGTCATCCTGGGCGAAGGCGCCTTCCGCAACATCGGTGAGTACGACGTCCTGGTGCACCTGCACGCCGACGTCGAAACCACCGTCAAGGTTGTGGTTGAAGCCGAAAAGGCCTGATCCCAAGCCGCAAGGCCTGGTGTCACCAGAACGGGCGCCCGCAAGGGTGCCCGTTTTGTTTTGTGGGCCCCTGTCCGCGCGGCCGGGCCCGGGTAATGTTCCACGCCCCTCGTAGAACACAGCCACATCGGTATACTCAGGGCGTCACACCCGTTCCACGGCCAGCGATCCCAGCAGGATCAATGACTTGGAGGGTAAGCAGGCCGCTCGCCGGCCCCAGTCCGGAACCTCTATGCGTCTTTCCACGATCAAGCTGTCCGGCTTCAAGTCGTTCGTCGATCCGACCACCCTGCACCTGCCGACCAACATGACCGGCGTGGTGGGGCCCAATGGCTGCGGCAAGTCGAACATCATCGACGCCGTGCGCTGGGTCATGGGCGAAAGTTCGGCCAGCCGCCTGCGCGGCGATTCGCTGACCGACGTGATCTTCTCCGGTTCCAACGCCCGCAAGCCGGTCTCGCAGGCCACCGTCGAGCTGATCTTCGACAACTCGGACCACACGATTTCCGGCGAGTACGCCTCGTTCAACGAAATCTCGGTCAAGCGCACCGTCAGCCGCGACGGCAGCAGCAACTATTATCTCAACGGCACCAAGTGCCGCCGCCGCGATATCACCGATCTGTTCCTGGGCACCGGCCTGGGGCCGCGCAGCTACTCGATCATCGAGCAGGGCATGATCAGCCAGATCATCGAGGCGCGGCCGGAAGACCTGCGCGTGTACCTGGAGGAGGCCGCCGGCATCTCCAAGTACAAGGAGCGCCGCAAGGAAACCGAAACCCGCATCCGCCATACCCGCGAGAACCTCGACCGCCTGGGCGACCTGCGTGACGAGATCAGCAAGCAGCTCGAACACCTCAAGCGCCAGGCCCGGCAGGCCGAGCAGTACCAGGCCTTGCAGGAAGAGCGCCGGGTCAAGGATGCCGAGTGGAAGACCCTGGAGTTCCGCGGCCTTGATGGCCGCCTGTCCAAGCTGCGCGAAGGCCTCTCGCAGGAAGAAACCAAGCTGCAGCAGCTGATCGCCGACCAGCGCGAAGCCGAGGCCCGCATCGAGACCTCGCGCGTGCGCCGCGAAGAGGCTGCCGATGCGCTCAATACCGCGCAGGCCGCCGTCTACCAGGTGGGCAGCACCCTGGCCCGCGTCGAGCAGCAGATCCAGCACCAGCGCGAACTGTCGCAGCGCCTGCACAAGGCGCGCGATGAAACCCGGCAGGCATTGTCCGAGCTGGGCCAGCACATCAGCGGCGACGAAGCCAAGCTGATGGTGCTGCGCGAGGCGGTCGACGATGCCACTCCGCAGCTGGAAGCGCTGCAGGAAGAGAACGAATTCAAGCAGGAGAGCCTGCGCGAGGCCGAAGACCGCCTGGCCAGCTGGCAGCAGCGCTGGGAGCAGCACACCTCACAGAGTTCGGAAGCTTCGCGCGCCGGCGATGTCGAGCGTACCCGCGTGGACTACCTGGACAAGCAGATCCTCGATGCCGACCGCCGCCGCGAGGCGCTGGCCGCCGAGCGCGCCGGGCTGGACGTGGATGCGCTGGAAGAGGCCTTCGAGCAGCTGCACCTGCAGCACGAAACGCAGAAGACCGCGCTGGACGAACTCGGCGAGGACGTCGAGCAGCGCAAGCAGGGCGTGGCCGCCGTGCAGGAACAGCAGCGCACCGGCCAGAACGAACTGGCCGAGCTGCGCAAGCAGGCCAATGGCCTGCGTGGCCGCCTGGCCTCGCTGGAAACCCTGCAGCAGGCCGCACTCGGCCAGGAGCAGGGTGCCGCCGTGGCCTGGCTGAAGGCGCAGGGGCTGGATTCGGCCGCGCGCGTGGGCGAGCGCCTGGACGTCGACGCGGGCTGGGAAAATGCCGTGGAAAGCGCGCTCGGCCAGTTGATCGAAGGCGTGCTGGTGGATGATCCGGCGCGCCTGGTCGATGCACTGGGCGAGCTGGGCGACGGCCGCATCGCGCTGGTGGCCGACGACGCCGGCGAGCTGAAGGTGGCGGCGACCTCGCTGGCCGCACGCGTACGCGGCCCGGTCGCGATCCGCCGCCTGCTGGCGCACCTGCACGGTGCCCGCGATCTGGCCGAAGCGAAGACGCTGCAGGCCGGTCTGCCCGAGGGCGATTCCATCATCACCCAGGGCGGTGAGCGCCTGGGCCAGGGCTGGCTGCGCGTGTCGCGCTCCGGCGCGGCCGAGCAGGGCGCGCTGCTGCGCGAACGCGAGATCAACGAACTGCGCGAGCAGATCGAACAGCTGCAGGACCGCGAGGCCGAGCTGGAAGAGCAGCTCGCTGGCTTCCGTGACCAGCTGCTGGCAGCGGAGCAGCAGCGCGAGGATGCGCAGCGCACGCTGTACCAGGCCCATCGTGCGGTGTCCGAGCTGGCCGGCCAGTTGCAGGGCCAGCAGGGCAAGGTGGAAGCGGCGCGCACGCGCATCGATCGCATCGAAGGCGAGCTGGCGCAGTTGCTGGAAACACTGGACATCAACCGCGAACAGGCGCGCGAGGCGCGCTCGCGGCTGGAAAACGCCGTCAGCAGCATGGGCGACCTGGAGTCGACGCGGCAGGGCCTGGAAGGCGAACGCCGCCAGCTGACCGATGCGCGCGACCTGGCCCGCGAAGCGGCGCGTTCCGTGCGCGAGCGCTCGCATGCCCTGGCCCTGACCCTGGAATCGCAGCGTGCCCAGGTGGCATCGCTGAGCCAGGCGCTGGAGCGCATGAGCACGCAGCGCGGCCAGCTGGATTCGCGCCTGGGCGAACTGCATTCGCAGCTGGACGAAGGCGATTCGCCGGTTGAATCACTGCAGTCCGAACACCAGAACGCGCTGGAAGAGCGTGTGCGCGCCGACCGCGTGCTGACCGAGGCGCGCACGCTGCTCGATGGCATCGACGCCGAGCTGCGCAATTACGAACAGACCCGCCACCAGCGTGACGAGCAGGCACTGGCCCAGCGTGAGCGCATTTCGCAGCGCAAGCTCGACCAGCAGGCCTTGGTGCTCAGCGCCGAGACCCTGCAGGGCGCGGTGGAAAAGGCCGGTTTCGTGCTGCAGGACGTGCTCAACGCGCTGCCCGATGATGCCCGCCTGGGCGACTGGGAACAGGCCGTGCACCAGATCGATGGCCGCATGCGCCGGCTGGAGCCGGTCAACCTGGCTGCCATCCACGAGTACGGCGAGGCTTCGCAGCGTTCGGACTATCTGGACGCGCAGCACACCGACCTGACCACCGCGCTGGAAACCCTGGAAGACGCCATCCGCAAGATCGACCGCGAAACCCGCGGGCGCTTCAAGGACACCTTCGACCGGGTCAACGCCGGCGTGCAGGCGCTGTACCCGCGCCTGTTCGGCGGCGGCCATGCCTACCTGGAACTGACCGGTGAAGACCTGCTCGACACCGGCGTGACCATCATGGCGCGCCCGCCGGGCAAGCGCGTGTCCAGCATTTCGCTGCTGTCCGGTGGCGAGAAAGCCATGACCGCGGTGGCCCTGGTATTCGCCATCTTCCAGCTCAACCCCGCGCCGTTCTGCCTGCTGGACGAGGTGGATGCGCCGCTGGACGAGGCCAACGTCGGCCGCCTGGCCAACATGGTCAAGGAGATGAGCGAGAAGGTGCAGTTCCTGTTCGTCAGCCACAACAAGGCAACGATGGAGGCGGCCCACCAGCTTTCGGGCGTCACCATGCGCGAGCCGGGCGTCAGCCGCCTGGTCAGCGTGGACCTGGAAGAAGCCGCGCGATTGGCGGGCGCGGCATGACGTGCCATTCTAGTTACCTGAATGAACTAGCCGGAGTACCTACCGAATGACCGACACGGCACTGTTGCGCATCGGCATCCTGGCCGCCGGCCTGCTGCTGGTTGCTGCGATCTTCCTGTTTGGCCGTCCGAAGAAGAAGCCGCAGGGACGTCGCGTGGAGAGCGCCGAACCGACTGCCGGCGAGCGCCGCGAGCCGGTGCTGGGCGAAGACGGCGTGGCCCTGGCCGAGACCCGCAGCGAGCCGGGCCTGGGCGATGAAGGCCAGCAGGCCGAGCTTGGCCTGGCCGATACCGATGCCGGCAGCAGCGATCTGGGCAAGCGCGCGACCCAGGACTTCGACAAGATCGTGTCGTTGTTCGTGGCCGCCCGCGCCGGTGAGCAGCTGCGTGGCGAGGACATCGTGGTGGCGGCCGAGAAGACCGGCCTGGTGTTCGGCCACATGAACGTGTTCCACCGCCTGGTGGAAGGCCATCCCGAGCGCGGCCCGATCTTCTCGATGGCCAGCATCATGAAGCCGGGCAGCTTTGACATGGCCAACATCCGCGCCATGGAAACCCCGGCCATCGCCTTCTTCCTCACCTTGCCGGCCCCGCTGACCGCGCTGGATGCCTGGGAAAAGATGCTGCCGACCGTGCAGCGCATGGCCGAGCTGCTCGATGGCGTGGTGCTGGATGACAGCCGCAACGCCCTGGGCCGCCAGCGCATCGCCCACATCCGCGACGAGCTGCGTGCCTACGACCGCCAGCACCAGGCCCCGCCGCTGACCAAAACCCCGCGCTGGTAAGCGCGTTTTTTCCGGTGTGCCGACCAACGGTCGGCACCCACCCCGACCAACGGTCGGCACCCACCCGGGTAGATCCACGCCATGCGTGGATGGGTTACGCCGGCACGCCGGTGACCTTCGCGAATGCGCGGCGGAACGCGGCCATTTCCTCTTCGGTGCCCACGGTCACCCGCACGCGTTGCGGCCAGATCGGCCAGCTGCGGCCGATTACCACGCCGGCGTCGGCCATCGCCTTGGCGAACGCGTTGCCATCGCGCTGCACATCCACCACGAAGCAGTTTGCTTCCGACGGCACGCAGCTGAAGCCGCGCTTGCCCAGCCAGGCGATGGTGGCCTGCCGGGCCTTGGCATTCTGCAGTCGCCGCTGCGTGATCAACCGGGGATCCTGCAGGCTGGCCAGCGCGGCCGCCAGCGCCGGCACCGGCAGCGGGTTCTCGCCCAGGCTGGCCAGTTCGCGCAGCCGGTCGGTGTGGGCCGCCGCCACGCCCAGGCGCAGGCCGGCCATGCCGTAGAGCTTGGAGAACGTACGCAGCACGATCAGGTCATCGCGCTGGGCCACCTGTGCGATCAGGCTCGGCTGCTCGCTGTACTGCAGGTAGGCCTCGTCCACCAGTACGCGCGTGCTGGTCGGCTTGTTGGCCAGCAGCCAAGCCAGTTCGGCCGGCGGGCTGATCGAGCCGGTGGGATTGTTCGGATTGCACACGTACACCAGCCCCGTCGGCTGCGCATGCGCCGCAGCCACCATCGCGCGCAGGTCGTGTGAACCATCGGCGCGCAGCGGCACCTTCTGCACATGAGCGCCACGCGCAGCAGCCATGTCACCGAGCGTTTCGAAGGTGGGGTCGGCCACCACCAGCGCGGCCTGCGGGCCGGTCCACAGCGTGGCGGCGCGGTTCAACGGCTCGCTGGAACCCGGGTAGAGGCGCACATGATCGGCCGGGATGCCGGCCTGGGCGACGAAGGCATCGCGCACCTGCCCCGCCAGGGCGAACTGATACCGGCCGCTGCCGGCAACGCTGTCGCGTGCCGCCTGCTGGGCGGCGGGCGAGGGGCCATACGGGCACTCATTGAAATTGAGCAGGACCGGGCCGGCGGCAGCGGGTGCCGCGGTGGGCTGGGCCTGGCCAAGGCGGGGCAGGCTGCTGCCGGCGGCGACAAGGCCGACGCCGGCCAGTTGCAGGAAGTGGCGGCGGGAAGCGGGCAGGGACACGGGCAGGATTCCGGAGGGCAACCGCAGCACGCTAACGCTGGTAGGGGCGGGCGGCAACCCGTGGTCTGTAGAGTCGAGCTTGCTCGACTGCTCTTGCCCGGCCAGTCGAGCAAGCTCGACTCTACGAGGTCGGGGTCAGAGCCTCTTCGGGGATCCGACCCCAAGAGGTGCCAGCATTACGAGGCCTGGCGCCCGGGCGCGGTAGAATTCACGGCCATCCCAGAAACACCGGATCCCGATGAGCCCCAGCCCCGCCGAACGCGCCGAAGACCTCCGCCGGCAGATCGCCCAGGCCAACCGCGCCTACCACGAGCTGGACGCGCCGGAGATCCCCGACGTCGACTACGACCGGCTCGTACGCCAGCTGGAGGCGCTGGAACGCGAACACCCGGAACTGGCCGTGGCCGACAGCCCCACCCAGCAGGTGGGTGCGCGCCCGTCCGGCCGCTTCGCCGAGGTGCGCCATGCGGTGCCGATGCTGTCGCTGTCCAACGCCTTCAGCGATGAGGAAGTGGCCGATTTCGTGCGCCGCATCGACGAGCGCCTCGGCCGCCGCAGCCTGCAGTTCTCGGCCGAACCGAAGATGGACGGGCTGGCGATCAGCCTGCGTTATGAAGACGGCGCGTTCGTGCTGGGCGCCACCCGTGGCGATGGCAGCACCGGCGAGGACGTGACCGCCAACCTGCGTGAGATCAACGACATTCCCAAGCGCCTGCAGGGCCAGGACTGGCCCGACGTGCTGGAAGTGCGCGGCGAGGTCTACATGGCCCGTGCCGATTTCGAGGCCTACAACGACCGCGCGCGCCTGCACGGCGGCAAGGTGCTGGCCAACCCGCGCAATGCCGCGGCCGGTTCGCTGCGCCAGCTGGATGCGAAGATGAGTGCGCAGCGCAGGCTGAGCTTCTTTGCCTACGGCACCGGCGACGTGCAGGGCGGTGAACTGCCCGACACCCATTCGGGCACGCTGGCGCAGCTGGGGGCCTGGGGCTTCCCGGTGAGCGAGCTGTGCAAGGTGGTGGACGGCACTGACGGTCTGCTCGGTTACTACCGTGACATCGGCGAGCGCCGCGACGGCCTGCCGTTCGATATCGACGGCGTGGTCTACAAGCTCGACGATCGCGCCGGCCAGCAGGCCATGGGGTTCGTCTCGCGCGCGCCGCGCTGGGCCATCGCGCACAAGTTCCCGGCGCAGGAACAGAGCACCACGGTCGAGGCGATCGAGATCCAGATCGGCCGCACCGGTGCCGCAACACCGGTCGCGCGCCTGGCGCCGGTGGCAGTGGCCGGCGTGATCGTTTCCAACGCCACGCTGCACAACGCGGACCAGATCGCACGCCTGGACGTGCGCGTGGGTGACAGCGTGATCGTGCGCCGCGCCGGTGATGTCATTCCCGAAGTGGTCAGCGTCATCCTCGACCGCCGCCCGCAGGGCACCACACCGTGGCAGATGCCGACCCGTTGCCCGGTATGCGGCTCGGAAATCGTGCGCGAAGAAGGCGCCGCCGCGTGGCGCTGCTCGGGCGAACTGAGCTGCCCGGCGCAGCGCAAGGAAGCCATCGCGCACTTCGCCTCGCGCCGTGCGATGGACATCGATGGGCTGGGGGACAAGTACATCGAAACCCTGGTCGACGCCGGCATCGTCAAGCGCGTTGCCGACCTGTACCAGCTGACCCGCGACCAGCTGCTGCACCTGAAACTGGTGCTCGATGCCGAGGATCCCTCGGCGCTGGCCAACAGCCTCAAGCCGCACCTGCCGGCCGAAGGCAGTGGCGATGTGCTCAATGCCGTGCTCAAGCTGGACGGCCAGGACCCGGCATGGCGCGCGCAGGCGCTGGTGCAGCCGGTGGTGTTCGAATGGAACACGAAGAAGATCGCGACCAAGTGGGCCGACAACCTGATCGCCGCCATCGATGCCAGCCGCGAGGCCAGCCTGGAACGGCTGCTGTTCGCGCTGGGCATCGAGCACGTGGGCGAAAGCACGGCCAAGGCGCTGGCGCTGTGGTTTGGTGATCTGGCGCTGATCCGCCGCCTGCCGTGGCCGCTGTTCAAGCGCGTGCCGGATATCGGGGGCGAAGTGGCGCGTTCGCTGGGGCACTTCTTCGAACAGCAGGGCAACCAGCAGGCCATCGATGCGCTGCTGCAGGTCGGCCAGGTACGCATCCGCGATGCCCATCCGCCGAGCGCCAAGCTGCGCGAGGGCCTGGACCTGGCCCAGCTGCTGGTGGAGGCCGAGATTCCCGGCATCACCCGCCTGCGTGCGGAGAAGCTGGTGGCCGTGCTGCCCAGCGCACAGGCGGTGCTGGACGCCGAGCATGGCCAGTTCGTCAACGCCGGCCTGCCCGATGACACCGCGCGCGGCGTGGCCCAGTGGCTGGACACGGATGGCCATGGCGCGATGCTGCTGGCGGCGGAGACCGAGATGCAGCACATCCTGGCCAAGGCGCCGGCGCTGGCCGAGGTCGTCGCTGGTCCGCTGGATGGGCAGACCGTGGTGCTCACCGGCACGCTGGCCCAGCTCACCCGCGATGTCGCCAAGGATCGCCTGGAAGCGCTGGGGGCCAAGGTCTCCGGCAGTGTCTCCAAGAAGACCAGTTTCCTGGTGGCGGGCACCGAGGCCGGCTCCAAGCTGGACAAGGCGCAGTCGCTGGGGGTGCCGGTGTGGGATGAAGACCGCCTGCTGGCCTATCTGGCCGAACACGAGTAATGACCCCGCCGGGCGCTGCGTGCGCCCGGTCTGACGCATGAGAGGACAACCGATGCAGACCGCCCCGCTGGATTTCCGCCTGGCCACCCGTGCCGACGAGGCGCTGCTGATCGCGCTGATGCGTGAGTTCTACGCCGAAGACAAGATCGAATTCGACGACGCACGCGTGCGCCGTGGCGTCGATGCACTGCTGGCCGACCCGCGCAACGGCGAAGTGCTGCTGTGGCTGGACGAGGCAGGGGAGGTCTGCGGCTACGCGGTCATCGCCATGGGCTTCAGCCTGGAGCAGGGCGGCCATTTCATGCTGCTGGACGAGCTGTACCTGGCGCATCGCGCGCGCGGCCGCGGCCGTGGCAAGCAGGCGCTGGCCACCTGCGAACAGCGTGCACGTGGCCGCGGTGTCAGCCGCCTGCGCCTGGAAGTGAACCACCACAACGAACTGGCGCGACGCCTGTACCTGGCCAGCGGCTACATCGATGACACCCGCGATCTGCTGACCCTGCCGCTGGACCACCCGCGCCCGGAGGGCATCCTGTGAGCGAGGCCCTGCTGCGCGCGCTGCAGCAGCGTGCCGCGCTCAATGCGCTGGTGCGCCGCTTCTTTGCCGAGCGCGATGTGCTGGAAGTGGAAACGCCGATCCTCTCGGTGGCCGGCAACACCGAACCGAACATCGACAGCTTCCATACCGATTTCAGTGGCCACGTCGATGCCGGTGGCCGCCGCCGCTGGCTGCGCACGTCGCCGGAATTTCCCCTCAAGCGCCTGCTCGCCGCGGGCGTGGGCGACTGCTACGAACTCGGCCGGGTGTTCCGCAATGGCGAGGCCGGTGGCCGCCACAATCCCGAGTTCACCATGCTGGAGTGGTACCGCGTGGGCTGGGACCACCATCGCCTGGTGCAGGAAACCGCCGAGCTGGTGCGCCAGGCGCTGGCGCTGGTCGGGCGCGCGGCAACACTGCGCGTGCTCAGCTACCGTGAACTGTTCCAGCAGCATGCCGGCGTCGATCCGTTCGATGCGGACGAAGGTGCGCTGCGCACCGCGCTGGGTGACGTGCACATCGATCCGGTGGGCCTGACCCGTGACGACTGGCTCGACCTGCTGATGACCCACCGCATCCAACCGCACTTCGATGACGCGGTCATGACCGTGGTGCATGACTGGCCCGCCAGCCAGGCGGCGCTGGCGCGCATCCGCGCGGGCACGCCAGCGCTGGCCGAGCGGTTCGAGCTGTACCTGGGGGCGGTCGAGCTCGCCAACGGCTATCACGAGCTGAACGATGCAGGCGAGCAGCGTGCGCGCTTCGAACGTGACCAGCAGCGCCGGCACGAACGCGGCCAGGTGCAGCCGGCGCTCGATGAGGCCTTGCTGGCGGCATTGCCTGCGATGCCCGCCTGTGCAGGTGTCGCGGTGGGCGTGGATCGCCTGCTGATGGCGATGAACCGCACGCCGCGCATCGCCGATGTGCTGGCCTTCGATTTCGCGCATGCCTGAACGCATGCGCGTGCGTTGCGCCTGAACAAAACCGACGGATTTCGCGCTTGATTCAGCAAGCACGATGATGGTCTTATCACGCCTGATGCGGGACACTGGCATCGTGATTCATCCGCTCCGTTGGGGAATGCTTTGGTCAAGTGGTTTGCGGTCGTGGCGGCACCGGTGTACTCCATGGCGATATGGGGCGGCGTGCTGCCGTCGTCGGCGTCGGCCCAGCCGGCCGGCTACGAGGGCGAAGTGGTGACCTGCGAATCGCGCGACATGGGCTGGGTGCACTGCGATATCGACGTCAGCAACGGCGTCGACCTGGTGCGCCAGTTGTCGAGCAATACCTGCATCCGTGGCAGCGAGTGGGGCACCGACCGCAGTGGCGTGTGGGTGACCCTGGGCTGCCGTGCTGAATTCCGCGCGCGTTCCGCGCAGGGTGCCGCCGGCACGACTGCTGCCAGCGACGGCAAGGGCAAGCGCCTGGTGCGCCGCGTGGTGCGCTGCGAATCCAACGGCCGACCGCAGAGCTGCCCTGTGCGGCTGGATGGCGCGCCGGTTCGCCTGCTGCGCCAGCTTTCCGTGCTGCCATGCCGCGAAGGGCAGGGCTGGGGCTACAAGCGCAACGAGGTCTGGACCAGCCGCGGCTGCCAGGGCGATTTCGAAGTGGCCGACGATGACGGCCGGTTCGTCGACGTGGCACGCAAGCTGACCTGCGAATCCAAGTCCAAGCGGCGGCGCTTCTGCGGTGCCACCATCTCCACCGAGGCGAAGGTGATCAAGCAGTTGTCCGGCACGCCCTGCGAGGAAGGCAGGACCTGGGGCTGGAGCCGCAACGGCATCTGGGTGGATGGCGGCTGCCGCGCCGATTTCTCGGTGAATTGAGCCCGCGCAGGCTCCAACCGCGCCGGGCGTGGCCCTACAATGGGCCCATGAACACTGCCACCGACCTCGACTACGCCCGCTACGACCACATCCGCCCGATCCTGTGGACCGGCGATGCCCTGCAACTGCTGGACCAGCGCAAGCTGCCGTTCGTGGTCGAACACGTGGTCTGCCATGACAGCGACGAAGTCGCCAGCGCCATCCATGCACTGACCGTGCGCGGTGCACCGGCCATCGGCATCGCCGCCGCCTGGGGCGTGGTGCTGGCGGCACGCGACGTGCAGGCTGCCGATGGTGCACATGCACTGCAGCAGCTGGAACCGGCCCTGCAGCGGCTGAACGCCTCGCGCCCCACCGCAGTGAACCTGGCCTGGGCACTGGCGCGCATGCGCCGCTGCCTGACCGCCGCCGGCGCCGACTGGAAGGCGCTGCTGGAAGCCGAGGCCCAGGCCATCGCCGAGGAAGACCTGGCGGCCAACCGCCACATGGGTGCGCTGGGTGCGGGCCTGATCGAGGCCGGCAGCGGCGTGCTCACCCATTGCAATACCGGCTCGCTGGCCACCGCCGGCTTTGGCACCGCGCTGGGCGTGATCCGCGCCGGCATGGCCCAGCACCGCATCGCCCGCGTGTTCGCCGGTGAAACCCGGCCGTGGCTGCAGGGCGCACGCCTGACCGTGTGGGAGCTGCAGCAGGACGGCATCGACGCCACCCTGATCGCCGATTCGGCCGCCTCGCACCTGATGAAGACCGGCGCGGTGCAGTGGGTGATCGTCGGCGCCGACCGCATCTGCGCCAACGGCGATACCGCCAACAAGATCGGCACCTACCAGCTGGCCATTGCCGCCCGCCACCACGGGGTGAAGTTCATGGTCGTGGCACCGTCCTCGACGGTGGACATGGAGACCGTGGATGGCAGCCAGATCGAGATCGAGCAGCGCGACCCGGGCGAGTTGTACGGCGTGGGCGGCACCCGCACCGTGGCCGAGGGCATCGCCGCCTGGAACCCGGTGTTCGACGTCACCCCGGGCGAGCTGATCGACGCCATCGTGACCGAGCGCGGCGTCATCCTGAACCCGACCGCCGACAACATGCGCGCCGCCTTCGCCGGCTGAGGCCGCGCGGGGTCGGATGCCTGTAGAGCCGAGCCGACGCTCGGCTCAGCCGGGGAATCCACCGCAGCCGAGCATGGGCTCGGCTCTACAGGGGCGCCATGGACCCCTAAGTTCCTGATTTGTGCCGGTAAAATCCCCGTAAAGGGAGGCGGAAAACGGCCTGTTGTGGTAGTATCCACAGGTTGAATCGAGGTTCCGGCACGACCCCCTCCCGCAGAGGGCTGCGCCGGACTGGACCGCTACCAGACAACGGAACCCGAATGGCAGAAACCGCCAAGGAAATCATCCAGGTCAACCTGGAAGACGAGATGCGCAAGAGCTACCTCGATTACGCCATGAGCGTGATCGTGGGCCGCGCGCTCCCGGATGCGCGCGACGGCCTCAAGCCGGTGCATCGCCGCGTGCTGTTCGCGATGAACGAGTTGAACGCGCACAGCAACAAGCCCTACTTCAAGTCGGCGCGTATCGTCGGTGACGTCATCGGTAAGTACCACCCGCATGGCGATCAGTCGGTGTACGACACGCTGGTGCGTCTGGCACAGCCGTTCTCGCTGCGTTACATGCTGGTCGATGGCCAGGGTAACTTCGGCTCGATCGATGGCGACTCCGCCGCGGCGATGCGATACACCGAAGCGCGCATGTCGCGCCTCGCGCATGAGCTGATGGCCGACATCGACAAGGAAACCGTCGATTTCCAGCCCAACTACGACGAAAAGGAACTGGAGCCGACGGTCATGCCGACCCGGTTCCCGAACCTGCTGGTCAACGGTTCGGCCGGTATCGCGGTGGGCATGGCCACCAACATCCCGCCGCACAACCTGAGCGAGTCGATCAACGCCTGCATCGCGCTGATCGACAACCCGGAGATCGATGTCGACGGCCTGATGGAGTACATCCCGGGCCCCGATTTCCCGACCGCCGGCATCATCAACGGCACCGCCGGCATCGTCGCCGGCTACCGCACCGGCCGTGGCCGCGTGCGCATCCGTGCCCGTGCCGATATCGAAGTGGCCGACAACGGCCGCGAATCGATCATCGTCACTGAAATTCCTTACCAGGTGAACAAGGCGCGTCTGATCGAAAAGATCGCCGAGCTGGTCAAGGAAAAGAAGATCGAAGGCATCAGCGAGCTGCGCGATGAGTCCGACAAGGACGGCATGCGCATCTACATCGAGATCAAGCGCGGTGAATCTGCCGAGGTTGTGCTGAACAACCTGTACCAGCAGACGCAGATGGAATCGGTGTTCGGCATCAACATGGTGGCGCTGGTCGATGGCCGCCCGCAGTTGATGAACCTCAAGCAGATGCTCGAGGCCTTCGTCCGCCACCGTCGCGAAGTGGTCACCCGCCGCACCGTGTTCGAGCTGCGCAAGGCGCGCGCCCGTGCCCACGTGCTGGAAGGCCTGACCGTCGCGCTGGCCAACATCGACGAGATGATCGAACTGATCAAGACCTCGCCGAACCCCAACGAAGCGCGCGAACGCATGCTCGCCCGCCTGTGGGAGCCGGGCCTGGTCGGTTCGATGCTGGGCGCCGCCGGTGCCGAAGCCTCGCGACCGGAAGACCTGCCCAAGGGCGTGGGCCTGATCGAGGGCGGCTACCAGCTGACCGAGATCCAGGCCACCCAGATCCTGGAAATGCGCCTGCACCGCCTGACCGGGCTGGAGCAGGACCGCCTGACCGACGAGTACAAGCAGCTGCTGGAAGTGATCGCCGGGCTGATCCACATCCTGGAAGATCCCGACCGCCTGCGCCAGGTCATCCGCGAGGAACTGGTCAACGTCAAGGCAGAATTCGGCGACGAGCGCCGCACCGAGATCCGCCACAGCGAAGAAGACCTGGACATCCTCGACCTGATCGCGCCGGAAGACGTGGTGGTCACCGTGTCCCACGCCGGCTACGTCAAGCGCCAGCCGGTGAGCGTGTACCGCGCGCAGCGCCGCGGTGGCCGTGGCCGCAGTGCGGCGGCGACCAAGGAAGAGGATTTCATCGAACAGCTGTGGCTGGTCAACACGCACGACACGCTGCTGACCTTCACCAGTTCGGGCAAGGTGTTCTGGCTGCCGGTGTACCAGCTGCCCGAAGCCGGTTCCAACGCCCGCGGCCGTCCGATCATCAACTGGATCCCGCTGGAACCGGGCGAACGCGTGCAGGCCGTGCTGCCGGTGCGCGAATACGCCGATGGCCAGTTCGTGTTCTTCGCCACGAAGAACGGTACGGTCAAGAAGACCCCGCTGAGCGAGTTCGCCTTCCGTCTGGCCCGCGGCAAGATCGCGATCAACCTGGACGAGGGCGATGCGCTGGTCGGCGTCGGCCTGACCGATGGTGAGCGTGACATCCTGCTGTTTGCCTCGAACGGCAAGACCGTGCGCTTCGGCGAGGACAAGGTCCGCTCGATGGGCCGTACCGCCACCGGCGTGCGCGGCATCAAGATGCCGGCCGGCGAAGAAGTGGTCAGCCTGATCGTGGCCGAGAGTGCCGGCGGCAGCGAGGACGAGAACGAGGACGACAACGGTGCCGAGGACATCGCAGCCAATGGCGATGCGGTGATCGACGGCGCCGACGACGCCAGCGTGCAGTACATCCTGACCGCCACCGAGAACGGCTACGGCAAGCGCACCCCGCTGCCGGACTACCCGCGCAAGGGTCGTGGCACCCAGGGCGTGATCGGCATCCAGACCACCGAGCGCAACGGCAAGCTGGTCGCCGCGGTGCTGATGGGTTCCGATGACGAGGTTCTGCTGATCTCCGACGGCGGTACCCTGGTGCGTACCCGCGGCTCGGAAATCAGCCGCGTCGGCCGCAACACGCAGGGCGTCACCCTGATCCGCCTGTCCAAGGACGAGAAGCTGCAGGCGGTGGAGCGCATGGATGCCTCGATCGACGAGGACGAGGACGAGGTGGCTGCCGCCGCCCCGGCCACGACCGACGGCGCACCGGCTGCGGCCAGCAGCGAGGACGCCGCGCAGGAGTGATCCTGCCGCGATGACAGGTACCCGACGACGCCGGCCTTGTGCCGGCGTCGTTGTTTGGAGTTGAGGGCAATCTTTGAGGCGACATCTTTTTCCGCAGTCATGACTTTGTGGTTTCGGAAATGGAGTGTCATATCAATTTCGGAGGGATGAATGTACTTTTTTGATGATTCAATGATTGCTCTGATGTCGAGATTCAATAATGAAATCTCGAATTCCAAGTACCTAGGTGATGTTAGTCCTGATTTCATCAAGCAGTTGTCTATTCTAATTTCTCTTATTGTCGACAATAGGAAGACGTTTGAGGACAATTGCGAGTACAACATTTCCCATGTTGGGAAGAAGTTCAAGTCCGACATTGAAAATTATTTGAGTAGCCTGTCGGCAATAGATGCTGTAGAGGTTCTGGGGGATATTTTTGTTTGCTCCTATAGGTTCCTGTGTGAGGCGGACCTTAGGATGGGACTTCAGGAGAATTTTGATGTTTCTGGAATTCATCGATTTGTGGATGAAAACCTAATTCACTTCTCTCCGAGGATGAAGAGGCAGCTAATTTACGCATCGCATCTTATGCCTGCACGTATGGCGCATGAGATGCTGTCGAGCCCAGGATTGGAAGGCTTTAAAAACTTCTCAAGTACGATTGATAAGGCTGAGAAATTAAAGAAGACTTGGGATGATGAATTTGAACAAAAAAGGCTTCTAATCGACGGGCTCTCCGAGAACATTAAGAATCTAACTTCAGAGTATAATTTCGTTGGCCTAGTCGATGGATTTAGGGCTCTTCGTTCTGAAAAGGTTGTTGAGCTAAGAGGGGCATTCACGGCGCTGATGTTGCTTGGTGTAGCCATGATCGTCTTGCCCGCAGCTCAAATTCTAATGGTTCTCGCGAATCTCGAGTATTTGGATGCTCATAAGAGTGTTCTTATGTACTTCATTCCTTCGATTGTTGCGATTGAGCTGATGATCCTGTACTTCTTCAGGGTCGTTCTTGTTCAGTATAAATCTGTGAAGGCGCAGATTCTTCAGTTGGATTTGCGGATATCTCTCTGCCAGTTCATTGAAAGCTATTCCGACTACGCCTCTAAGATAAGAAGTCAGGGGGCGGATGTTCTTGGTAAGTTCGAGTCTCTTATTTTTAGCGGGCTGGTTCTGGATGGAACGGACATTCCGTCAACGTTTGATGGCATTGACCAATTGGCGGCTCTGATTAAAGGCGTTCGCGGTTAGTCCTCGCGGAGTATTGAGGCTGGTTCCGCTGCCGTTGGCACACTGAATTGGTGCACTCGGCGCGCAACGAGTTGCTTTTTCGCGAATACGAGTAAGTATTTCGTGAGGGTCAGGCCTGAGGCAGTCTGCGGGCTGCCGGCGTGGCTGTCTGGGGACCGCCTCGTGCCGGGTATTCATGCGTGGCGCAGGGCAAAGAACGCATTCATTTCACAGGCAGGGGCGGATAACGGTCGGTGAACCAGCGGACGGTGCCGTCCGCAGTGGAGCCCCCCCCGTCCAACCGACCGCACGGTCGCGCCCTGGAGCCTGAAATGCCTGCCGCCCCCGCTGCTGTTCCTCCCGATGGCCAGACCCTCCCGCCGCGTCGCCGGCACCCGGTGGCCACCGTTCTCTCCCTGCTGCTGATCCTGCTCGGCGCGGTCATCGGCGGCTTGGGCGTCTGGCTGCTCACGCTGGGCGGTTCCTGGTACTACGCCATCGCCGGCATCGCCATGCTGGCCAGCGGCGTGCTGCTGTGGGGCAACCGCCGCAGCGCCGCGCTGTTGTTCTCCCTCATCTTCGTCGGCACGCTGCTGTGGACGTGGTGGGAATCGGGCAGCACCTACTGGCGCTGGGTGCCACGGCTGGGCCTGGTGACCGCGCTGGCGATCGTGATGGCGCTGCTGGCACCGACGCTGCAGCAGCCTTTCCCGCGTCGCGCATCGCGTGGTGTTGCGGCGGTGTTGATGCTGGTCTTCGTGGCGGCCTTCGCGCTGGCCTTCGTGCCGCATGGCGAAGTGCGCGGCGACCAGCCGTTCCCCGACGCGGCTGCGTCGACCGGCATCGATCCAACCGAGGACACCACGGGCCTGCAGCCCTCCGACCGACCGGCCGACGGTGACTGGGCCGCGTGGGGCCGCAACAACGCCGCGACACGGTTCTCGCCGCTGCAGCAGATCACCCCGGACAACGTGGCCACGCTGCAACCGGCCTGGCAGTTCCGCACCGGCGACCTGCCGGAAAACCGCTGGGGCGCGGAAACCACGCCGCTCAAGATCGGCAACCGCCTGTACCTGTGCACCGCGCGCAACCAGCTGATCGCGCTCGATGCCAGTACCGGCAAGGAAATCTGGCGCTTCAATCCGAAGGTGAAAGACGCTTCGATTCCCTATACCGCAGCGTGCCGCGGCGTGTCCTATTACGAGCAGCCCAGTGGCGCCGCGGTGGTCGATGCCGCGCTGGCCGACGCGGCCGCCGATCTGGCACTGCCGGCGCCGCCGCCGACCCCCGGCGCGGCCAGCGTGCCCGGCAACCGCCCGGCCTGCACCGCGCGCATCATCGAAGGCACCCTGGATGGCCGCATCATCGCCGTGGATGCCGACAGCGGAAAGCCCTGCGCCAACTTCGGCAACAACGGCCAGGTCGACATCACCCTGGGCATGGGCAACACGCCGCCGGGCTATGTGTCCATCACCTCGCCGCCGGCCATCGTGCGCGGCGTCATCGTGACCGGCCACCAGGTGCTGGACGGCCAGCGCCGCGATGCGCCGTCGGGCGTCATCCAGGCCTACGATGCGGTGACCGGCAAGCTGCGCTGGGCCTGGGACATGGACCAGCCGGAACTGACCGGCCTGCCGGCGCAGGGCAAGGAGTACACGCGTGGCACCCCGAACATGTGGACCACCGCCACCGGCGATGAAAAGCTGGGCCTGGTCTATCTGCCGATGGGCAATTCCGCGGGCGACTACTGGAGCGGCTCGCGCACCGAGAACCAGAACAAGTACGCCACATCGCTGGTCGCCATCGACGTGACCACCGGCAAGCCCGCCTGGCATTTCCAGGCCGTGCGCAAGGATGTCTGGGATTACGACATGGGTTCGCAGGCCAGCCTGATCGACTACCCGACCGCACAGGGCAAGGTGCCGGCCATCCTGCTGCCGACCAAGCAGGGCGACATGTACATCCTCGACCGCCGCACCGGCGAGCTGCTGACCCCGGCGGAAGAGCGCAAGGTGCCGACCGGTGGCGTCGAACCGGAGCAGCGTTCGCCGACCCAGTTGTTCTCGCTGTACCACACGCTGCGCCGCGAGCACGACCTGACCGAGCAGGACATGTGGGGCATCACGCCCATCGACCAGCTGGTGTGCCGCATCCAGTTCCGCAAGGCGCATTACGAAGGCTTCTACACGCCGCCGAGCGCAGACCACCATTCCATTGAATACCCCGGCTACAACGGTGGTTCGGACTGGGGCAGCGTGGCCATCGATACGCGGCGCGGGGTGATCGTGGCCAACTACAACGACATGCCCAACTACAACCGGCTGGTGCCGCGCGCGGAGGCCGACCGCAAGGGCTGGCTGCCGCGCGAGGCGATCACCCATGACAAGGGCGGCGCCGAAGGTGCGGGCGACCCGCAGGTGGGCACGCCGTACGCCATCGACGTCAACGCCGGCTGGCGCCTGCCGTTCACCGGCCTGCTGTGCAAGCAGCCGCCCTACGGTGGCATCCGCGCCGTCGACCTGCGCACCGGCAAGCTGCTGTGGGATCGGCCGTTCGGCAGTGCGCGCGGCAATGGCCCGTTCGGCATCCGTTCCGGCCTGCCGATTGAAATCGGCACCCCCAACAACGGTGGTTCGGTGGTGACGGCCAGCGGCCTGATCTTCATTGCCGCCGCCACCGATGATCTGCTGCGCGCGATCGACCTGAAGACCGGCAAGGAGTTGTGGCACGCCAAGCTGCCCGCCGGTGGCCAGGCCAACCCGATGGTGTACGAGCAGGACGGCCGCCAGTACGTGGTGATCGTGGCGGCCGGGCACCACTTCATGGAAACGCCGAAGGGCGATTACGTGATGGCCTACGCGTTGCCGAAGTGATGTGATGGGCAGAGGGGGAGGGTAGAGTCGACCGTTGGTCGACTGCCCTTCGCGACCCAACTAAAACCCCGCGCCTCGCGCGGGAGTCGACCAACGGTCGACTCTACCCAGTCGGCGCCGGGTCATATTCCTACCGAAATGACGGTGAGGGGCAGGGGGAGGGTAGAGTCGACCGTTGGTCGACTGCCCTTCGCGACCCAGCTAAAACCCCGCGCCTCGCGCGGGAGTCGACCAACGGTCGACTCTACCCAGTCGGCGCCAAGTCATTTCCCTACGGGATGACTGGTCTCGCGCCGATGCCAGAACGGAGCCACCATGGGCATGTTCAACCACATGCCCAGTCCACAACTCCTCATCGGCCGCCGCTCCATCATCGGCAACGTGTACGCAATTACGATGATCTGCAGAGATCGTCGTCCCATCTTCGAAGACTCAGCCAACGCCGGCATCGCGATACAGGTGCTGGAGGCAATGGACCAACAAGGGCTGACCTCGTCGCTTGCGTGGGTGGTCATGCCCGACCACCTGCATTGGCTTGCCCAGCTTCGCGAAAAGTCACTCGGCTACTGCGTGCAGCGCTTCAAGTCACGCAGCGGTTTGCTCATCAACCAACATCGCGGAAGCGCCGGGGCCCTCTGGCAGGCGGGCTACTTCGACCATGCAATCCGCAGTGAGGAATCACTGCGAAAGCATGCGCGCTACATTCTGGCTAACCCCATAAGGGCAGGATTGGCAACCCGGCTGGGCGAGTACCCGCAGGGATGGTGCCGCTGGCCAATGGATGACGACCCCCCGGGGTAGAGTCGACCGTTGGTCGACTGCCCTTTGCGACCAGGCCAAAAAAGCCCCGCGCTTTGCGCGGTAGTCGACCAACGGTCGACTCTACCCGCTCGGCACGCGCTGGCGCTGGGATAGGATGGCCGCACGACTCGTCTGCGAAGGAATCGCCATGTTCGTGCGCTGTCTCGCCGCCCGCCAACTGTTCTGGGCGCTGTTGATGCTGTTGTGCATGGGGGCCGCGCACGCTGCGCCGCCCGCTCCCGGGGCACGGCGTGCCGCCGATGACTGGCTGGCTGCCTTCAATGCCGGCAGCCTTGAAGGCTTGCAGGCGTTCGCCGACCGTTACGCCAAGAAGGACGGCAGCACCCCGCAGGATTACCTGGAGTTCCGCGAGTCCACCGGCCCACTGAAGCTGCTGGAGGTGCGTGAGAGCGCGCCGCTGCAGGCGAAGCTGCTGGTGCTGGCGCAGCAGACCGAGCGTGCGATGCTGGTGACCGCGGAGATGGACCCGGCCCATCCGGAACATTTGAAGCTGTTCCAGCTGGAAGGCACACCCACGCCGGAAAAGTACCAGCCCGCACGCGTCGCTTTGCCGGAGCTGATGGCCGACGCCCGCGCAAAGCTGGACGCCTTGGCCGCTGAGGACGCGCTGTCCGGTACGGTGCTGGTGGCGCAGAACGGACGCGTGCTGCTGGACTGGCACGATGGCCTGGCCGACCGCAGCACGAACAGGGCGGTCGACGCGCAGACGCAGTTCCGGCTGGCCTCGTCCAACAAGATGTTCACGTCGGTGGCCATCCTGCAGCTGGTGCAGGCAGGCAAAGTGAGCCTGGACGATACAATCGGCAAGCACCTGCCGGACTATCCGAACAAGGCCGTCGCCGATACCGTGACCGTGCGACAGCTGCTGACCCACACCAGTGGCCTGGGTGATTTCTTCGGCGATGATTTCGACCAGTACTCGGCCTCGCTGAAGACGCTTGATGATTACGTGCAGCGTTTCGCCAAGGATGCGCCGCAGTTCACGCCCGGCAGCCAGGACGCCTACTCCAACTACGGCTTCATCGTGCTCGGGCGCATCATCGAGGCCGTTTCCGGGCAGTCCTACTACGCCTATGTGGATGAACACATCCTGCGCCCGGCAGGCATGACCGGCACCGGCTTCGAGCCGGAAACCGTGGACGTCGTGCAGCGTGCCGTTGCCTACACGAAGAAGGAAGGCCAATGGACGCGCGAAACCAGATCGCTGCCGTGGCGTGGCATGTCGGCCGGTGGCGGCTACAGCACCGCCGCTGACATGCTGAAGTTCTGCGAGGCGCTGCGCAGCGGCAAGCTGGTATCGCCGGCGCTGCTGCAGCAGGCCACCACCGCGCAGAACCACAAGGGCTGGTATGGCTTTGGGTTCGTGGTGCAGGGGCAGGGCAGCCAGCGCCAGTTCGGGCACGAAGGGGGCGCGCCGGGTTCGAACAGTGCCATCGTCGTGCTGCCCGAGCAGGGCTACGTGGTCATCGGCCTGGCCAATGTTGATCCGGATGCGGTGGGCAACGTGGTCAACTACATCGCCCGGCGGTTGCCGCTGTAGCGTTGCCGCACGACCGCGCGCTGCAGGAATGGCGCACAGTGCGATAGGCTGGTCGATCTACACGGGTTTCATGGATGAAGCATGAGCGATCGCCACGCATTGGGTATCGAACACGAGAGTGAACTCGTTCGCCTCTACAACGCCGTCGAGGCGGGGGACCTGGACGTGGTGCGCGCCATCGCAGCCGCGCAGCCCGTCCTGCTGCGGCTGGCCTATTTCGGCAATGCCGGCAGCAAGAGCGTGCTGCACATGGCGGCGGCGAGCGGCCAGGAAGCGGTCTGCCACTGGCTGCTGGGGTGGGGGCTGCCGGTGGACGTGAGCTTCAGCGGCAACGACGGTGCGACGCCCTTGATGGCTGCCGTGAATGGCGGTCACGCCGCGGTCTGCACCTTGCTGCTGCAGGCGGGCGCCAATCCAGATGGCACCGCGCTGGTGGCCTGCCCGCCGCTGTATGCCGCCGCTGTTGCCGGGCGCGGCGATATCGTCGAGCTGCTGCTGCACGCTGGCGCCGACGTCAACCGCCTGCACCGGCAGATGAACCAGTCGTCGCTGGACGTTGCGCGCATCTGGAAGCATCCCGCGGTGGCGGTGACGTTGGAACACCAAGGGGGCAGGAGCGTGCGCGATTACGAGGGCCCCTATGTGCAGGGACCGGGCGAATCGATCATCGTCTTCGTGCACAACACGGCCGGGCCGGTGCTGCGGCCGGAGTTCTCGCCGGTATCGCGTGATCCCAGGGCGTCCCTGCACGTGAGCCTGATTGACGGAAAATCCGACTTCAAGCTGCTGTTCACAACGGGACTGCATGGCGCCGGGACGCCGATGACCGAGCTGTTCCTCTGCCTGCAGGGCAACTGGCCGTTGCCGCGCACCGGGCTGGCCGATGACAGTGTGTGGCGATTCCCGGAACTGCTGCTGTCGCGCATGGTGGAGAAGCTGTTCGCGCAGGGGCCGATCGGCGAGGGGCACCTGGTGGAACGCAGCGACCCCGCGTTCACTGATCTGCCGTGGCCGGAGGGTGTCGACGCACTGCTGGCGGTGGACAAGCCCTGGAATCCGGTGAACGAGCGCGACTCGATCCCGCCGCAAGAGCGCGTCACGCTGCTGGTGCTGGCCCCGGTGAAGTACACGCGCAAGGGCAGGCCCGATGCCGGCGACCTGGCAACCCTGCTCGAACGCAAGCGCAAGGCCAGCTGGCGTGTGCTGTCGCTGCGGCGGGATGATCCCCGCGTCCGCCTGGCGGTCCTGCCAGGCTGACGGTATGCCGCCTCAGCGCGGCACCCGCACCATCTTCGTCATCAAGTGTTCCACCACGCCCGCCGGATCGGCGGTGCGGCCCACGTGCGTGCTGGACATCTGCACGATCGAGCTGCGCTTGGCGGTAAGGAAATGGAAGCGTGCACGCGCGGGTAGCTGAGCGATCGGGCCGGCGTTGGCATCGCCACGGCAGATGGCCACGATGGCATCCAGCCACGGTTGCAGGGCTTCCAGATCAAGCGCGGGGGCAAACGCCTGCAGGCGTGCCGCATCGATCTCGATGGCCGCTTCCAGATGGCGTGCGCCAGGGCAGGACACGATCACCCCGACGTTGATGAACTCTTCGCGCTCCACCCGCGGTACCACGCGGATGACCGCATAGTCATACGTGTGCAGCGTGGGCACGGATGGCCTCCTGCACGAACACCGCACGCACCTTCAGGCGATGCTTGAGGTAATTGATGTAGCCCTGCCGGTAAGCCTGCGGGCTGTCGAAGGCCGGCTCGTCCACCAGCCAGCTGTCCGGCACCAGGCCGACGATGCGCTCGATTTCCGCATCGGGCAGGCGTGCGGCCAGCTCGGCATCCACCTCGGCAATGCGGCTGGCAAACGGCAGCAGCACATGGTCGCGGATCAGCACGAAGGGCTTTTCGCAGGCGTCGCCGGCATTGGCCCAGTCGTGGTGGAAGTACATCGCCGCACCGTGGTCGATCAGGTACAGCTTGCGGTGCCAGACCATCAGGTTGGGATTGCGCGTGGTGCGGTCGACGTTGCTGGTGAAGGCATCGAACCAGACGATGCGCGAGGCAAGATCAGCATCCACCGGCATCGCGGCAGGATCGTAGTTGATCGCGCCGGGCAGGTAATCCAGGCCCAGGTTCAGGCCCTCGCTGGCACGGATCAGGTCCTGGATTTCCGGGTCCGGTTCGGTGCGGGCGAACTCGCTGTCCAGCTCCACGAACAGGATTTCCGGAATCGGCAGGCCGACCGAGCGGGCCATTTCGCCGGCGATCAGCTCGGCGATCAACGCCTTCGGACCCTGGCCGGCGCCACGGAACTTGAGCACGGCCATGCCGTCGTCGTCGGTCTCGACCACGGCGGGCAGGGAACCCCCTTCGCGGAGCGGGGTGATGTAACGGAGGGCGTGGACGGTTCGCACGGCGGGCGTTGATGGATGGGTTGCGCGCAGTTTACCTTGGCCACCCGCGCACGGTACGCGCACGGGTGGATGGCAACGGAATGGAGCATTGCGATGGCGTGGGGTGTGGACGAAATCTATCTGGCCGCGACGGAACGGGCCGTAGCCTGGGCAGCAGGATCGCCGTTCGCACACATCTCCTACCTTGTGAAGGACCCGGTGGCATCCTGCGATGCACGGGGGGATGAGCATCGTCACAGCGTTGGCGAGCAGGGCCTTCTGGTGCTTCGCGGCGTAGGCAGTCCGCAAGGGTTCCAATCCGGGCGCATGCCGGGTGCCGTGCATTGGGACGGGCTGCGGCCAGACGCCGGGGCCGCGCCGGTCGATGCCGCCGTTGGCGCGCAGCTCCAGGCGTACATCACGCAGATGGACATGCGCGGCCTGGATGCGCCCGACGCGTTCCGCGCGTGGCTGCGGGAGGTGTCGCTGCGCCTGCAGCAGCCGCTGATGTTCTATACCGCTTCGACGTTCGGCGGCACCTGCGACTACGACTATGCGTTGACCTATTCGCCGACGGAGCGCCTGCATGCAACGCGTTTCGATGGCCTGCGGCCATGCAGTCCGACGGCATTGCAATCCGGCCTCGCATGCCTGTCGATCACCCTGCCAACGAGCTATTTCGCACTGCATGAGCGCAGCTTCAATTGGGCTTCACGGGCGCTTCTGCAGTGAATCACGTCGTCGGCGCGCATGTCGGGGGCATCCAGGGGCGCATGGATGAATGCGTAGGTCGCCAGGCATAGGGCAGGCAGTCGCCAAACGTAACGGCCACTGTCTGGCAGCGCGGCGGGCACGGCATTGCGCGCCATCTTCACTTCACACTGCCTCTGGCGATGGCAGCATTCATCCCCGGGGAGCATGAACCGGCCAGGATGGCCGTGGTGTACTAGAGCTGCCATCCTTCAAGCGTTTCCACGATGTTCTTGCAGGCTTTGGAGGTGCACCCATGAATGACGAATCCAATTCCCTGCTGCCGACCCTGGACGATGCCAAGGCCGAGCAGATGATCGGCAAAGTGGTGCTGGTCGGTATCACCCGTTACGGCGGTGATGGCCAGATGCGGGACCAGCAGCAGTATTCGGGCACGGTGCTGCGCATCAGTGCCGAGGAAGGCGTCGTGCTGGCCGACGAGGCCGATGGCCACGAGCGTTACCTGCCACCGATGCTGGACCAGTACCTGCCGGCAGAGCCGGGCGAGTACCGCCTGCGTTCGGGCGGCGAGATCGTGGTCGACCCCGATTACCTGACCACCTGGGATCTGCACGCGCAGCAATGAGGCGAGGGCAGGTGGCCGCCGGGCATGGCCCGGCGCTACCGGAGGTTGCCGGTGCCCGGCGGGGTGGTTTGCAGCATCCGGCCACTAGCCCTTCCGGCCCATTCACAACCCTCCCCGGGGTGCTAGATTCGGCCGATGCCCGCTGTCTGGCGGGTGCCCAATCACACCCCTGGGGATCAAGGATGCTCATCCATCGCACCTCTCTGGCGGCGGCCATCGCCGTTGCTACCTTCGGCCTGCTGGCCGCTGGCCCGGCGCTTGCCGATTACGCAAAGCCGCCGGAACACCTGCTGAAGGTGCTCAAAGCACCGCCGCCGCCGGCACCGAACGTCGATCCGAGCGGCCAGCGCCTGCTGCTGACCACCGCGCAGACCTATCCGTCCATCGCCCGCGTGGCCCAGCCGTACCTGAAGCTGGCCGGTGTGCGCCTGGAGCCCAAGAACCGCAGCCGCCACGATACTCCCGGCGGTTACGGCATTCCGGCCTGCGTGGCCGATTTCAGCGTGGTTGAAATTGCCAGTGGCAGGACCACCAAGGTCGACCTGCCGCAGGGCTGTGCCGGTGCGGCGCAGTGGTCGGCCGATGGCAGCCACTTCGCGTTCCAGAATGCGGTCGATACCAGCGTGCAGCTGTGGGTGGGTGATGCAGCTACCGGCCAGGTCAAGCAGGTGCCGGGCGTGCAGCTCAACCCGATCTTCGGCAGCACCGTGCAGTGGCTCGGCGGCAGCCAGAACCTGCTGGTGAAGCTGGTGCCGGCCAACCAGGGCGCGGCCCCCTCCGACGGCGGCGTGCCGACCGGCCCGGACGCGCAGGAATCACTGGGCAGCAGCGGCGAAAGCAGTACCTATGAAGCGCGCGACACGCTGACCAGCGCGTATGACGAAAAGCTGTTCGCCTACTACGGCGCTTCGCAGCTGGCCGTGGTCGACACCACCAGCGGCAGCGTCCGCCCGGTCGGCAGCGCCGCCATCTTCAACGACGTCAACGCTGCGCCCGATGGCGTGCACGTGCTGACCGAATCGATCAAGCCGCCGTTCTCGCATGCGGTGACCTACCAGCGCTTCGCCAACGATGTGGCGGTGCTGGACATCACCACGGGCAAGGCCACCGCCATCGCCAGCCTGCCGTTGGCCGACCGCGTGCCGGTGCACGGCGTGCCGGAAGGCCCGCGTGGTTTCGACTGGCGCTCCACCGACCCGGCCACCCTGGTCTATGCCGAAGCGCTGGACAAGGGCGACTGGAAGGTGACCGTGCCGCACCGCGATCGCGTGCTGATGCTGAAGGCCCCGTTCAACGGCAAGCCGGTGGAAATCGCCCGCACCGCGCAGCGTTTCGAAGGCCTGGCCTGGTCGGCGGACCCGGCGGTGTCCTTCATGTTCGAGAACGACGAGAACCGCCACTGGGTGCAGACCCGCATCGTCGATGTCGACCAGCCGAAGAAGGAAGGCCGCCTGCTGTGGGACATGTCCAGCGATGAGCTGTACGGCGACCCGGGCAACCTGGTGTTCAAGCGCCTGCCCAACGGCGCGGCGGTCGTGCGCCAGGAAGGCAATTTCGTGTTCCTGCGCGGGCAGGGCGCATCGCCGCAGGGTGATCGTCCGTTCCTGGACCGCCTGGACCTGGGCACGCTGAAGAGCGAGCGCCTGTTCCGCAGCAGCGCCGATGCCTACGAGCAGTTCCTGGGCTTCAGCAACACCCCGGGCCGCTACCTCACCTGGCACCAGTCGGTGGTGGACGCGCCGAATGCGTTCGTGCGCCAGCAGGGCGAGGCGGTTGCCGCCGCCAAGGACGGTGAGGCGCAGTTCGCGTCCACGGCCACTGCGCTGACCAAGCTGGTCGACCCGACGCCGGAAGTGCGCCAGATCAAGAAGCAGCTGGTGACCTACAAGCGCGCCGACGGCGTGGATCTGTCCTTCACCCTGTACACCCCGCCGGGCTACAAGGAAGGCCAGCGCGTGCCGGCCATCCTGTATGCCTACCCGGCCGACTTCGCCAACGCCGCCCAGGCCGGCCAGGTGTCCGGTTCGCAGCAGACCTTCACCCGCCTGCAGCCGTACCGCCTGATGCTGCTGGCCGGCTACGCGATCATCGACAACGCCTCGTTCCCGATCGTCGGCGACCCGAAGACCGCCTATGACACCTACCTGGAGCAGCTGGAAGCCGACGCCAAGGCGGCGGTGGACAAGGCCGTGGACATGGGCGTGGTCGATCGCAACCGCATCGGCGTCACCGGCCACAGCCATGGCGGCCTGATGACCGCCAACCTGATCGCGCACACCAACCTGTTCAAGGCCGGCGTGGCGACCAGCGGTTCGTACAACAAGACGTTCACCCCGTTCGGCTTCCAGAACGAGCGTCGCTCGGTGTGGCAGGCGCAGGACGTGTACCTGAAGGCGTCGCCGTTCTTCTACGCCGACAAGATCAAGCTGCCGCTGCTGCTGGTCCACGGCGAGGATGATGCCAACCCGGGCACCGAACCGTTCCAGTCGCGCAAGCTGTACCAGGCCATCCGTGGCAACGGTGGCACGACCCGCCTGGTGATGCTGCCGAACGAACCGCACTGGTACACCGCGCTGGAATCGAACGAACAGCTGGTGTCGGAAATGCTGAACTGGTTCGACACCTACGTGAAGAACGCGCGGTAGAGTCGAGCTTGCTCGACTGCTGCATCCAGGGCCGCCTCCGGGCGGCCCTTTCATTTGCGTAACATCGAGCCATGCTCGACTGCCTGCAGAAGACAGTCGAGCAAGCTCGACTCTACAAAGGCCCTGCCATTGCGTTGCCGCAAAGCTGCGGTACGCTGCAGCTCTGGTGTTCGCCACGGATGCGTCCAATGAAAGCCATCGTTCTTGCTGTGTCCCTGTCACTGGCCATCGCACCGGCCATCGCGCCGGCACAGGAGCTGACCGGTGAACTGGCCGCGCTGGGCATTACCGCCGGCATGCCCTATGCCAAGGCCAAGCGCCTGCTTGATGCGGCCGGTTGGCACGTCACGCCGCCGGAATCAGCGCAGGCCGCACTGCCGGACTTCCCCGAGATCGAATGCGGCCAGGGCCGCGATGCGGTGTGCTCGGCCGGCTTCCACAAGGACGATCAATCGGTGGCGATGATCATCGGCACCACCCAGGCGGGGCAGCCGTACGTACAAGGCACCTACTGATCGGCCACGGATGCCGCCATGACATCAGTTGCAACCGGTCGTACCGGAATCGGATGGCTGCTGATCGGCCTGCTGTGCAGTGGCGTGGCTGCAGTGGGCTGCACGGTGCTGGGCCGGTTTGCGATACCGCAGTTCGTTGAGAGTTTCGCCGAAGCGGGGCAGCCCTTGCCCGCGATCACCCAGGTCTTTGCAGGCAGCTACGGGCTGGTATGGCTTGCACCGCTGGCGGTGGTTGCGACCTGGCTGGCGGGGCGGGCTCGCACGTCGGCGCTGATCGGTTGTATCGCGCTGATGCTGGCGACGCCGATGGCCCTGTTCGCGGCCTATCTGCCGCTGTTCAAGCTGGGCACGCTGTTCTGATTGACGCGCCAGCAGAAGGCTGCGGTTCGTGACCCTGTACCGGTAACCATGACCTCCGGCCCGTCGCCGGGTGTCCGGCCGCGTACTACTCTCAGCGGTTCAAGGCGCGTGGGTGCCTCCTTCCACTGGAGTTGTCGATGTCCCGTTCGTTGCTGGTCGTCGTTTCCGCTGTATTGACGCTGTCCCCACTGCCGCTGCTGGCCGCCAGGGCACCTGCGCAGGACCTGGCCGCCGAGGTCAATCCGTTCATCGGCACCACCAATGCCGGCAACGTCTACCCCGGGCCGACGGTGCCCTTCGGCATGGTGGCCTTCAGCCCGGAAATGACCGCATTGCCGGGCAAGCGTTTCCCGATCGCCGCACCCGGCGGCTACGAGTGGCGCAGCAACGGTGTGCGTGGTTTCAGCCTGACCCACGTCAATGGCACCGGCTGCACCGGCGCCAGTGGCGATATCCCGCTGATGCCAGTGACCCTGCCAGTGGAGCTGTCGCCCTCATCCGCCGATGCCGGGGTGCGCTACACCAGCCTGCTGGACCACGCCAAGGAAACCGCCAGCCCCGGCGCCTACACGCTCATCCTGGACAACGGCGTGGCCGTCAGCCTGGCGGCCACCGCGCGTACGGCCGTGGGCCAGTTCCAGTTCCCGGTCGACAAGCCGGCCAACCTGCTGTTCCGTACGTCCGACAGCGAAGTGGGCAGCAGCGATTCGACGATCATCATCGACCCGGCCACACGCACCGTGCGTGGTTCGGTCACCAGCGGCAACTTCTGCGGCTACCTCGCCGAGGACCGCCGCGAGAGCTATTACACCCTGCATTTCGTCGCCGAGTTCGACCAGCCGTTCGAGGTGGGTGGCACCTGGCGCGACGACACGGTGCAGGCCGGCGCGCGTGAAGGGGGCGGTGGTACCACCTATGGCAGCAAGGGCCATCCGCCGGCCGGCAAGGGTGCGGGCGGCTGGATCAGTTTCGATGCCAAGCGCACGCCGCAGGTGACCGCACGCATCGGCATTTCGTACGTGGATGAAGCCGGCGCGCGGGCCAACCTGCGCCGCGAGAGCCCGCAGGGCACGACGGTGGCAGCAACGCAGGCGGCCACCCGTGCGAAGTGGAATGAACTGCTGGGCCAGGTGCGGGTACAGGGCGGCACCGCCGACGAGCGCACCGTGTTCTACACCGCGCTCTACCACGCCATGCTGGCGCCCAACCTGCACAGCGATGGCGACGGGCGCTACCGCGGCATGGATGGCAAGGTGCATGCGCTGTCCAAGCGGCAGCAGGCGCAGTACGCCAACTACTCGGGCTGGGATGTGTACCGCTCGCAGCTGCAGCTGCTGACCCTGCTGCAGCCGCAGGTGGGCTCTGACGTGGCGCAGTCGCTGTTGAACCAGGCCGACCAGAATGGCGGCGTGTGGGATCGCTGGACGCATATCACCGGTGCCACCGGGGTGATGAACGGCGATCCGTCGCCGCCGTCCGTGGCGGCCATCCATGCCTTTGGCGGCCGCAGCTTCGACCTGCAGCGCGCCTACGCCTCGCTGAAGAAGGCCGCCACCGTGCCCACCGCGCGCGACCTGGACAAGCGCGGTTGCCCGGTGCTGTGCGTGGGCCAGCGCCCGGGCCTGGACCAGTGGCTGGCGTTGAAGTACATGCCTGAAGGCGCACCGGGCTGGGGCAGTGCGGCTGATACGCTGGAAATGGTCAGCGCCGACTTCGGCCTGTCCGAGCTGGCCCTGGCGGCCGGCGATGCGCAGGGCGCAAAGCAGTTCCGCGAGCGTTCCGGCTGGTGGCGCAACCTCTACAACCCGAAGGCCACCGCGCAGCAGGGCTACATCCAGCCGCGCAACGCCGATGGCAGCTGGCCCGCGTTCGACCCGGCGGCCGATGATGAGTTCGTCGAGGGCAGCGGCGCGCAGTACCTGTGGATGGTGCCGTTCGATCCGGCCGGTCTGTTCGAGGCGCTCGGTGGCCGCGACGCCAGCATTGCGCGCCTGGATGCGTTCTTCCGCAAGGAGGATGGGGCCTGGGCGGTGACCAAGTCCGGCCCGCTGCACGCCGAGCTGGACAACGAACCGTCCATCGCCGCGCCGTGGCTCTACAACTTCCTCGGCCAGCCGTGGAAGACCCAGGAAACCGTGCGCCAGGCGATGCGCCAGATCTGGACCAACACGCCCGAAGGCATGCCCGGCAACGATGACCTAGGTCAGATGTCCTCGTGGTACGTGTGGTCGGCGCTGGGCCTGTACCCGGTGTACCCGGGCCGCGCGGACCTGGTGATCGGCAGCCCGTTGTTCACCGAAGCGGTGATCACCCGCCCGGGCGCGAAGATCGTGGTGCGTGCGCGCGGCGCAGCGATGGATGCGCCGTACGTGCAGTCGCTGCAGGTGGATGGCAAGGCCAGCAACGCGAGCTGGCTGCCCGCCAGTTTCGTGCAGCGCGGTGGCACCCTGGACTTCGAACTGGGCAGCACGAAGAACGAGCAGTGGGGCGCACAGGACGTACCGCCTTCGCACGGCCCCCGTTGAATCCACGCCCTGCGTGGATGAGGCCTCGTACGGCATGTAGATCCACGCCATGCGTGGATGCCGTGCCACGCCATGCGTGGATGAACCTCGACACGGCCGGGCACCACCCGGCCGTGCTAGCCTGACCGTGCAACAGACAAGCGGCAGGAGGTTCCCATGGAAATTCCACAGGACGTGTACGAGCACGTACTGGGCGTGGCGGTCGAAATGGCCAATGCCAGCACCCACGGTGATACCCGCAGCCAGTGGCGGCTGCATGACGAACTGCGGCAGTACTGCGATGCGATGGCGGTGGAAGGCCGCGACCATCCGTTCCTGTGGGAAACCCTGGGCGACTTCACCAGCGACAGTGGCGTAGCGATCGGTTACTACGAACGCGCGCTGAAACAGGCGCGCCAGCTGGGCGTGATCGAAGGCGAAGCGTCGATCTGCCTGGAGCTGGCGCGGCGCCACATCGACCAGGGTGAAAAGGAGCGCGGCTACGAGTTCGCATTGCGCGCCGACGAAGCCGCACGGCAGACCGACGACCTCGATCTGCGGCGCGAGATCAGCCAGTTCCTTCTGGAAAATTCATGAGCCACATCCTTCACGCCCGATGCTGCGCTGCCGCCCTGGCCCTCGCCATGACCGCTTCCTGTGTGCAGGCGCAGCCGCCGCAGGCGGTCAATCCACTGCTGGTGAAACCGGTCGACCAGGTCACCCCGGATGAGGTGCGCTACCTGCAGCAGCGCCTGTCCGACTGGCCAGAGCTGGCCCGCTACCGCGAGGCCAACGCGCGCGTACCGGCCAAGCAGGCCGGCGTGCCACGCGTGCTGTTCTACGGCGATTCGATCACCCAGGGCTGGGGTGAAAAAGATCCTGCGGCGTTCTTCCCCGGCAAGGGCTACCTCAACCGCGGCATCGGCGGGCAGACCACGCCGCAGATGCTGCTGCGCTTCCGCCAGGACGTCATCGCTTTGCAGCCGGACGTGGTGCTCATCCTTGCCGGCACCAACGATATTGCTGGCAACACCGGGCCCAGCACGCAGGCGATGATCGAGGACAACCTGCACGCGATGGTGGAGCTGGCCCGTGCACACGGCATCGCCGTGGTGCTGGCCTCGGTGCTGCCGGTGAGCGATTACCCGTGGATGCCCGGCATCGAACCGGCGCCGAAGGTGCGTGCCTTGAATGCGGCGCTCAAGCAGTATGCCGATGCACAGGGGCTGGTGTACCTGGATTACTACACGGCCATGGCCAATGCGGCCGGTGGACTGGATGCTGCCTTGGCGGCCGATGGTGTGCATCCCACCGCGAAGGGCTATGCCGTGATGGCACCGTTGGCGGAGCGCGCCATCGAGCGCGCGCTGGCCGCCACGCCGCCTGGCGCGCGCTGATCGCATTCGCTGGGCATGGCAGCTGTTTCCAACAGGCTGGTCGAGACCGTGGCGCGCGCCGTGTTCAAGCGCAACCCGGTGCTGGTCACCGAGCTTTACTCGAACGCCGGTGCGCAGCCGCGCCGCTACGCGTCGGCCGAGGCGCTCTGCGAACATGGCCGGGCCCTGCAGTGGGTGTCCGGCGGCATGCTGTTGATAGGCGTGCAGTACGCGGACATGGGCGGTGCCGTGCGCGTGCGCCCGTTCGACACCGGGCGCAGTGAATCTGCGCGTTTCACGGTCTCCGGCTGGGGGCTGATCTCGATCCTGCTGCCGATGGCCGTCGATGCCAACTGCGCCGCGAAGGTGCACGCCCTCACCGAGCGCGCTGCACTGGGCCGGGAGCGGGGCGCGCTGGATGTTCCGCCCGTGTGCGACTGGAACTGGAACGCGGTGGAATCGCACAAGCGGCGCTTGAAGGACGTGCTCCGGAAGGCGCTCTAAAGCGTCCGCTCAGTCGTCGTCGCGCTTCAGTGCCGCATCGGCGGCGAGCAGCGCTTCGGCGGCCGCACTCAATGGCGGCGACGGCGGCGTATCGCAGCCGATGGCCGCCATCATCCGTTCCATGCCCACGAAGCTGCGCGCACGGCGGTCGTAGATGCCGGTCACCAGCAGGGCACGGGTGACAACTTTCTGCTCCGGCCCGACCAGCACGCGCTGTTCCATGATGATCCGCGTGCCGACCCAGCCGGCCAGCCGCGTCTCCAGGGTGAAGCGCTGGAACGGCTTGAGCTCGCGGCGGAACTGGATGGTGCCGGCGCCGACGATGGGCGCCCACTTCTCGCGCAGCGCCACCTTGCCCAGGCCCATGCGCAGGATCAGGTCCAGCCGGCCGAGGTCGAAGATGTTCCAGTAGCGCCCGTTGGTCATGTGCAGGTTGCTGTCCAGATCGTTGGGCAGCACGCGGAACGGCAGGCGCGAAACCCCGAACGGGGCCTGCAGCTTCGGCCGGAACAGGCTGCACAGCAGCAGGTGGAGCAGGCGGAACCAGAGATTCATGGTTATGACGACTGTTATAGAACAGCCGATACGCTAATCTATGACGACTGTCCTAGCAAGGAGAGCGGCATGAGCCCGCGAGCGTCCGAAGCCCCGCAGCGTGTGATCGATGCCGCCGCCCAGATGCTGGCGCGGGTAGGGCTCAATGCCACCAGCATCCGCGAGGTGACCAAGCTGGCCGAAGCGCCGCTGGGTTCGACCTACCACCACTTCCCGGGAGGCAAGCAGGAACTGCTGGCCAGGGCGACCCACATGGCCGGCGACAAGGTGGAGGCGTTGCTGGTGGAGCTGCTGCGCGACGGCGCGGTGCAGGGCCTGCAGCAGTTTCTGGCGATGTGGCGCGAGCGCCTGCTGCGCTCGCAGTTCCGTGCCGGCTGCCCGGTGCTGGCTGCGGCAGTGGAAGAACCGGTCGACGCCGTAGCGAGCCAGCCGCGCGCGGCCGCCGCCGAGGTGTTCGTGCGTTGGCAGGGGCACCTTGCCCAGGCCTTCGTCGCCGATGGGCACGCGCCGGAGCAGGCGGCCGGATTGGCCAGTCTTGTCATCGCCAGCGTGGAAGGTGCGGTGGCCATGAGTCGCGCGTTGCAGGACATCGCCCCGTTCGACCAGGTGGCCGCGCAGCTGCTGACGGCCGCCGCGCCACCTGCACGCTAGAATCGACCCGAACGTAACCACGCTTGTTCGGCAAGGATGTCCGCATGCTGCACCACCTTTCCCTCGGCGTCCGTGATCTGGATGCCGCCGGTCGCTTCTACGACGCAGTGCTCGCCGCACTCGGTTACCGCCGCGTGTTCGAGGATGACACCGCGATCGGCTACGGCGTGGCCGATGATGAAGACGCGCTGTGCCTGAAGCTGCGCGACGATGCCACGCCGCCAGGCCCGGGCTTCCATCTGGCATTTGCCGCCGACTCTGCCATGGCCGTCGATGTCTTCCATGCAGCGGCCATGGCGACCGGAGGGCGTGACAACGGTCCGCCCGGCCTGCGCCCCGATTACGGCGATACCTATTACGCAGCGTTCGTGGTCGACCCCGATGGCCATCACATCGAAGCGGTGACCAAGGCGCTGCCGGCATGAAGCGGACCAGGCGTTTCGGCGGCAGCGCGCTGAAGCTGCCGATGACCCGCAGCAGCGAAGTCGCACGCGCGCGGCGGCAGCTGCAGCACCAGGGATGGCCGCGCCTGCAGATGGCGCTGATCGTGCTGCTGACCGGCGGCGCGGGCTTCCTGGCCTCGCATGTGCTGCGGTTGGCCGGGCTGGACAGCATGCTGCTGCGTTACCCGCTGGCGGTGCTGCTGGCCTATGCCGTGTTCCTGCTGCTGATGTGGATCTGGATCCGCTGGCGCTGGGATGCGGTGGCGGACGGGGCAGGCGACGTCGCCAGCAATGGTGGCGGCGGTGGAAGTACGCCGCGCAGCGGTCCTTCCTGGGGCGGCAACGGCGGTCACTCCGGCGGTGGCGGCGCGTCGGCATCCTGGGGCGAGGCCTCGGCCGCCTCGGTCATGGACAGCGACGGCGCATCCCTGCTCGATGCCGCCACCGAGCACGAGGCCGGCCTGCCATTGCTGGCCGTGCTCGGCATTCTCGCGCTGGTGGCCAGCGTGTTGCTGGCCAGTGCCTGGGTGGTGTGGTCAGCGCCGGTGCTGATGGCCGAGCTGCTGGTGGACGCTGCGATTGTCGGCGGCCTGTACCGGCGCATGCAGGGCATGGGTGCGCAGGGCTGGTGGCGGTTGTGCCTGTCGCACACGTTCTGGCCGCTGCTGGGCCTGCTGGTGTTCTTCGCCGGGCTGGGCTGGGTGGCGCAGCAGCTGGCGCCGGGTGCGGTCAGCCTGATGCAGGTGGTGCAGGCGCTGTAGTTTCCCGGGTGCGCCTGCACCTGCGGGCTGCCGATTGCCGCTCAATCAAAACGCCAGCGTACCCCTGCATACACACCCCGGCCTTCGCCCGGCGTGGAGCGGGCGACATCCTTGCCGGCATCGTCATAGCCCGGCGTCACCGTTGCCGCGTAGTGGCGGTCGCCGATGTTGCGCATCTCCGCCCAGGCCTGCCAGCGGCCGCCCGGTGCGTCGTAGCCGATGCGGCTGCCAAAGATCACATGGCTGTCGGCCCAGTAGCTGTTGGCGTAATCCACGGCGATGCGCGAGGCGTACTCGGTGTTGAGTGCGGCGTACAGGCCGGAGGCATGGTCGAAGCGCAGTTCGGCCTGGTAGCTGTGCTGCGGCAGGCCGGGCAGGCGGTTGCTGCCGAAGCGCGTGTCATGGCGGTAGCGGAAATCACTGACGGTGTAGGCCTGGCGCAGTGACAGTCGACCCGGTGCGCCCTGCCACAGCGTGCTGTCCAGGCCGGCCTCGATGCCGCGGTGCACGGTGGGGCTGGCGTTGTTCTCGGCCACGAACAGGTTCGGTACCGGCTGCAGCTCCACGCTCAGCAGTTCGTGGTTGACGTGTGCGTAGTAGCCGGTCAATTCCCAGCGGCCCAGTGCCGCTTCGCCGCGCGCCCCCAGTTCAAGCGTGGTGGCGGTCTGGTTCTTCATCGCCACCGGCGTGCTTTGGCGGCCGGTCGACGGACCGTTGCCAGTGCCGAAGAACTGGTTCGAGCCCCAGATCATCGACCACGGGTGCGGCGCCTCCACCGAGCGGCTGAGGTTGCCAAACCACTGCGTCTGCGCACTGTGCTGCCAGGTGAAACCCAGGCGCGGCGCGTAATCCCAGTCGTGGTCGCGCAGGCGGCCGCCGCTGGTGGGCCAGGTCACCTGCACATCGCTGCGGGTGTTGATCAGCGCCAGGCCGGTCTGCACGCGCAGGCGATCATTCACGGCCAGGTTGTTGCCGATGTGCAGCGTGCTGTTGGTACCGAGATGGCGGAAGCCGCGCGTGCGCGTGCCGGCGGCATAGCCATTGCTGGCAAAACGCAGCGACTCGCGAACGTTGGCATCCAGGTCGTGGGCCACGCGCAGGCCGACGGTGGTTTCGCTGTCCCGGCCGAACAGAGTGTGGCGATGGCGGTAGTCCAGCGTGGCGTTGAGGTCGGCGTAGTCCAGCTGCTGGCGGTACAGGCTCTCGCCCAGGTCCATCGGGTACTTGTGGTAGACCAGCCCGGCCTGCAGCGAAGAATCCTCGTCGATCTGCAGCGTGGTCATGTTGCCGATCCAGGTGCTGCCCGGCTGCGGACGGCGCGCATCGATGGCCAGGTTGGCCGGGTTGGCCGCGCGCGGGTCGTTGCGGATCTGCTCGCGGGTCAGGCGCCCGGGCGTTTCGTGATTGGTCTCGCGGTAGCGCACGAAGAAGCGCGTCTGCAGATCGGGCGTGACCTGCCAGCCGATGTTGGCCATCGCGCCCTTGCCATCACCGCGCGCGTGGCGCTGGTAACCGTCGAATTCGCTGTCGGTGTAGGCCAGGAAGTAGTCGACATCACCACTGACGCCGCCCCAGCTGATCCCGCGCTTCTGGTAGCCGCGGCTGCCGGCTTCGTAGTGCAGCTGCACGCCGGCCGAATCACGGCCGCTGCGGCTGACATAGTCGATGGCACCACCCAACGCCAGCGCGCCGCGCTCGAAACCGTTGGCGCCGCGCAGGACTTCCACGCGTGAAAGCCACAGCGGTTCCAGCAGTTCGTAGGGCGTGCCGCCCGGGCCGGTCAGCGGCAGGCCATCGAGGGAGACGGCGATGCCCGAGGCATGCGCGCCCGGCCCGCGGTTGATGCCCGAACCGCGGATCGACACCTTGGTGCCCTCGTTGCCCGGCGACTGCGCACTGATGCCCGGCTGGAAGGCCAGCACATCGGCGCTGCTGGACAGGCGGCTGTCAGCCTTGGCGACGTCGATGACATTGCTGGCACCGGGCACGCGCTTGAGCGCCTCGCGGGCCTGGGCGCTGGCATCTGCGGCGGTGACCTGCACGGCGTCCAGCGTGGTGGCCTGCGGCGCGGCGTGGGCGGTGGCGGCAAGGCCGAGGGAAACGGCCAGGAACAGCAGCGACGGGGTGGGGCGGTAGGACGGAAGCGACATGCGGACAGGCTGTAAACTGCGAGAACGGCGCGCAAGTTAACAGGTCGCGGGCGATACGTCACCCGCCGGCTGCGTATGGGGGTTGGTGCACCTGTAGAGCCGAGCCCATGCTCGGCTGCTTTTCTACGGAGCCGAGCATCGGCTCGGCTCTACAAAGGCGCTTTCGCCAGCGCCTTGGCCTTCGCGTACAGCGCCTTGGCAGTCTCCGCATCACCCAGCGCCGCATGGCATTCGGCCAGGCTGTCCCACGCATTGGCGGACGCCGGGTACAGCTCGGTGTTGAGGGCGAATACCTTCAATGCCCTGGCTGCGCCCAGGCTCTCGCGGATGGCGTAACCGCTGGTATTGATCGCGCGCTCGCGCTCGTCGCCGGTGATGCCGGGGTTGTCCTGCAGCCAGTCCTGCATCGCTGCGGCTGCGCCTGCATCCTCATCCAGCGCATAGGCGATCAGCCGCTCGGACAGCACCGCATGCGGAAACTCCTTCGGCGCCGCCACCGCCATCGTGCTTTCCACCAGCATGCTCGACCACACGTTGCGCGCGCTGCCATTGGTGAAATACACGAACACCCAGTAGCCGCTGGCCAGGCTGCCCTTGTAGGCCAACCGTGCCCGCACGCGGGTGCCGCCATCGTGGCCGACCTGGATGTAGCCATCGCTGCGCGTGGTGTCCCAGCCGGTGGAGAAGAAATTGCTGCCGCCGTTGGCGAGCTTCTGCGGCTGCCAGAGCTTTTCCAGTGTCGCTGTCCGTACCAGTTTCCCGGTGGCCAGGGCCTGCAGGAAACGATTGATGTCGCCCACGGTGGTCTGCAGGTCGGCATGGCCCCAGCCGTAGTTCGGCCACGGATCTTCATTGGCGGGTTGCAACGCGCCGTCCTTGCCGATGTACGGCACCGCCGCGCGTGCTGCCGGCACGCTGTCCAGCCCCCATGAAGTACTGCGCATCTTCAGTGGCTGCAGGATGCGTTCGCGGGCGATATCCGGATAGGGCTTGCGGTAATGCGCTTCCAGCAACGCCGTCAGCACCAGGTAGTTGGCCTGGGTGTACTGCACGCGGCTGCCGGTTGCGAACTGCATCGGCGCTACGCCTGCCACCTTCAGTGCGGCGGCAAGATCGGGGGCAACGCCGCGGTAGCCCTTGCTCACCCAGCGGTTGTCCACGCGCTCGTAGTACTCGGCGATGCCGGAACTGTGATTGAGGAAGTCGCGCACGTGGATTGCCTGCCAAGCCGCTGGCAGTCCGGGCACGTAACGGCTGGCCGGTGCATCCAGATCCAGCTTGCCCTGGTCGACCAGCTGCATCACCAGCGTGCTGGTCAGCAGCTTGGCCATCGACTGCGCGGCAAAGATGGAATCGGCCGTGGCCGCTGCATGGGACGCCGGATCGCGTTCACCGCTGGCGCCCTGGTAGAGGATCTGGCTGTTGTGTGCGACCAGTACCGCCTGGCCGGCGATGCGGTAGCGCTCGCTATTGGCCTGCAGCTGGGTGTCCAGACGCGCCGGAAGATCTTCGGGGACATCACGCGCCGAAGCGGGCAGGGTGGCTGCCAGGGCGAAGAAGAGTGCAGCGGCAAGGGCGCGATACATCGCGGTGGTCCGTCAGCGGCGGGCAGTGGGTCAAGATTGTAGAGCCGAGCCCATGCTCGGCTGCCTTCGGATCAGGTCTCGCGCACCTGCAAACATTGAGCCCAGCATGGGCTCGGCTCTACAGAAGCCTGCTTGATCAGCCCAGAATTCCGGGCAGATCCAGCCCCTTCTCCTTCGCGCACTCCACCGCGATCTCATACCCGGCATCGGCATGGCGCATCACGCCGGTGGCCGGGTCGTTCCACAGCACGCGCGCAATGCGCTTCGCCGCCGCCTCGGTGCCATCGCAGACGATCACCATGCCGGCGTGCTGCGAGAAGCCCATGCCCACGCCGCCGCCGTGGTGCAGCGACACCCAGGTCGCGCCGCTGGCGGTGTTGAGCAGGGCGTTCAGCAGCGGCCAGTCGGACACCGCATCGGAACCATCGGCCATTGCCTCGGTCTCGCGGTTCGGCGAAGCCACGCTGCCGCTGTCCAGATGGTCGCGGCCGATCACCACCGGTGCCTTCAGTTCGCCGTTGGCCACCATCTCGTTGAAGGCCAGGCCCAGGCGATCGCGGTCGCCCAGACCCACCCAGCAGATGCGCGCGGGCAGGCCCTGGAACTTGATCTTCTCGGCAGCCATGTCCAGCCAGCGGTGCAAGTGCGGGTTGTCCGGAATCAGTTCCTTCACCTTGGCATCGGTCTTGGCGATGTCTTCCGGGTCGCCGCTCAGCGCGGCCCAGCGGAACGGGCCAATGCCGCGGCAGAACAGCGGGCGGATGTAGGCCGGCACGAAGCCCGGGAAATCGAAGGCATTGGCCACACCTTCTTCCAGCGCCATCTGCCGCAGGTTGTTGCCGTAGTCCACGGTCGGCACGCCCAGTGCGTGGAAGCCAAGCATGGCGCGGATGTGGTTGGCCATCGAGGCACGCGCGGCCTTTTCCACTTCCTTCGGCGCAGAGACACGCTTTTCGTCCCACTGCTCGACGGTCCAGCCCTGCGGCAGGTAGCCGTTCACCGGGTCGTGCGCGGAGGTCTGGTCGGTCAGCAGGTCGGGCTGGATGCCGCGCTCCAGCAGTTCAGCCAGCACGTCGGCCACGTTGCCGAGCAGGCCCACCGACTTCGGCGTGCCGGCCTTGCAGGCTTCGTCGATCAGCCGCAGCGCTTCGTCCAGGTTGTCGGTCCAGGTGTCCAGGTAGCCGGTGCGCAGGCGCATGTCGATGCTGCTCTTGCGGCACTCCACGGCCAGGCAGGACGCGCCGGCCATCACCGCGGCCAGCGGCTGTGCGCCACCCATGCCACCCAGGCCACCGGTGAACAGCCACTTGCCGGTCAGGTCGCCGCCGAAGTGCTGGCGTCCCATTTCCACGAAGGTTTCGTAGGTGCCCTGCACGATGCCCTGCGCGCCGATGTAGATCCAGCTGCCAGCGGTCATCTGGCCGTACATGGCCAGGCCCTTCTTATCCAGCTCGTTGAAGTGGTCCCAGTTGGCCCAGCGCGGCACCAGGTTGGAATTGGCGATCAGCACGCGCGGCGCATTGGCGTGGGTGCGGAACACGCCCACCGGCTTGCCCGACTGCACCAGCAGGGTCTGGTCGTCGTCCAGGCGCTTGAGCGTTTCGACGATGGCGTCAAAGCTTTCCCAGTCGCGCGCGGCGCGGCCGATGCCGCCGTACACCACCAGTTCCTGCGGGCGCTCGGCCACATCCGGGTGCAGGTTGTTCATCAGCATGCGCAGCGGCGCTTCAGTCAGCCAGCTCTTGGCGTTCAGCGTGGTGCCGGTGGGCGCGATGATGGTGCGGCTCGGGTCGTTGCGGGTCATGCGGCGCTCCGGTTGGTAGCGAATTCAAGGCAGGCGTTGAGCACCTGCGCCAGGGTGTGGCGCAGCGGTGCGGCGTGGTCGGGGTCGAGCGGGGTGGGCCAGCTGTGTTCGTCCACCTGGTCGGGCAGCGGTTCGTGCATGTAGCCGCGGCAGGCCAGCTCCATCTGCAGCGTATGTACGCCGCCGGCGATGTTGCTGTAGTGGCGGGTGATCCAGCCGCCCTTGAAGCGGCCGTTGCGCACCTGGCTCATGCCGCTGATCTTCAGCAGGTTCTCCACCACATCGCTCAGCGCGTTGTCGCAGGAGGTGTCCGGTGCGCCGGACGGGCCGGCCGTGCCCAGGTTGAACTGCGGCAGCTCGCCCTCGAACAGGTGCGGGATATGCGAGCGTATCGAATGCGCGTCATACATCACTACCGTGCCGTGGCGCTCGCGCAGGCGCGTGATCTGCGAAGCCAGTGCGTCGTGGTAGGGCGCGAAATAGGTGTCGCGGCGTCGTGCGATCTCCGCGTCATCCGGCTCGCGCCCGGCGTGGTACAGCGGCTGGTTGTCGAAGGTGGTCAGCGGGCACAGGCCGGTGGTGTTCTGGCCCGGGTACAACGACACGCCACTGGGGTCGCGGTTGAGGTCGATCACCGAACGCGAGATCGCCGAACGCACGGTGGTGGCGCCCATGCCGCGCACGAAGTCGTACAGCTCGTGCACCCACCAGTCGGCATCACGACGTGCCAGCCACGGCGAGTGGTAGTCGCCCATCAGCTCGTGCGGCAGCTCGCTGCCGGTATGCGGGAAACTGACGATCAACGGGGCGTCGCCCTCGTGTACCGTCAGCCATTCGGGCCGGGCATTCATGCCTGCGGCTCCACGGTCGGCAGCAGTTCACCCAGGCCCTGTGCCAGCGCGCCGCTGCGCACCAGGTTCGTGGCGGTCACCATGTCCGGGTGGAAGTAGCGGTCTTCTTCCAGCGTTGGCACCTGCGCGCGCAGGGTGGCTCGCACGGTCTCCAGCGCAGCGCTGGAGCGCAGCGGCGCGTGGAAATCACAGCCCTGCGCGGCGGCCAGCAGCTCGATACCAATCACGTTGGCCGCGTTCTCGGCCATCTGCATCAGGCGGCGTGCACCATGCGCGGCCATCGAGACGTGGTCCTCCTGGTTGGCCGAGGTCGGGATCGAATCGACGCTGGCCGGGTAGGCGCGCTGCTTGTTTTCCGAGACCAGCGCGGCGGCGGTCACCTGCGGAATCATGAAGCCGGAATTCAGGCCCGGGCGCGGAGTCAGGAACGCCGGCAGGCCGGACAGCGCCGGGTCCACCAGCATCGCCAGGCGGCGCTCGCTGATCGAACCGATCTCGCACACCGCCATCGCCAGCATGTCGGCAGCGAAGGCCACCGGTTCGGCGTGGAAGTTGCCGCCGGACAGCGCCTCACCGGTATCGGTGAACACCAGCGGATTGTCGGACACGCCATTGGCTTCGATTTCCAGCGTGGTCGCGGCCTGGCGCAGGATATCCAGCGCCGCGCCCATCACCTGCGGCTGGCAGCGCAGGCAGTACGGGTCCTGCACGCGCACGTCGTTGTCGCGGTGCGATTCGCGGATGTCCGAACCCTGCATCAGCGAGCGCAGCGTGGCGGCGGTGGCGATCTGCCCGCGCTGGCCACGGATGGCGTGGATGCGCGGGTCGAACGGCGTATCCGAGCCCTTCGCCGCTTCCACCGACAGCGCGCCGGTGACCAGCGCGGCCTGGAACACGGTCTCGATCTCGAACAGGCCCGCCAGCGCATACGCGGTGGAGAACTGCGTGCCGTTGAGCAGCGCGAGGCCTTCCTTCGCACCCAGTTCCACCGGCTGCAGGCCGGCACGCGCCAGTGCGTCCAGCGCCGGCAGGCGCTCGTCGCCGATGAAGGCCTCGCCTACGCCCAGCATCACGCTGGCCAGGTGTGAGAGCGGCGCCAGATCGCCGGAGGCACCGACCGAACCCTGTGCCGGCACCACCGGCAGCACGCCCTTCACCAGCATCGCTTCGAGCAGCAGCAGCGTTTCCTCGCGCACGCCCGAAGCGCCCTGGGCCAGGCTTACCAGCTTCAGGGCCATCATCAGCCGCACCACGCTGGCCGGCATTGGCTCACCCACACCGGCGGCATGCGAAAGCACGATGTTCCGCTGCAGGGTGGCCAGGTCTTCGCGCTCGATGCGCACGCTGGCCAGCTTGCCGAAGCCGGTGTTGATGCCATACACCGGCGCGCCCTTGGCGACGATGGCGGCCACCGCCGCCGCACTGGCGCGCACCACGGGCAGTGCGGCCGGGTCCAGCGCAAGCGGCGCACCGCGATAGGCCTGCCGCCACTGGGCGAGGGTGACATGGCCGGGGCGAAGAACCAGGGTGTTGCTCATGTGTTGCTCCAGGAAGCAGGCAGGTCGGGCTGCCCGCGCACCACGCGCGCGTGCAGCGGATTGAATCCCATGCGATAGACCAGGTCGGCCGGCGCGTCGATGTCCCAGATCGCCAGGTCACAGTCCATGCCCACCGCCAGGCGGCCGATGCGCCCGCCATGGCCCAGCGCACGCGCCGCTTCACGGGTGAAGCCAGCGATGCATTCGTCCACGGTCAGGCGGAACAGGGTCGCGCCCATGTTCATCGCCAGCAGCGGGCTGGTCAGCGGCGAGGTGCCGGGGTTGCTGTCGGTGGCCAACGCCAGCGGCACGCCGGCCGCACGCAGCGCGGCGATCGGGGGCAGGGTGGTATCGCGGGTGAAATAGAAGGCGCCGGGCAGCAGCACCGCCACGGTGCCAGCCGAGGCCATCGCGGCGATGCCGGCATCGTCCAGGTGCTCGATATGGTCGGCCGACAGCGCGCCGAAGCTGGCGGCCAGTTCGGCGCCATGCTGGTTGCTCATCTGCTCGGCGTGGATCTTCACCGCCAACCCGTTGGCACGTGCGGCTTCGAAGACCTGGCGTGCCTGCGCAGGCGAAAACGCGATGTTTTCGCAGAACACGTCCACCGCTTCGGCCAGGCCGTCGGCGGCGATGGCCGGAATCATCACGTTGCACACTTCGTCGGTGTATTCCTGGGCCTCGCGCCCCGGGGGCACCGCATGCGCACCGAGGAAGGTCGGCACCACGTTCACCCGGCATTCCTCGCCGAGTGCGCGGGCCACCTGCAGCTGTTTGCGCTCGTCGTCCAGGGTCAGGCCATAGCCGGATTTGATCTCCACCGTGGTCACGCCTTCGGCACGCATGGCCAGCAGGCGCGGACGGCTTTCGTCGGCCAGCTGTTGCGGCGAGGCGACGCGGGTGGCGCGCACGGTGGAGACGATGCCGCCGCCGGCACGGGCGATGTCGGCGTAGCTGACCCCCTGCAGGCGTTGTTCGAACTCGTTGGCGCGGTTGCCGGCGTAGACCAGGTGGGTGTGGCAGTCGACCAGGCCCGGCGAGATCCAGCGGCCTTCGCCATCGATGCGGGTGGTCGGACGCAGGTGCGCGTCGCTGCCGGCAGTGCCGACGTGGACGATGCGCCCTTCGGCGCAGGCCAGCACGCCGTTGCGGATGATCCCCAGGCCGGGGCCATCGAGGGTCATCAGGTGGACGTTGGACCAGAGGGTATCGACGTGCATGGCATCCACAACGCGGCTGTGCTTATATGTCTATACAATATAGGCGTCCATTTCGGGTTGTCCAGCCATGTCCGATTCGCGTTCCCCGCAGAGTTTCCATGCCGCCCACGCCCTGCTGGGCGAGGGCTGGGCGCGCGATGTCCGCCTGCAGGTGCAGGGCGGCCGCATCGCCCGCATTGACGCGGGGCAGGGCGCGCAGGACGGTGATACCCGCGTCGGCCTGCTGCTGCCGGGCCTGCCCAACCTGCACAGCCACGCCTTCCAGCGCGGCATGGCGGGCCTGACCGAGATCGGCGGGGGGGACGGCGACAGTTTCTGGAGCTGGCGCGAGCTGATGTACCGCTTCCTGGCCCACCTGCGCCCCGACGCGGTGCAGGCCATCGCCGCCCAGGCCTACATGGAAATGCTGGAAAGCGGCTTCACCCGGGTCGGCGAGTTCCATTACCTGCACCACCAGGCTGACGGCCAGCCCTACGCGCTGCGGGCCGAGATGAGCGCGCGCATCGCCGCCGCCGCCGACCAGACCGGCATCGGCCTGACCCTGCTGCCGGTCTTCTACGCCCACGCCGATTTTGGCGGCGCGCCGCCCAATCCCGCGCAGCGCCGGCTGATCCACGACGTGGACGGGTTCGCGCGGCTGCTGGAGGGGGCGAAGACGGCCTTGTCCACGTTGCCCGACGCGGTGCTGGGCATTGCCCCGCACAGCCTGCGCGCGGTCACCGGCGAGGAGCTGGATGCGCTGCTGCCGCTGACCACCGGCCCGGTACACATTCACATTGCCGAGCAGGTGCGCGAGGTCGAGGCCTGCCTGGCCTGGAGCGGCCAGCGGCCGGTGCAGTGGCTGTACGAACACGCGGCGGTGGATGCGCGCTGGTGCCTGGTGCACGCCACCCACATCACCGATGCCGAGCGCGCGCAGATGGTGGCCAGCCAGGCGGTGGCCGGCCTGTGCCCGATCACCGAGGCCAACCTGGGCGATGGCCTGTTCCCGATGCAGGCGTTCGCCCGCGAAGGCGGACGTTTCGGCGTCGGCTCCGATTCCAACGTGCTGATCGACGCTCCTGAGGAACTGCGCCTGCTCGAGTATGGCCAGCGCCTGGCCCTGCGCGGGCGCAACGTGCTGGCCCCGGATGCTTCGCGCAGCAGCGGCCGTTTCCTGTTCGAAGGTGCCCTGCACGGCGGCGCGCAGGCGCTGGGCGTGGCTGCCGGGCTGCAGGTCGGCGCCAGTGCCGATCTGCTTGAACTGGACCCCGCGCACCCGGCGCTGCAGGTGCGACAAGGTGACGCATGGCTTGACAGCTGGGTCTTCGCTGCACGTAATGGCGCGCTGCGTTCGGTCTGGCGCCATGGCCGCCAGGTCGTGGCCGACGGCCGCCACCTGCAGCGCGAGGCCATCACCACCGCCTTCGCCGCTGCCCTGCGTGGCGTGCTGGGCTGACCGCCTCCCTGCTTGTCGAGATCCTCATCGAGACCCCCACACCCGTGAAGGCCAGCAAGTCCGCCACGCTCAACCAGCGTATCCGCAGCGATCTGGAAAGCCGCATCCTCAGCGGCGAATGGGCGCCGGGTTTCCGCATCCCGTACGAGCACGAGCTGATGGAGCAGTACGGCTGCTCGCGGATGACGGTGAACAAGGTACTGACCGCGCTGGCCGAGAGCGGCATGATCGAGCGCCGCCGCCGTGCCGGTTCCTTCGTGGCGCGGCAGCCCCCGCACCTGGAACAGGTGGCGCTGGAGATTCCCGATATCGCCATGGAAGTCGGCTCGCGCGGCCACCAGTACGCCTACCAGCTGCTGCAGCGCGACCTGCGCCTGGCCGAGCCCGGCAATGCCGGCGAGCGGGAGCTGGCCGGCGCTGAGCCGTTGCTGGCGATGCGCTGCCTGCACCTGGCCGATGGCCGGCCGCTTGCGCTCGAGCACCGCCTGATCAGCCCGGTGGGCGTGCCCGAGGTGCTGGAAGTGGATTTCAGCACCACCGCGCCGGGCAGCTGGCTGCTGCAGAACGTGTCCTGGACCCGCGCCCAGCACCGCATCAGCGCGTGGGGCGCGGACGCGGCCGCGGCCAAGCTGCTTGAGGTGAAGCCGGGTACCGCCTGCCTGGTGATCGAGCGCCTGACCTGGCGCGGCGACCAGCCCATCACCCGCGTGCGGCAGATGTTCCTGGGCGATGCCTGGGACCTGGTGGCGCGTTTTGCGCCGGGTGCGCGGTAAGTCGCCCGCGTCCTGTAGAGCCGAGCCATGCTCGGCTGCTCCGTCGGGGCACGTGGACTGTCGCGTCCGCCTCTTCCGCAACGGCGCACGGGCGTTTAGCGTGCCTTTGACGCGGCGTCAGGCGGGTCCCATGCGATATCCAGTCTTGATCGAAGCCGGTGACGAACGTACAGCCTGGGGCGTGGTCGTGCCCGATCTGCCGGGCTGTTTCTCTGCTGCCGACACGCTTGATGAAGCGCTCAGTTCGGCGGAGGAGGCCGCGCTTGCCTGGATTGACGCCGCATTGGATGCAGGGAACTCCATCCCGACGCCGTCTGCGCCGCAGAAGCTCGTGACCGAAGCTGCCACCGGCACGCACTGGATTCTTGCTTACATCAACATTGATCCAGCCCTGTTGGACGATACCGTCGAGCGGGTCAACATCAGCCTGCCGCGGCGGATCCTTGCAAGGTTGGATGCGCAGGCCAAGGCGGCCGGCGAATCGCGTTCAAGCTACATCGCCCACCTTGCCGCGTTGGGTTGAAGCCGCGGAATCGTTTATCCATCCAGGCCATGCGTGGATGTTGCCCCATCAATACGTGGCGCACTGCCGCCAGCGTACTGGCTCGTCCACGCCGGGGCGGGCGTTGATCTGCACGCGCACGTTGCGCAGGGCGGGGTAGCGCAGCACTTCCTGGCACACCCGCGGCCACACCGCTTCCAGCTCGCCGGTGCGGTTGATGGCCAGGGTCTGACGGGTCAGCCAGACGCCGCTGGCAATGCCCGGCTGGCGGGACAACGCGCGGGCCATTTCCGCCTGGTAACGGTCCAGGGTGGCCGTATCTGGATTGAGGTCGTTGCGGTCGCCATCGGCCGCTGCAGCGGGTGCGGCTGCGGTGGGTGCGGCCGGTGCGACCGGCGCAGCCACATCCTCCGCGCTCGCCATCGGCGTTGCGGCCGGTTGCGCCTCGGCTGCGGCGGGTTCGGGTGCGGGTGACGGTGCAGGGGCCGGCACGGGCGTGCTTTCCGCCGCCGTCGCAGTGGGCTCCACATGCAGCCCCTGCAGGCCCAGCCCGACCAGCAGGCCCAGGGTCACCGCGCCCAGCGCGGCAATGGCGATGCGGCGCAGGGCTTCATGCCGGGCCGTGGCGCGCACACGCGTTTCAATCTCGCCCGGCAGGTAGGCCTGCAGCAGCGGCCACAGGCGCGGGCCGTCCAGCACTTCCACCGACTGCTTTTCCGCTGCAGCCAGGCCATCGCGCTCGACGCGGCCTTCGGTAATCAGCAGGCCGCCCTTGGCGCCGCCCAGGCGCGCGACCGCGCCCAGCTCGTTCACGGCAGCCGTACCGATGCGGTAGGCCAGGCCATGCTTGCAGGACACCAGCCAGGTGTTGGGACCATCGCTCAGCAGGAAATCACTGCTCGGTTCGCGGACTTCCTCGGTCGGGTCGGCCACTTCGCGCAGGCCGCGCTGCTCGCGCAGCATCCGCTTGATCAGCGTCGAAAACTCACGCCAATGCATGCCCGCCAGGGCTTGCAGCCCCAGTTGCATTTCCGTTCGCCGCCGCTTGATCCACCACAGATAGACGATTGCCAGGGTGCAGGTAAGCAGGGCCGACAGCAGGGCCAGGATCCAAGGGAGCATGCAGGAAGAGAGCGGAAGGGGCGAAAACGGAAGACCACAGTGTAAAGGCCGCGCCGTCCGAATGCGTCAGGGCGTTCCTGACACGGATTGTGATGCAGCCCGCAGATCCGCGTGGCGCAGGCACGAAAAAACCCGCCAATCCTGAAGCCGTGAGGGGAGGGAACAAACGGCAGGCGAAGCGATTGGCGGGTTCGTCGCGATTGTCAGACAATCTTTATTGCATTGCAACAATCGACGGTCAGGGCACGCCACCCGGCGATTGGTGGCTGCCCGGTGCGGGCGCATCGCTGCCCGAGGCCGCGCGGTTCTCCAGCTTGGCCAGGCGTGCATGCAGCACGTCCAGGCGCGCTTCGAGCCCGGCCAGTTCATCGGCGGTGGGTACGTGCAGGCGCTTGAGGACGCCCTGTACCTGGTCATCGAACGCCTTCTCGACCTTGTTCCAGGTGCCGGACGCCTTTTCGCGGGCCTCGTCCAGCGAGGTCTCCACGTTGTCGCGCCAGCCCGGCCCCTGCTCGCCGCTGCGTTCGCGGCGGCGGGCTTCCCAGGCTTCGCCTTCCTTCACCAGGCCATCGAAGAAGCGGCTGCCTTCGGCCTGTGCGCGGCCCAGGGCACCGAGGCCGGCCAGCCAGACCTGCTGTGCCGAATCGCTGAATCGGCGCGAAAAGCGCTCGGCCTGTTCGCCGAACGAAGCGTCGTCGTCACGGCGGTCGTCATTCTCGTACTGGTTCATCGCGCTTCCCGGGGGAGTTGGACCTGCCCCCGAGGGTAGCGCGCACGAACGTTGCTGGGCCGTGATGACCGCGGCCAGGGTTCAGCCCAGCTTTTCCTTCAGCACGCGCTGGATCTCGCTTTCCACCATGCCCTTCATGGCCGACAGCAGGAAGCCCAGCTTGGCGGTCACGCGCACCGCGCCCGGCTGCAGCTCGATGGCGCCGTCCACGCCGCTGCCGCTGAAGTTCAGCACGTCGGCAGCCCAGCTGGACTTCAGGCCGAAGCGCTCGCCCAGCTTGGCGGCAACCTGTTCGATCGCCTCGCGGGCCTGTGCATCGGGCAGGGCGTGGGCGTGGCGGACATCGATGGTGGACATGCAGGCTCCTGGCGCTGTGCGGGGATATCAAAGAGGGCGGCCATTGTGCGCATCGGCGGGCGCCACGCCAAGCGCCCGTCGCCGGTTCTTCTGCCTTGGCGAGCAACCTGCTAGTCTGCGCCGCGTGCAGAACCTGCTAGTTCACTTCAGTCAACAACAACAGCCCGACCAGCCCCTGCGGCCCGGGGTGCAGCGCATCGTGCGCCAGGCAAACGGCAGCGTGCGGCTGGGCGATCCCGGCCATGGCGCGCTCCTGCTGGCCCAGTTCTGCATGGACGACCGCGGCCTCTGGCTGCAGGTTGGCAACGGCATCCGCAGCATCCACGTGAACGGCCGCCCGGTGCGGCGCATGGCCCTGCTGCGTGCAGGCGATGCGGTCTATGTGGATGGCGTGGAAATGCTCCTGCAGGGTGAGGTCGAGAGCCTGCTGCAGGCGCCGTCGCCGTCGCCGGCCAGTGAGGGCAGCGCCGATGAGCAGCGCCTGCTGCGGGGTGTCGGCGGCCTGCACCATGGCCGCAGCTACACCCTGTCGCGCCCGCGCCTGGTGGGCAGTGGTGGCGACGCCGATATCGGGATTGACGATCCTGCGTTTGCCGAACAGCACGCGCGGGTGGAAGTGCACGGCGACCGCGTGCTGCTGCGCGACCTCGGCAGTGCCGACGGTGCCCGGGTCAACGGCGTGGCCGTGCGCCACTGCTGGCTGCAGCCAGGCGACCAGATCGTGTTCGATGGCCAGCACCGCTTCGTGCTCGAAGTGCCGCACGATCCGCGCCGGCGCCCGCTGCCGGCCGAGGACGACGCCGGCCAGGACGCCGAGCAGGTGGCCGATGCCCCCGTGGCTCCGCGCCGGGTACGGCGTTGGCCGTGGCTGCTGGCAAGTGCGTTGCTGCTGGCCGGTGTGCTCAGCCTGCTGCTCTGGTTCGGCGCGCGCTGATCTGCGTCCGCCGGGCATGCCCCGGCGCTACCGGTGCCGCGCGTGGGAAATGGATTCCAATGAAACCAAATTTCCCTTGCCGCACCAGGCCGCAAGGCTGGTGCACTGCGGCATACTAGGCGTCTTGCCCCACAGGTGTGACATGACGCGCGCGTTCAACTTCAGTGCCGGCCCTGCAACCTTGCCGGAATCGGTCCTGCGCCAGGCGCAGGCGGAAATGCTGGACTGGCACGGTGCCGGCGCCTCGATCGTGGAAATGAGCCATCGCGGCCCGGAATTCATGTCCGTGGCGGCCGAGGCCGAGGCCGACCTGCGCCGCCTGCTCGATATCCCCGATGACTACGCCGTGCTGTTCCTGCCCGGCGGCGCCACCACCCAGCAGGCGCTCATCCCGCTCAACTTCGCCCAGGCCGGCCAGCGTGCCGACTATGTGGTCAGCGGCCACTGGGGCAAGACGGCGGTCAAGCAGGCCAGCCCCTATGTCGGCGTCAACATCGCCGCCAGCAGCGAAGCCAATGGCTACCGCGCGCTGCCCGAGCGCAGCAGCTGGCAGCTTTCCAGCGATGCCGCCTACGTCCACATCACCGCCAACGAGACCATCCACGGCGTCGAGTTCCGTGATGTGCCCGACACCGGCGACGTCCCGCTGGTGGCCGATTTCAGCTCGTCCATCGCCAGCGAGCCGCTGGATGTGCGCCGCTATGGCGTCATCTATGCCGGCGCGCAGAAGAACCTGGGCCCGGTCGGCATCGCGGTGATGATCATCCGCCGGGACCTGCTCGAGCGCAGTGGCCAGGCCCGCGCGGACATCTTCGATTACCGCTCGCACGTCGCCCGCGATTCGATGCTCAATACGCCGCCTACCTGGAACTGGTACCTGGCCGGCCTGGTGTTCAAGTGGATGCTGGCCGAAGGTGGCGTGGTCGAGTTCGCCAAGCGCAATGCCGCCAAGGCCGCGCTGGTGTACGGCGCCATCGATGCCTCCGGCGGCTTCTATCGCAACGAAGTGGCGCACTCGGCGCGCTCGCGGATGAACATCCCGTTCTTCCTGCCCAGCGCCGATCTCGATGCCCGCTTCGTGGCCGAAGCCAAGGCCGCCGGCCTGCTGGCGCTGAAGGGCCACAAGGTGGTCGGTGGCATCCGTGCCTCGCTGTACAACGCCATGCCGCTGGCCGGGGCCGAGGCGCTGGTCGCCTTCATGGCCGATTTCCAGCAGCGCTACGGCTGAGCAATGAACGGCGCGCACCGTCGGGTGCGTGCCCCGCAACAAGGAATTCCGATGGCAAGCAAACCCAGCAAGAAGTCGCCGAAGAAGGGCGAGTCCGCCAAGGCCGCCGCCGCGCCCAAGGGCAAGGCCTCGCCCAGGACCACCCCGGTGCCGACCCAGGCGCCGCTGGCACTGGCCGACGTGCGCTCCAAGATCGACCAGATCGACCGTGACATCCAGAGCCTGATCGCCGAGCGTGCGCAGTTCGCCCACCAGGTCGGCAAGGCCAAGGGCAAGCTTGCCGCCGCCGTCGATTACTACCGCCCCGAGCGCGAAGCCCAGGTGCTGCGCATGGTGGTGGACCGCAACGAAGGCCCGCTCAGCGATGAAGTGCTGGTGCACGTCTACCGTGAAATCATGTCGGCCTGCCTGGCCCAGCAGGAACCGCTGAAGATCGGTTACCTCGGTCCGGAAGGCACCTTCAGCCAGCAGGCCGTGCTCAAGCACTTCGGCCGCTCGGCGCTGGGCCTGCCGATGGCCAGCATCGAAGAAGTGTTCCAGGAAGTGGAAGCGGGCAACGCTGATTTCGGCGTGGTGCCGGTGGAAAATTCGGGGCAGGGCACCATCCAGATCACCCTGGACATGTTCCTCACCTCCAACCTCAAGATCTGCGGTGAAGTGGAACTTCGCGTGCAGCAGTACCTGATGTCGCGCAGTGGCCGCCTGGAGGATATCGAGCGCGTCTACGGCCACCCGCAGTCGTTCATGCAGACCTCGGCGTGGATGCGCGCCAACCTGCCCAAGGCCGAGAAGATCCCGGTGGCCAGCAACGCCGAAGGCGCGCGCCGTGCGCGCAATGCCGACGACGCTGCGGCCATTGGTGGCGAAAGCGCCGGCCACGTGTACGGCCTGAAGAAGGTCGTCACCAAGCCCATCCAGAACGATGCCGACAACACCACCCGTTTCCTGGTGGTGGGCCGCAACATCTTCCCGACCTCCGGCCACGACCGCACTTCGGTGCTGGTGTTCATCCATGACAAGCCCGGCGCGCTGTTCGATGTGCTCAGCCCGTTCGCCCGCCATGGCATCAGCATGAACCGCATCGAGTCGCGCCCCTCGCACCACGGCAAGTGGGAATACGGCTTCTTCATCGACCTGGCCGGCCATATCGACGACGCACCGATGCAGGCCGCGCTGGCCGAGCTGGAAGCGCACTCGGCGCAGATCAAGGTGCTGGGTTCCTACCCGGTTGCCGTGCCCTGATTGCCGTTGCGGCCGCGTGCCGCGCCCTTTGATGCACCGCCGGCGTGCCGGCGTTTACGGAATGATCGAACGATGAGCAACGCGCAACACTGGATTGCCCGCAAGGGCCAGCCGCTGCAGGGCAGCCTGACCATCCCCGGCGACAAGTCGGTCTCGCACCGCTCGGTGATGTTTGCCGCGCTGGCCGATGGCACCTCGCATATCGAGGGCTTCCTGGAAGGCGAAGACACCCGTGCCACCGCGCGCATCTTCAGCCAGCTCGGCGTGCGCATCGAGACCCCCAGTGCGTCGCAGCGCATCGTCCACGGCGTCGGCATCGACGGCCTGCAGGCCCCCAGCGCGCCGCTGGACTGCGGTAACGCCGGCACCGGCATGCGCCTGCTGGCCGGCCTGCTGGCAGGCCAGGCGTTCGACTGCACCCTGGTGGGTGATGAATCGCTGTCCGGCCGGCCGATGCGCCGCGTCACCGGCCCGCTCGCGCAGATGGGCGCGAAGATCGACACCGAAAGCGATGGCACGCCGCCGCTGCACGTGCATGGCGGCCAGTCGCTACAGGGGATTGATTTCGCCTCGCCGGTGGCCAGCGCGCAGGTGAAGTCGGCCGTGCTGCTGGCCGGCCTGTACGCACAGGGCGAAACCAGCGTGCTCGAACCGCACCCGACCCGCGACTACACCGAGCGCATGCTGTCGGCCTTCGGCGTGGACATCGAGTTCTCGCCGGGCAAGGCCCGCCTGCGTGGCGGCCAGCGCCTGCGCGCGACCGATATTGTTGTTCCGGCCGATTTCTCCTCCGCGGCCTTCTTCCTGGTGGCCGCCAGCATCATCCCGGGGTCCGAGCTGCGCCTGAAGCAGGTCGGCCTCAACCCGCGCCGCACTGGCCTGCTGCACGCGCTGCGCCTGATGGGCGCGGACATCAACGAAGAGAATCCGGCCGAGCAGGGCGGTGAACCGGTGGCCGACCTGGTGGTGCGCTACGCCCCGCTGAAGGGCGCGCGCATTCCCGAAGCGCTTGTGCCGGACATGATCGACGAATTCCCGGCCCTGTTCGTGGCCGCCGCCGCCGCCGAAGGCCAGACCGTGGTGACCGGCGCTGCCGAGCTGCGGGTGAAGGAATCGGACCGCCTGGCGGCCATGGCCACCGGTCTGCGCGCGCTGGGCATGCAGGTGGATGAAACCGAGGACGGCGCCACGCTGCACGGTGGCATCACCCTGGGCAGCGGCACCATCGAAAGCCACGGTGACCACCGCATTGCGATGGCGTTTGCCATTGCCGGCCAGATCAGCGGCGGCGAAGTACGCATCAACGACATCGCCAACGTCGCCACGTCCTTCCCGGATTTCGACGGCCTGGCCCGCAGCGCCGGTTTCAACCTGGCCTGAGATCGCCGCGACGCCGCTGCGCTCGCCGGGCATGGCCCGGCGCTACCATTCGGCGCCCCGGTAGCGCCGGGCCATGCCCGGCGAAAACGAAGGCGCGCACGCATCCCGGTAGTGCCGGCCGCTGGCCGGCAAAAAAAGACGGAGGCCGAAGCCTCCGTCTCCCGATCACGAACCCCTCGTTCGCGATCAACGCTGCTCGGTACGGAAATCCACCGGCACGCGCACCACACTCGCCACCGCACGGCCGTCCTGCATAGCCGGCTGGAACTTCCAGCCCTGCACGGTGTTCAGCACCGCACGATCCAGGTCACGGCTGCGCTCGCCACTACGCGACACGATGCTCGCGTTGGTCACGTTGCCGCGGGTATCCACATCCAGGCTGGCAATCACGCTGCCCTGCACGCCATTGCGCAGCGCAGTGGGCGGGTAGCTCGGCTTGCCATTGCTGGCCAGCGGACGCGCCTCACGGTTGCGTACGGCCGGGGCCGCCTTGCGCTGCTCGCTGGCCGGCGCCGCGTTGCGGGCTGCCGGGGCCGTGGCCACAGGGGTCTCGCTGGCCGGCAGCATGCGCTCGCCCACGGGGGCCGGCGCCACGTCTTCCTGGCCCGAGAAACGCAGCCACATCAGCGCAGCAGCAAACATCGCCACGATGAGGGCCATCCACAGCCACGGCGACGTGCGCTGCGGGCGCTCGCTCACGTCCTGCTGCAGATGCGGGGAATGAAGGTGTTCATGGGCAGTAGCACTCATTGCAGACTCCTCGCGTCAGTAACGACGCTCAGAGTCTTGCCCGAGCCGGTGTAGTGGTGTGTCAGCGTTGCGTCAACGCAACCGGCAGGGTTCAGGTTGCCTGCCGGGATGCGTTCAGTTACTGCGGCTTGAAGTCAAACGGCACTTCAATGGAGCCCGGCACCGGCTGGCCATTGCTCAGCGCGGGGGTGAAGCGCCAGCGGCGCACCGCGTCGGTGGCCGCGCGGTCCAGGTCACGCGAACCGCTGCGCTGGATCACCGTGATGTTGTTGGCGTAGCCGGTGGCATCGACGTCCACCCGCACCACCACGCTGCCGGACTCGCCGCGACGCAGGGCGCCGGACGGGTAGGCCGGCGGCGGTGACTGGCCTGCCACGGGCATCGGCTGGCTGTTGCCCGTGGCCGGGGCGGTGCTGCCCGGTGCGGCCGGGGCCGGCTCAATGCTGGCCGGCGGGGGCGGGGCGGTTTCCACCAGCTTCGGCGCTTCCTCCTGCACCGGCGCCGGCTTGGCATCGGGCATGTCGCTGGAACCGGCCGCCGCGGCCAGGGGCTCGGGCAGCGGCTCGACCTGCGCGGTTTCCTGCGGGGTCTGCGTGGCCGGATCATCGGCGCGGAAGAATTCCTTGTCGCGGCCGGTCAACCAGACCACCACGAACAGCAGCACGCCCACGCCGAAGGCGATGCCGGCGATCTTCAGGGCGTTGCGCGGGATATGCACGGTGAACGACTTGGCAGGCGATGAGCGGGGTGCAGACATGGACCGGACCAGCAGGGAATGCCCCGATTCTGCCACGGCGGGAATGAACCGGGCGGCAGAAATCCGTATAACAGGCGATAATCCCGTCCCTGATACCCACCACGACACCTGCCATGCTTGATCCAGCCCTGCTCCGCCACCAGCCCGCCGACCTCGCCGAACGCCTGCGCACCAGCCGCGGCTTCGAGCTCGACGTGTCTGCCCTGGAGTCCCTGGAGGCCGATCGCAAGCGCATCCAGGTGCGGACCCAGGAGCTGCAGAGCCTGCGCAACAGCCGTTCCAAGGCCATCGGCCAGGCCAAGGCCAAGGGCGAGGACGTTTCGGCCATCATGGCCGAAGTGGCCGCGTTCGCCGATGAGCTGAAGGCCTCGGAAGTGGCGCTGGACGAGCTGCGCGAAAAGATCGACACCATCGCCGCGGGCATTCCGAACCTGCCGGCCGATGACGTGCCGGCGGGCGCCGATGAGAACGACAATGTCGAACAGGCGCGCTGGGGCACCCCGCGCACCTTCGATTTCCCGGTGCTGGACCACGTCGAGCTGGGCGCCCGCAACGCCGGCCTGGACGCGGAAACCGCTGCCAAGCTGTCGGGCTCGCGCTTCACCGTGCTGCGCGGCCAGATCGCGCGCCTGCACCGTGCCCTGGCCCAGTTCATGCTGGACCTGCACGCCGGTGAGCACGGCTATGAAGAAACCAACGTGCCGCTGCTGGTCAACGCCGATTCGCTGCGTGGCACCGGCCAGCTGCCGAAGTTCGAGGACGACCTGTTCAAGACCGCCGTGGGCGATTCCACGCGCTACCTGATCCCGACCTCGGAAGTGCCGCTGACCAACCTGGTGCGCGACGAGATCGTCGACGCCGAGCGCCTGCCGCTGCGCGTGACCGCCCATTCGATGTGCTTCCGCGCCGAAGCCGGCAGCGGTGGCCGCGACGTGCGCGGCATGATCCGCCAGCACCAGTTCGAGAAGGTTGAGCTGGTGTCGGTCTGCCGCCCGGAAGAGAGCGACGCCGAGCACACCCGCATGACCCGCTGCGCCGAAGTCGTGCTGGAAAAGCTGGGCCTGCCGTACCGCAAGGTGCTGCTGTGCACCGGTGACATGGGCTTCTCGGCCATCAAGACCTACGACCTGGAAGTCTGGCTGCCCTCGCAGAACACCTACCGCGAGATCAGCTCGTGCTCCAACACCGGTGATTTCCAGGCCCGCCGCATGCAGGCCCGCTGGCGCAACCCGGCCACCGGCAAGCCGGAACTGGTGCACACCCTGAACGGCTCGGGCGTAGCGGTCGGCCGCGCGATGATCGCCGTGATGGAGAACTACCAGAACGCCGACGGCACCATCACCGTGCCGGACGTCCTGCGCCCGTACATGGGCGGCGTCGAAACCATCGGCTGAACCCGGTAGCGCCGGGCCATGCCCGGCGTTTTTGGGTGGGGAACCGCGCATTGCGCGGTCCCGCATCCACGCATGGCGTGGATCTACTGAATTGGTCGCGCATTGCGCGGTCCCGCATCCATGCATGGCGTGGATTTAAGCGCCGATGCAGTAGATCCACGCCATGCGTGGATGAACCTCGCGATCACCCCACAACCCGCACCTTCTCCAACGGCACCCACCCGGGCTCGCCCGTCTCCGGCACGCACCACGCCCAACCATTGAGCGTGCGCACCCCGCGCAGCCGCTGCCCCGGCTCGACATCCAGCTCGCGCGCGCAATAGTCCTCGGTGGCAAACGCGTCACCCTGCGCATCGCGCCCGATTACCGGCGCAGGCACGAACCCCGGTTCCTGCCCCTCGGCCTGGCACAGAAACCAGTCTTCCCAGCCCTCGGGGCCTTCATAACGCTCGCCCACCACCAGCGCCTGTCCACGGCGCAGGGTGATCGGGTGCGGAAACTCGCTGCGATGCGCAGCCGTCACGATGTAGTTCATGACTCAGCCTAACGTTCTGATGAGTGCTATGCATGGCGCTGCATCCACGCATGGCGTGGATCTACTGCGTGTGCTTCGGTAGATCCACGCCATGCGTGGATGGCGCACCGCTCAGGTCAGACACAAAAAAACGGCCCCGCAAAGCGGAGCCGTCGGGGTGGGCCAGGATGGGGGAGGGACTCCCGGCCCGCAATCAGCGCCCCCGACGAGGAGGGGGGAGGGCGCCGATCACTGGAACGCAGTACTTACGCAGCCACTTCTTCGGCAGCGTGCGACGGCAGGGCCGACAGCGCGCCGGCAATGGCGTCTTCGCGGTGCTTCGGCGAGTAGGCGATGCCCTCGGCACGCACGAACTCGACGTTGTCGATGCCCATGAAGGCGAACACCTGGCGCAGGAAGGGCTCCTGGAAGTCAGCCGGCGAATCGGTGTAGATGCCGCCACGGGCGCTGACCACGATCACGCGCTTGCCGCCGGCCAGGCCCACCGGGCCGTTCTCGGTGTACTTGAAGGTGCGGCCGGCCACGGCAACGCGGTCGATCCAGGCCTTCAGCGTGGACGGAATGCTGAAGTTGTACATCGGTGCGCCGATGACCAGGATGTCGGCGGCCAGGAACTGCTGCATCACCTGTTCAGCATCGGTCGCCTCGGCGGCATCCACACCGGCCAGCGAGCTGCTGCGCAGATGAGGTACCGGATTGGCGTCAAGATCGCGATAATCGACCTGCAGGCCGTCGATCTGGTTCTTGAACTGAGCGACCACCGCGGCGGTCAGCTGGCGGGAGACGGAGTTGTCGCCAAGCACGCTGGCGTCGAGATGCAGAAGCTTCATGGCAGTCACCTATGTTCTGGAAGGAGGGGCGGGGTTTGCCGCCGACGGAGAGAACGATAGGTTGTTGCATGGGCGGGATAAAGGTGGTTCAATGCCACGAATTGTTCTAGATATGGAACTCGGGTATGCATGACCTGAATGACCTGTACTACTTCGCCATGGTCGTCGACCACGGCGGTTTCGCCGCCGCCGAGCGGGCCCTGGGCATCCCCAAATCGCGCCTGAGCCGTCGTATCAGCCAGCTTGAGACCGATCTGGGCGTGCGCCTGCTGCAGCGCTCCACGCGCCGCTTCGCCGTTACCGACGTTGGCACCAGCGTGCACCGCCACGCACAGACCATGCTGGCCGAGGCCCAGGCCGCGCGCGAGGTGGTCGACCGCCTCAGCGCCGAGCCGCGTGGCGTCGTGCGTGCCAGCGTGCCCGTCTCGCTGGCGCAGATGCAGCTGCCCAAGCTGCTGCCCAAGTTCCTCGAGCAGTACCCGAAGGTCCGCCTGCAGCTGAACATCAGCAACCGCCGCGTGGACATCATCAATGAAGGCTACGACGTGGCCCTGCGCGTGCGTTCGCGCCTGGATGACGATGGCAGCCTGGTAATGCGCAGCTTCGGCCAGGTGCAGGAACTGCTGGTGGCCAGCCCGAAGTACCTGGATCGCGCCGGCCGCCCGAAGGACCCGGAAGAGCTGACCCAGCACGTCACCCTCAGCATCAGCGAAGACGAGGCGCGCCAGCGCTGGGAACTGCATGGCCCCGAAGGCGAAGTGCGCCGGGTGGACCTGCAGCCGCGCGTGGCCGGCTTCGATTTCCCGCTGCTGCAGAGCATGGTGAAGGATGGTTTCGGCATCACCATGCTGCCGGAAACCGTCTGCGCCGAAGCCGTGCGCAATGGCGAGCTGGAAGTGGTGCTGCCGGACTGGTCGCTGCCGCAGGGCGTGTGCCACGCCGTGTTCGCCTCGCGCCGCGGCCTGCTGCCGGCGGTGCGCGTGTTCATCGATTTCCTGGCCGAACACCTGCCGCCGCAGCTGGAGGCCTCGCGCCTGGATTGCGGTGGCGCGTGCGAGAAGGCCAAGGAGAAGATCAAGGCCAGTGCGCTGGGTGCGCTGGCGGTGGATGCGGGCTGAGGGTTGCCAGTAGCGCCGGGCCGTGCCCGGCGTTACGCCGGTCTTGGGCAAATCGCCCAGCCGTGCGAGAATGCGTGCCCGGCCAACAGGCTGGGCCGATACGGAGAGATGGCCGAGCGGTTTAAGGCACCGGTCTTGAAAACCGGCGAAGGGTTAAACCTTCCGTGGGTTCGAATCCCACTCTCTCCGCCAAGTTGGCTGGTAAGCCATTGAACTTACAGGCTTATTTTCTTGCGCCTCGTGGCGTTCCCTACTTTGTTCCCTAAGCGGTCATCTGGTTACAATTGGGCAACGAAGAAGGGGAGTGGTATGACGAAGTCAACTACGTTCGAAGTCGCCTACGGCCCCTTGGTCGACGTCTGCAAGGCTCATGGCATCTCGCGGACGCGAGCATTCCAGTACGCACGTGACGGCCTATTGGAGACGTTCCCGATGGGTAATCGGACCTTCGTGTACGTCGCTAGCGTGCATGCGCTTCCAGAGAGATTGGGCGTCGTTCCTGGGCGCTGTGCTGAGGCGGAAGAGCAATAGCAGGGCGTAGCGCGTTGACCGAGCGCAGAGCGGCTAGCTTCAATTAGACGTTGCGCATGCGCTTTGCCAGCGGCAGTCGTTTGAATACCCGCTTCACTTGCGTGGCTGTCCATTTTTTGCCCCTTCGCGTCAACCAGCCATGGGCGTTTAGCCAATCTGCGTATGCAGTGAGGCTCATGCCGGCTTCCTCTAGAGACGCCCTATAGAGGAGTTCCCCTGTCTCAATGCTGTGGTTGTCCGCCAGGGAGCGTCGTTTCTCGTTAGCTCGATGGGTGCTTTGATTGCGAACTTGCCGCAGGTCGGGATTTCCTCCTGGTCTTGCCATTCAATTCCTAATTGCGAAATGTAAAGTAGCAATACAAATACCTCACGAGAGCATAAAAAAGCAATGCTCCGTGAGGAACGCAATGGATGACCACGAATACGAGGCGAGACAAACTAAATTGCAAAAGGCGCTAGCTAGCCATTTCTTGCAAGACGACTACAATGCCTTCATCACTTTGACATTCAGGTCTGAGGACTCGGTCAGCTACGACTACGCTGAGAAGTCCTTCGGCCGCTTCATGCATGCGCTCAGGTGCAGCCTGTTTAAGAAAAAATGCACGTACAGGATGCCCTTGGTCCCGGTTGTTGAGAGTTATCCGGGGAGGCCGTTGTGCAGCGGCGCCCCGCATGACCCAACTGAGCGGACTCATATCCACTGCTGTATCAAGCTTCCCGGAAATCCTTTGGACCACAAGGAATTGGTTCGAACAAGCTGGCTTGGTGCAGGGTCGGTATGTGGAGACCCGAGAATCTACTGCCCTGACGGTGAGCGTTGGTACATGTCTCTTCACACACCGGAATCGATGAGGAAGCGCGTCAACTACTCATTGAAGCAGTGCTGTGTGGACCACCAACCGGTGCTTTGGAAATTTGCGCGCAAGATTCGGACTACTTGATTAGCGGCTAGACTGCTTCCCTGTGGTGCGCCAAATTCAACGTTGTACATCGCTAAGGACGTCGGAGCTGGGGATTGGCCGCCCCAGCTCTTGACTAAACTATTGTCCAAGTTATAGCCCTCTGCATGCCAATACATGAGCACACGCCGTCCCTCAGGGCCACAGACTTTAAAGCTATAGCCTGAAGCTGAAGCTTGAGTTTGTTCAATGATAAATGTTCAGCCGCGACGCGGAGGTGGCGGTGGAATGTAGCCCTTCCCAGGAGTGCGCAGCCCTCCGTCATTGGGCTTTCCTGATGGTGGACGGTGTGGCGGAGGAGTTGGTTGCCGGTTTGGTGGGGTGGATGGCTTCTTGTCGGACATGCTGTTTCTCTCGTGACGATAAATTTACGTAGATAAAAGACGCCATGAAGCAGACGCCGACTACAAAAAGAACGGCGCCCAAAGCATTCAGGTTCCCTGTTATGCGGGCAAAGATGCCCCCCGGAGTATTACTGTAGATGGACCCGTCATCGCACTGACGAATTGCTCGCCGAAGAGCAAGGTGGCTAAAGAAGTAGGATGAGAGGATTGCCAATGAACTTAGGCCCCAGCCTACCCAGGAGAGCAGAAGCAGAACTGGCTCAACTATCGCGTCAGGTCCAACGATATCCTTTACAAAAACAAAGGAGATGCCAAGTGCACCGCCTGATAGCGACAGAACAGCCTTATCGAAGTCGTCCTGGGCCTTCTGTTCGGCAGCAATTAGCCACTGTCTGTACTCATTGGGAGGGTGCTTGACGGGTTCGCAGGCGCTTTCGTCGCTCTCAGTCATCGCTCCACACCTTCAGGCCATATGACAATGACTTTGATGCCAGTTTGCTCTGCGTACTTCACTACGTCGGCTGTGCCGCCGAGACCGCGAGCACTCTTGCCGTCCCAAGCCGCAACAAGTACATCGCAATGTTCCGCAATGTACTTTCCAGCAGCCATGTAGGCTGCTTCTGTTGGGCTAGTGAACTCCAGTGTCCTTGTCTTTGTAGCCAGCTTGAGTAGGCGCTGGAACTCCAAGCGGCTCTTTCCCTCAAATGTGGTCTCGTACCCTTGTGAGGGAACAACAACCTCAAGTCGCCCGTCGCACTCAAGCACAGTACGAGCGAAGAGTTGGTCGCCCCCTTCGGCGAGCGCACACACCCCTACTAGTGCGTTGGTTTCGGTGAAGAGGTCCTGCAGCCGTTGTTGAAGCAGTGTTGCTGCTTCCTCCGGGAGGTCTTGATGTCCTGAGAAACCAATTCTCATATAGCTCCCCTAGCGGCGATTCGCCAATAGTGGCGGCCTAGGCGAGTCAGGCGGCAACTCAGGCTATGAATTGCCGCATAGTACATGTGTTCGTTCCCAACCGGTTCCAACAGCTTGGCAGCTCTAAACTTTTGCAGTACCGAAAAGACCTCCTCGTGTTCTGGGTGGTCCGGTGCTGCATCTGGCTCGTAGCTTGGGTCAAGAGGCAGCTCGTAGCTCTCGGTAGGGAAGATAGTCGGCAGTCTCCTCAGCAGTGGAAGAGGCACAGCTGGTTCGCATTTGCGTAGAGCATTCAGCCTCTCAAGATTGCTCTTGAAGGTGGGGCGCTGGCTCCAAGCTCCTAGTGACTCGCTTAGGTAGGAATAGGCATTCGCAACTGTTACGTGGCCAAGTACATCCGAAGCCCCGCCATCTAGTGCGCCGCCAAGGTAGAAGGAGAAGACGCCCTGACCGTTGTTCTCTCCAGCCGGTTGGTCCGCTCTGCTTGCAGAAAGAATGGCAACTCCTGGTCGAAGAAGAGACAAATCGCCTCCTATTACACCTGTCCCCCCGGCACCACCGGAAAAGCAGCAGTCGAGAATGATGATTACTTCACCAACCTTCGATTCCCTCACCTGAGAAAGAATTTTGGAGAAGGCTACTCCTTCATCTCCTGGCAGCCCGTCGGCTGTGCAAATAGTGACATCGCTGGCTTCCGCCTGCCCGTGGCCCGCGAAATAGAGCACTGCAACATCGGCTCCAGGGGCCAGAAGCCTCGCGATGTTCGACATCAGTAAAGCCTTGGTGACCTTAGAGCTGGCACTTGTGAGCGGAACTACTTCAAAGTTCGGAGAATCATCTTCATGTCGTTCGAACAGAGGTTGCAGCGCGATAACGTCGTTGACACATCCTCGCAGCGACGAAAAGTTGTCGTAATCGTCAATGCCGACAAGCAATGCTCTGCGCATTCAAAGGCCTTCGATGAACTTCTTGATGCTATCCCATGACCACTCAACGATTGGATAGTTCGCCATGAAATCGGGTTTGGTGCGGTCGCTGGTGTAAGCCCACACGCCAAGAACAGGCTTTCGTTCCTTGCCTGCGCACGCAACCTCCCACCGTTGCCCTGAGGAGTTCAGAGAGTCGCGGCTAATCAAAGCGATGACGCCGTCTGACCGACGGATGCGTGTTTCTACCTTGCTCTTCCAGTCAGAGTCATAGGCTTCCTTAACCGACATATCGATGTACTCGAAGGGGCAGTTGGTGAGAAGGGACTGCCCCTTTAAGAAGTCTCTCATCCGCTCATCTTCGATGGCGAACGCGACGAAAACGACTTTCTTGCTCATAGCTACAACTCCTTTTGAAAGAGCATCGCGTGAAGACGTTCGACTCGATATTAAATGTTTACTGAACGAATTCCAAGTCAAATTCTATACAACTTGAGACGGCTCGGTCTCTGTACAAAAAACCATTCCAGAATGGTATTCTCGTAACATCTAGAGGTTTTGAGGCGGCTCATGCAGGTCATCGGCTACGCGCGCGTGAGTTCAGCGGGGCAATCGCTGGACGTTCAACTAGATAAGCTGCACAGGGCAGGGTGTAGCCGGGTCTATCAGGAGAAGCGTTCTGGTCGTCAAGCTGAGAATCGGCCGGAGCTACAAGCGGCGTTGGAGTATCTCCGCGACGGGGACACGTTGGTCGTGTGTCGCTTGGACCGCATGGCCCGGTCAGTGCTGGACCTCGCCAAAATTGCCGAGCTACTCAAGCGGAAGGGTGTCAGTCTTCGGGTGCTCGACCAAGGTCTGGATACGACCACGTCAGAAGGCAAACTGATGTTCAACCTGCTAGGAGCCTTCGCAGAGTTTGAGGCGGATATCCGCGCCGAGCGCCAGCGAGATGGCATCGCGCTCGCTCAGCAGAAGGGCGTCCAGTTTGGCCGCAAGAGGGCGCTCACGAGTGAGCAGGGGGAGCGCATCCGTAGGCTTCGAGCCGAAGAAGGGTTCAGCATTGAGCAATTAGCTGACCGCTTTTCCATCAGTAGAAGCAGCGTATACAGAGCCCTTGCTGCGACTGGATGAATCCCGTGCCGGCATTGGGGGCATTGGGGGATGAAGGCATGAGCAGCATGCAGCGTCGCTATTGGCAATGCGTGGACTCATTCGCCCGCGAAGTCTCTCGCCAGCATAGTGGATGCTGATGAGGGAGAGATGGCGTGCTCGCCGGAGAACCGCTGTGCGACCGCGTATCCTTCAGACCTAAACTGGCCCAGGCGGTCCTGCAGGCTTAGGGTTAGGTTGGTGTCCATCACCAGCCGAAGTGCGGTACCGGGTAGGTTACATGCAAAGTCTGTCTTTTGCCCGGGAGTGAGTAGAACCCCGGATTGACCGCTAGCAATGAAGAAGCTCCCTCCGTTCCGGCAAAGTCTACTGGTCATATAGAGGCCGTAGCCCGAGTTTTGCCAGTGGTCCCCCGGTCTTCTACGGACCCCGCGATACATCTTGCCCGATATACTTGGCATCAGTGACAGCTGCAAAGCCGTTCTGTCGGAGTCAACCTCAATGTAGGGATTTGCCGCGAGAGAGGCGCGCACTCCCATGCCTGTGTCCAGTACCGCAATCTCAACACGATGCCGTGTCGGCCAGTATTGCGCGCAGTAGGCAAGCTTCTCTGACTGTGAGTGCTCTACCGCATTTCTGAGTATTTCTCGCAATGAGTAGGTTAGCGTATCAACTAGCTGGCCTTCATGCAGCCTAGTGAGAACGTGGGCCAGTCGTCCCGACTCGCGGTCAAGGAACTCACCAACGGGTTCGTAGCTCTGGGCGGCTTGCTGCCTAATCTCTTCCACATTCAAATAGGTCAGGGGTAGATAGTTGCCACTGCCTTGAGCTTCGCCTGGCCGATTCCCGTGCTCTAGACCAAAGGCTTGGAAAAATCCCATGTGCGCTGCGTAAGTGGACTCTGCATGATTCTCCGCGCGGAAGCGAGTTTCGGGCCTGGAAGTCCGAAATCGCTTCAATTCAGAAGCAAGCAGGGCCATTGTGAATGGCTCGATTCTACCCATTCGGCCGAAATCAAACGTGATTTCCTCGCAAGCCTCCAGTGACCATAGGCGTGTGCAGAAATTTAGAGCCTCCCGAAGAGACAAGTTTTGAGGCACCCTGATAAGCAATGTGTCACCTAGTTCTATCGGGTTAGTGATGAATGGAACTGAAGGTAGGCATCAATCGCCACCGTTGGGCGCACCAGATGCTCTGGCTCTAAGGCTCGCTACTAACTTCTTTTGCTCAGCCAAAGGCAGCCTGCTGACTAAGAGGATGACGTCTGCTAGGGCATCACTATCTGCGAGGAGGTAGGCAAGTGGAACTCCTAGCTCTCTAGCTAGTCGAGCAGCTGTATCGAAATCCGGCTCCGACGTCCCCAGCTCATACCTTGTCACCCTGCTAGACACAACGTCCTCCGATAGCCCAATGCGGCGGCCCAACTCTCGCTGCGAAATGCCTAGTGATAGGCGCGCCTCCTTGAGGCGCTTGGTGAACATGCTGCGTGGCTTAGGGGGCGCCATATGCTGGGAGGGACCGTTCTGTAGCGCTCTACAGAATGGCTCTCCCGGCTCATTACGTATGCTACATTATCTGTAGCTTGGCGCTGATGACCCATTGTTTGTTGCGCGCGCATCTTGAGGCAAGAAAGCGGCTGCGAGCCTTGTGCGACAGGGGATTCCGTGGGATTTCCGGCCGCACAAGGTGCAAGTGAGTTAGTGCCTGACACCTACCGTGCGAGCCATAGAAAAAGGAGATGAGAGAACTACATGACGACTCCAAATCTGAACCCGGTCTCTGTCCCGCCTCCGTTGCCAGAGCATGTCCGGAAGAACCTGAAGAAGCACCGTAGCCACGTGCCGGGATTGACTTGCCTGGAATGCGGATACGCCGGTCTCATGGGCGTCAAGGCTAGCTACAAGCCCTGGTATGCGACCTGGTGGGGAAGCACTCTTCTCTCTAGCGTCGCGGCGTGCGTCGCGTTTGCAATGTTCGGAGGTATCGGAGTGCTGACTGCATTCGTTGTTGGCGCGTTGGTCAGTGGAGTGGCTATGTCCGGATGCCGCGACATCTATTCGTGCCCGAACTGCGAAGTAGACCTTCAGCGCCGCTAGTCGGACCTGTTTTTCCCTTAAGAAATCCGTCTGAGCCAAAGGAGAATCATGCGCTTCATCCGCCTTCTATGCGTAGTGCTAGTTACCCATGTCTTTGCTGGCTGTGACCAGCTCACGGCCATGACTGGCCCGAGTGAGATGGTTTCATTCGGGTTCGTCAGACCCGTGTCATGCGAACGGCGTGGACCAGTCAGCTTCAACTGCGTGATGCGCAATCACATGAGCGCTCCCAGGGAGGCCAACATGGAGTGTGCGGGCTTTGACGGTCAAAAGCGCATGGTGGGCAGGCCCAAGAACGTGCACGCAATGATGGGCGTTACCCTGATGCCGGGAGAGGAGCGCGTTGCCACCATCTTCTACGAGAAGGGGGTCGAAAGCCTTGTATGTGTTGACGTAAAGGACAGCATTCCGGCGTTCAATAGGGTGCAGGAGTTGATCGCCGACCCCAACGCGCGGGACATCACTTCCGTGCTTGCTCTGTAGATGGCTGGAGAGATTAGAAAGTCCACACAGCAACCAGGCTGAAGAGACAACAAGTTTGGCCTTCTTTGGGTTCGCGCAGACAGGGACTCCTTCCTGCCTCCGGCGTAGCGCTCTGAGAGACCCAAACCCCTCGTCTCTTCGGACATTACACTTTAAGGAAAGAGCACATGTTGAATCGGCTTGTCATCGCGGCATCCCTCGCATTCGTTCCGCTTTGCTCCCAGGCGCAAAGCTATCTCACCGTTACCGGCCAGTGGGAATTCCACGACGCATCCCGAATTGAGACGGACGAAGGACTCAATGTCTGCTTCCAGCTGGACGCGGCTTCTTTAGCTCGGAATCCACAGCTACAGGAGTTGGGCGGTGCTCTTTGCCTGTCAAACCCTTCGGAGGGCGCCAAGCTCCTTGGGGTCGTGCCGAACGCCCGGAGGCCGGGATGCAAGGATGTAGCAAAAGGGACAGCTACCGTTGTGCTCGCCAATGTAAGGTTGCTTCCCGAAGATGAAATGTATGACGAGCGCATTGAGGCCCGCCTCATGCAGGTACGGGTGAATCGTGTGACATCCCCGCTCGGCACTGACTGTGACCGCCCCATCACCTCGCAGGGATTCGTCTCTATCCACGAGGCCATCGCTGCACTAGGAACTCATCCAAGCTATGCGGGTGTGTCGGCATCAGATTTCGCGCGTATAGATGCCAGCAATGGCTACGCTGAGCTTGATGCGAGCACGCAGATGTGGTTGCCGCGAGGGGCCTCAAACATGCTGGTGACGTACTACGAAGGCAACTCCGGTTTGCATGAGCTGGGCGTCTATCGGTATGAAGGGGGCCGGTGGCACAATGCGAGTAGTGATGTGCTGCCTGGATACACCGAGAGCGCCAAGCAGTTCAAAGGGACCAATTTCTACTTGGATAGCAGCAACGGAAGGCCGGTACTGAGAAGCCTTCCGGGGAGGGTGGTATGGACTTACGCAAATGGTCGCTTTGCGCGGCAGCGGTAGCTTGGCCAGGGCTGCGCTGGTCTTGGCCTAGCCGCTACGGCTTGGCGTGGCAGTAGTCCGCCCAGTCTTGCATGAGTGGAACTCGCTTTTTGAACATATCAGAACGGAAGTAGGCTGCCTCGGTCTTGGATTTGATGACGTGTCCAAGCGATAGCTCTGCCGCTTCTCTACTGTGATGGGTGACCTCGGCAGCCCAATCTCTGAAGGAGCTTCGGAAGCCGTGGCATGTCTGTCCCGCTCTTAGCGACTTCAGGAGCTTCAAGGGGGCCGCAGTTGTGATGGACTTACCTGGCTTCCCAGGAAACAGGAAAGCGCCCCCCGATGTTGAAAGGCTGGTCAGCAATGCAATGGCTTGGACGGATAGGGGGATAGCGTGTTCCGTTCCGGTCTTTGTGCGTGACCCTGGAATTTTCCAGGTTCTATTGGTCAAGTTGAACTCCTCCCATCGAGCGGCCGAAGCTTCGCCTGGACGAGTCGCTGTAAGAATTTGGAGGCGCAGGCAGGCTGCGGACAGGTCAGTCTTGGACGCCAGCTCGCGCATCAGGGCTGGCACTTCTGTGTAGCCTAATGCAGGTCTGTGCGCGACCTTTTTTACCCTCGCGGGGGAGGGGAGGAGGCTGCGAAGATTGCCGCGCCACGCAGCAGGGTTGTCACCCTCGCGATAATTGTTGGCCTTCGCCCAATCAAGGACTCGTTCCATTCGTGCCCTGACTCTGGTCGCGGTCTCGGTCTTATCGAGCCAGATTTTTTTCAGTACCTCGTATACATGGTCCACATTGACTTCTGAAACGGGTATGTCCTCAATCGAGGCGCAGTGTGTTTTGAGGGTCGAGGTCCATTGCGCTTTGTGCTTTGCGTTCCGCCATTCGTGCTCATGTGTCGCAATGCAGTGCAGTGCGCACTCTCCAAAGGTTATTTGTCTTGCTAGGCCGCGCCGCGCCGCTTTCAGTGCGTCTCTTTTTGCGCGCAAGGGGTCTATGCCTGTCGCGAGTTTGGCTCGGAGCTGCTGGGCGCGATGCCTCGCTTGCGCAAGGCTTACATCTCTGACCGAGCCTAGTCCCAAGTCCTTCAGCTTCCCCGTGAGCCGGTCTCGGTAGCGGAAAACCCAAGTCTTACGACCACTGTCCTTCTTGACGTACAGATACAGGTTGCCGCCGTCACTATGCCTGCCGGGGCCTGCGTTTTTGACTGCCACCGCTGTGAGCATTGCTTGGTTTCGTTCCCATCTTTGTTCCCTACATAGTAGCCTGGCTGGGCGGGAACGGTCTAGACTCTATTTGTATTTCATGGACTGCAAGTGTCTGATTTATAAGTTTTTAAGTGAGTTGTGTGGACTGGCTGGAAAAAATTTGTATTCTGGTTTGGATGACACTCTCTCCGCCAGTTATTCAATAGGCAGGCTTCGGTCAATCAGCCCCGAAAATGTCCTGCCAAAAGACCTGCCAAGTCTGATCTACTGGGCTGGATGGGTCAGAAGGCCGCCCACTGTGGTGGCCTTTTTTGTTGTCCAGTCGCAGCCCGTGCGACACCGCCCGACTATAACGATCCTACATTCATCGTCAGGGGGCGGCATGGCAAAGTGGGCGGACTACGGCATATCAGCCGTTCGGTACAACGCAGCGCATACGCACATTGATCGGCTACGCATTCATCAGGACAACGGCGATAGCTTCGGCCCCGCCGCCGAGCACGAGCGAGCGACCATCGTCAGAGCGATCAAGGACGGCGTTACATTTATCACCATCCCGCGAGCTAACGGGCAATGGCAGAAAGGGCAGTCGGTCTACATCATCAAGGTCAACGGGGTTGAGTACCTCAAGACCGTCGACAACGGCCAGGCCCGAGACAATCTTGAAAACCTGCCGGAGTTTTGATCGGCAGGCAGTCAGGTTATCTTTCGTCTATGGCCAATCCTCGACTGACTCCAGAGCAACTCGACCTCGCCCGTGCCCTGCTTGATGAAGTGCGGGCGAGGCTGGTGGACTTGAGCGGCGGCGACAAGGAACTGCTGTTTGCCTACCGCCGCAAGGTCTACAAAGAACTCGCTTACGACGAGCGCAGCAAGCCGATGGTTCGGCGGGGCTTGAAACAGCTCAAAATGACGGAGCAGGAGGGGTTGTGTGCGCTCTGCAATGAGCCGCTGCCCGAGCGGGGGGCGGTGCTGGACCGCACCCGGGCGGTCGATGGCTACACGCCCCAGAATACCCGTCTGATTCACGCCGCCTGTGACGTAGCCTATCAAGCGGCGAGAGGTTATACCTAGAAGCAGGCCGCCCACAGGCGGCTTTCCAACGGATGTTGTATTGCTCGTGTTTGATCTTCTCGGATACATACCAGCAGCAGTTGCATATTCCGCAGCTGCCGGTGGCGGAATACATACCTTACCGTCGATGCCCACCCTTCGGCTTGTTATGGCACAACGGATAACTGGAGCAAGACCGGAACGCCCCATGCGGCCCATTGCGCTCCACAAACACACCCACCTTGCACACCGGGCAGCGCTCCTCATTGATGGCCGCGCCTGAAATCCCGGTCACCTCCACAACGCCTTCCTCCACCAGCTCATCCAGGAAGGGCGAGTGCTTGCCCTGCAAGGTAAACATCGCCACGCTGCGCCGCGCACGCGTCAGCGCCACATAGAACAACCGCCGCTCTTCGCTCAGCGGGTACGTATCCCCATCCGGCATTGCCAATGAAAGCACCGGATCATCCGCGCGCAGGCTCGGGAATCCACGATTCACCATGCCGGGCAGGATCACGTAGTCCGCCTCGCGGCCCTTCGAGCGATGGGCCGTCAGGAACTCAACCTCCATCGTGCTGCCAAACAATGTCTTCCAGTCCGCAGGCAGCGCACTGCGATCCGCCCGGTAGCGGCCCAGCACGAACACGCGAACGCGCCCATCGCGCCCCCGTGGTACAGCTCCAGAAACCAACTGCTGGTGCAGCTTGGCCAGGTACTGGCGAACACCGTCCTGCACTTCCTCACGCCGCGTCATCTGGAAGGCCTGCACTACCGGCCCCATCGCCGGCGCAGCAGAACGCACCGCCTTGGCAATCTGTGCAGGATTGCGGCTGATGAAGCGGCTGGAGATATCGCAGAGTTCCTGCGGGCAGCGGAAGGTCTGCTCCAGCTTCAGCACCTGGGCATGGCCCATCCATTCGCGGAATCCGGTCATCACCGAAACATCGGCACCGGCGAAGCGGTTGATCGATTGCCAGTCATCGCCCACCGCAAACAGGTGACGGCCCGGCTGGCTGACCAGCGCACGGCAAAGCCGGGCGCGGGCGCGCGAGGCGTCCTGGAATTCGTCGGCCATCACCAGGTCGTAGGGCGATTGGTAATGCCCTTGCTCCAGGATGCCGGCGGCCATGTTGAGCATGTCCTCGAAGTCGATGCCGCGCTCGTCGGCCAGCGCGTTGTCCCAGGCCTGGAAAACCGGCGCGGCGATTTCCAGGAATCGCCGATGGCGTTCCTTGAACTGGTCTTCGGGCATCTGCCGCAGGCGCGCGGCCAGATCGTCCAGCGTCAGGCAGTTGCTCTTGGCGTGGGCGATGAAGGTCCGCATCAGGCCGATCAGGTCCGCATCCGGCATCGGCTTGGCGCCCTCGTTGGGCAGCTCACGGTCGGGGTTCGGGTCGAGCCGGACATCGGAATCGCCGAGTTTCCCGGCAAGATGTTCCAGCGCATGCCCGCTGCGCAGGCCAAACGACGTCGTTTCGACCAGCGCGGTGCCGCGCGCCACGTGCTGCTGGCGTTTCCATTGCATGCCTTCAGCGTAGTTGTCGAAGTGCTTCGGCGGCTGGCCATTGGCATCCAGCGCAAAGTGCTCGTGATACAGCGCGGCGTCCGGGTAATAGAAGTCCGGTCGGTACTGGCGATGGGTATCGGTGGCGGTATCAAATTCGTAACGGCGCTCGTAGTCGTACGCCACGCCGTTGTAGAACAGCCAATCGGCAATGACGCACTCTTCCAGGCTCTTTACCCGCTCGCCCTGCAGGGTGCGGATGTAGGGCGTGCCATCGCGGTCGTAGCCGTCGGCCATCATCTCGGCACCGAACGGCGGAAGGTCGCGCCCGAACACCAGCCGGAACATGTCCCATTGGGTGCGGAAGTGGATCGAGCGATCCTTCAGGTCGTCCACCAGCTCGGCCAGCTTGTTGAAGCCCAGCGTGGCATCGATGGCCCACTCGGGAATGTCGGGCTTGCGGCCGGTGGCCTTGCCGATGATGGCCAGGCCCAGCGCATGGAAGGTGCGTGCTTCGACCACGGTGTCGCCCATGCCGAGCCGGTCGAAGGAGCGCTGCGCGCGTTCCTCCAGCTCCTTGGCCGCATCCTTGTTGAAGGCAAGCATGACGATCCGCTCGGGCTCAACGAACCCGCGATCAATGGCATAAGCGGCCTTGGCGACCATCGTGGAGGTCTTGCCGGAGCCGGCCGAGGCGACGACCTGCACGCAGTTGTCGAAGCAGATGACCGCACGGGCCTGTTCCTCGGTCAGTGGCCTGCTTTCCACCCGGTCCAGGAAGTCCTTGGCCAGCACCAGTTCCCGCGTTGTCATGGTCGCATTGGCGTCTGCCCACACGGCGGGCCAATCCAGCTGCCAGTCGTGCAGGGCATCCAGCGCGACGCGGTGGCTGTGCGCCTGCAGATCGTCGTGCACGTCCTCATCGAGGAACAGTCGCTCCAGCTCGGCCGGCGACAGGGGCAGGGCGGGGCGCTCGGCCAGCAGGGCCTGCTGCTGCTCGTGAGTGATCCAGCGGCGGCCCGCGCTGCCGCGGTCGGTGAGAGCGTCGGCGTCAGCCAGCCATGACTGGATCTGCTCCAGGATGTCCTCAAAGAGCGCCTTGCGCCCGCGCGTGGTGTGCGCAGAGAGCACGTGCTGGACAGCCCCCGAGAGCTGCGAAGCCTGGCGGTTCGGCAGACCATCCACTGACAGTGTTTGGCCGTCATCGCTCTTCAGCGCAACTCGGGCCCAGAACAGGCCAGGAAGAACCCGCACGCGTTCGTCGCCGTCCACGCGCTGCGAGTACTGCCGGCCCGCAATCAGCAGCTCGACATGTTCGCCATCCAGCCGCAGCCGCCAGTCCGGCGAGCGGGTCACACGCTGGCCCCAGCCCGAGGGGCGCCATTCCATAGACATCCAGATACTGCCTTGCGTACGTCACTGGGCGTAAAGCGCCCTTACAGCCCCATGATAAGGGGGCTTGGTGTCACGCGCAGGGCTTCTGGACTGGCGGGCCAGCAGCCAGCGATGGCGTTGCACCACCGCTGGCGTAACAGGCGTCAGGCGTTCACGTCGACCACGATCCGCCCGCGCACCTTGCCCGGGATGATCTGCTCGTACACGTCCAGCACCTCGGCAAGGCCGATCTGCTGCACCGTGCTCTCAAGCTTCTGCGGGTCCAGGTCGGTGGCCAGGCGATCCCATGCACGCTGGCGCACGTCCTGCGGGGCGTTCACCGAATCCACGCCGGCCAAGGTGACGTTGCGCAGGATGAAAGGCAGCACCGAGCCATGCAGCGCATCGCTCTGTGCCAGGCCGCAGGCCGCTACGGCGCCGCGGTACTTGGTTTCGGCAAGCGCGTTGACCAGGGTCGGGCCGCCGGCCACGTCCACCACGCCGGCCCAGCGCTCGGCGCTGATCGGCTTTTTGCGTGGCTCGGAAAGCTCCGCGCGATCGATGATCTCCGCCGCGCCCAGGCTGTGCAGGTATTCGGCATGTTCGGGGCGGCCGGTGGCGGCCACGACGCGGTAGCCCAGCTTGGAAAGAATGGCCACGGCAATCGAGCCCACGCCGCCATTGGCGCCGGTTACCAGCACATCGCCCTTTTCGGGGGTCACGCCCGCGTCTTCCAGTGCCAGCACGCACAGCATGGCGGTATAGCCGGCGGTGCCGATGGCCATGGCATCGCGGGTGGTCAGGTTGCCGGGAATCTTGTTCAGCCACTCACCCCGCACGCGGGCGCGCTGGGCCAGGCCGCCGTGGTGGCCCATGCTCAGATCCCAGCCATTGAGCACCACGCGATCACCGGCCTTGAAACCGGCATTGCTGGATTCCAGCACCACGCCGGACAGGTCGATGCCGGGAATGAGCGGGAATTTCTGGATGACCGGGCGCTCGTTGGTCAGCGCCAGCGCGTCCTTGTAGTTGAGGGTCGAATAATCAACCTGCACCAGGACATCGCCGTCCATCAGGTCGGCTTCGTCAAAATCCACCAGTTCGGTGGAAACACGGTCGTTGGTCTTGCTGGAAAGGAGAGCCTTGAACTTCATGAAGCGCCTCACGTTCAGTGGATGGCCCCATGCTAGGCTCGCACCGTGATCGCAACAAGAACGATGATTTTTCGTAGGTACTATGGTTTTCCGGAGTATGTATGCGTAGCAAGCGTTGGGACGGGAAGAGCGGGTGCGCCGTGGAAGTCACCCTCTCGGTGATGGGCGGGGTGTGGAAACCGGTCATCCTGTTTCACCTGATGAAGCGCAAGCGGCGCTTCATGGAACTGACGCGCCTGGTGCCCAACGCCACGCAATCGATGCTGACCAGCCAGTTGCGGGAACTGGAGGCGGACGGCGTGCTGATCCGCCATGTGTACCCGGAAGTGCCGCCGAAGGTGGAATACGAACTTTCCGAATTCGGGCGTTCGCTGGTGCCGGTGCTGCTGGCGATGCGCGAGTGGGGCGAAACTTATCGCGGTTACCAGAGTACGCGTGGGGACAGTTGAAGGTTGGGAGCCTGGTGAGGTTCCTGCTGCAACGGTCTATATGGCTGCGCTCCTCTCATCAGGGAGGTAGCGAGGATGGGGGCACGTCCCCGCAGGTCACCACGATAGGCTTCAATTCGCGATCATCGACGGATTGATGTAGGTGAAAGCAGGCTTTGAACACGCGTTTCTTTCCCAGAGCCCCATTGTCTGGGTTGTCTGGCGTATATCCGGAGAGGACCACCTGGTAGTACGCGCCCACCTGAAGCGGCGGGGCAGGATGGGGTCCGGACCCATAGGGCATGCACTGGTCAGGTGGGAGCGCAGGTTCGGGAACATGCTCGTCCATGAAGACCCGTTCCCACATCGGGTAAAGACCCTGCCCAGCAGCGCTCACTCCGATGGAAGCAATCTCAGGCGGCTCGGATCGATTCCCGCGCGTGTCAGGAACACCAAAGCACAGCCTGCCGTCAGACGTGCTGATTGTGGCTTTCTGGTAGCGCCCGGGCGGTGGTGAGCAGCTGGCCACGAGGGGTAGCAGTACCGCCCAGAGCGGCCATGCTTGTCTGGTCATCGTGTCGTCTTTGGAAGGTGTACGTGTCGCCAGGCGGACCTTCCGCAGGACCGGGCCGCTCACTGCGCCACCCGAGCCACTGGTCCGCCGCTTATGAAGGGGGCAGCGAGGATGGCGGCACCTCCCCGCAGGTCACCACGACAGGGTTCAACTCGCGGCCATCGGCGGATTGACGGAGGTGGAAGCATGCTTTGAACACACGCATCTTTCCCACAGTTCCATTGTCCAGGTTGTCTGGCGTATACCCAGAAAGGACCACCTGGTAGTACGCGCCCACCTGCAGCGGCGGGGCAGGTGTGGGGCCGGACCCGTAGGGTATGCACTGGTCAGGTGGGAGCGCAGGTTCGGGAATGTGCTCGTCCATGAAGACCCGCTCCCACTGCGGGTAGAGTCCTTGCCCAGCAGCGCTCACTCCGATGACAGCGATCTCAGGGGGCGCGGATCGAGTCTCCCGCGTGTCAGGAACACCAAAACACAGCCTGCCGTCAGACGTGCTGACCGTGGCCTTCTGGTAGCGCCCGGGCGGTGGTGAGCAGCTTGCCACGAGGGGTAGCAGCAGCATCGCCCAAAGGGGCCATGACTGTTTGATCATCGGGTCGTTCTCGGGAGGTTGCGCTTGCCGGCCGTGGAGCCGAGGAATTGTGAGAGGACGCGTTTCAACTGGGCATGGATGCCGAATGTGGTGCGATACATTTTGTTGCTCATCAAGCTTTGTGAATCACGGAAGGCGACGAGGAAATAGTCTGCGATGATGTCGCCTTGCGCTTCCATGTTGTAGTCGTGGAGCAGGCGCACGTCATCGAGCACGTAGTCGTAGCTCATGTTCGGCCGCGGTCCACGCACCAGCTTCACGTTGTAGCCAAGCTGATACTGCCAGACATGGGTCATTTCATGGATGAAAAGGTGCTGATCTCGAAGTTCGCCAGAGAAATAATCATCAAGATAGAGACCTTTTGGAAAATAGATCTCGCCATTGGGCGCAACCACCGTGTCCTCCGGTTGCATCCCAAGCAGCATCCAGTAGCCATGGTTGTGAATCCTCACCAGGCTGTAGTCAATCGCATCGCCGAATACCAGCTGTGCCATCTCGATCTCGCCTTGTGTCAAGCGGCGTTCATGGCTTGGCACCTGCACCGGTACGATCGACGTTCCCAAGGTGTCCGAGGTAGTAATTACACCATCCACTTCAAAAATCTCTGCATCATCGATCCCGGCCAGCAGGGTGCGTTCGCAACAGCCGCTCGTGGTACTGGGTGGGCGCAACTCCGCGCGCACCACTGCCACGCTTTCCCGGGTTGATACACGTGAGGTCTCGCCCAGCGCGCTGGTGATGCCGGAGAAGGTCTGGCCGTCCGACAGGTGGAGCGTGTAGGGAAGCTCACGCAACGGCATGCCCTGTGAGCCGGTGAAACGGATGGCCTGGTCGAACTGAAGGTGGCGGCCGCTGTCCAGCGGCGTTGCAGCAGGCTGCGTACTGGCTGAGTTGCGGCTGGCAGTTCCGCCCGTGGTGGCCGTATTGGATACATACACCCGGAGTTGCTGGCTGGACATCACCCTGCAGCCACACGCGAGCGCGCATCCGTCCAGCGCAACGGGCTGGCCATCGATGATGATCGTGCTGTCGCCTTCAACAATCGAGAACACCCCTTTGTGCATCTGCGGGCACGTGGCCTTGTCACCCACGCGTGCAACGCCCATGCCCTCGATGTCGGTTCGGTTCGACGCGGTGATTACACGCCCTCCGCTGGAGGTCGGGTCTCCCATCACAATCCAGTTCCGTGCCATGAATCGCTTCCATTGCTGATCGGCCGGGAGAATCCGATGCAATTCGGAATGGATTCGAGTGTCTTTTGCGACATTCCCGCTGGAACCGCACTGCAACGGGCGATTGCGGATTCTCTGGAGGCGCAGGCCTGCTCTCTGATGCCGGATCCGCAGGGTGTTCAAGGATCGATTGCGACACCTGATCTGTTCCGACGTGAGCGGCTTCTAGGGAAAGGTGAGTCGGGTGTGTCGCGTTCGGCATTCCTGCATGCACGGCGGCATGCCATCTACAGGCGAACGTTGCCGCCCCATCGGGCGCGTTTGATGGATAACTCGCCACCACATGACGCAAGTGCCGTGACTGCACGCGAACGCGGCATTTCCCTACTTTTCATCTACGAACGAGTACGTCAATCATCGCCTCGCCAAGGCATTCGCCCTGGCCGGGATTGGCGTCCCGAACTTACGTAGTACACGGCGTCGTGGTTGCGGTCGAACCTGCAGTCACGACAATGCACCTTCTGCCAGTCCATGGCGGACGGTGTGTGGGGGTCTCAGGACCCGCCGGCTTTCGTACTACGTATCCGGCACGCCAACCCGCACCGTCCGCCACCTTGCATCTGCAGGTGGCCACACCGTGAGGTTGCCGTCATGCCTGACCGTCTTCCCGATTATCCCCGCCTGCACGCGCTGCTCGGCGCGGCCCTGCGCGATCTTCCCAATACCCTTGCAGAAAAGCTCGAGGATGCCCTCTGCGACTCTGCCGAGCGCGCCGTACCTTCCACATTCCTTGCCCACTTGAAGGACCATGGCGCGAATCTGCGTGCCGATGGTGAACCCTGGACCGAAACCCGCCTCAGCCCCGGGCGCGCCTTTGAGATGGCCCTGGCCACCCGCAGCGCCTCGGGCATTACCGCGCTGACTGCCGTGCTGCACGCGGCGCATGTGGCGCGGGAGAGCGAGACCCCGGATGGCTACCCTTCGGCCGCCGTGGTGGAGGGCCTGTTCAACGCCTGCCAGGTGTTGTCGTTGCAGGTGGAGCGCTGCCTGGTGCCTTGAGGCTCAGCCCGGGCAGCGAACGCGTCTGCGCGGTGCGTTCCGGGCCGAATCGATTGTCCTCGCCGGTTCCCGGCAGCAGCATTACCGGGAACAGGACGAACACGCCCAACGGTACGAAAACGATCACCGCGTACCAGCCTGACTCGTCGATATCGTGCAGCCGGCGCACGATCGCGGCCAGGGTCGGGATGAACAGCAACACGGCTGCCGCCATGCCCAGCAACCAGCCGGCGGCAGCCAGTCTGTAGGCGTTCTCCCCATGGGGCAGCTCGATCAGGGCATGGCATGCGCCGAACACCGCGAGTACGAACAGCAGGTACGACCAGAACTCCGTGCGGTCACAGCGGCCGGAGAAATCGAAGTAACGCCTGAGCGGCTCAAACGGGGGAAGCATCGGTGGTCGGCTCAATCCAATGGGGCAATCAGGTGTCCGCGCCATGGCATGGGCGGGGCATTCCGTTGCTGCGGTGGGCGAGGGCGCCACCGGCAGTTCCTGGCTGCTGTGTTAGCAGCCGGCCCTTGAGCGCATCCTGAATCGCTCCGGATGTCCTGAACAATCACCATTGAGCTCTGGATGTCCAGTACCGGAGTCAACCGGACCTGTGAGACGCAAAGCATTCCCGTGTTTTACCGCTCCCCAATGGTCATCATTGGTCTTGCTGGAAAGCAGAGCCTTGAACTTCATGAAGTTATTGCAACGCCACGCAATCGATGCTGACCAGTCAGCTGCGTGAACTGGAGGCGGACGGCGTGCTGATCGGCCATGTGTACCCGGAAGTGCCGCCGAAGGTGGAATACGAACGTTCCAAATTCGGGCGTTCGCTGGTGCCGGTGCTGCTGGCAATGCGCGAGTGGGGTGAAACCTATCGCGGGTACCAGGGTACGCGCGGGGACAGTTGAAGGTTGGGAGCCTGGTGAGATTCCTGCTGCAATGGTTCATATGGCTGCGCTCCTCTCATGAGGGGGTAGCGAGGATGGGGCCACGTCCCCGCAGGTCACCACGACAGGCTCTGGTACGAGGCCATCGGCGGATTGATGTAGGTGAAAGCAGGTTTTGAACCTACGTTACGCGCCCACCTGAAGCGGCGGGGCAGGGCGGGGTCCGGATCCATAGGGTATGCACTGGTCAGGGGGGGGCGCAGGATCTGGACGTGCTCGTCCATCAATACCCGTTCACACATCGGGTAGCATGGAGGCCGACATATGAGGAGAGGCGGTCATGAGGGTGGCGGTGCTCGAAGACGAGGCCGCGTTGCGGGACCTGATCATCGTGCCGGGGCTACGGCGGTACGGATTCGACGCACGCGGCTACGAGTCCATCCGGCAGTTTCAGGATGACGTTGTGGCTTTTGCGCCACGGTTGCTGATTCTCGATGTCGGGCTGCCGGACGGGGACGGCTACAGCGTGGCCCGGCAATTAAGGGAGACCCATCCGGGGCTGGGCATCATCATGCTTACCAGCCGGGCCGCCGTGGACGACAAGGTAAGAGGCTTGTCTGAGGGCGCCGATTCTTTCTTTTCCAAGCCCATTGAGATTGATCTGCTGGCTGCCGCCTTGCACAGCCTGGTCCGGCGACTTGTAAACGCGCCGCAAGTGCTACCGGCCGCTCGCTGGTCCTTGACGCCGGATGGGTGGGGCCTCACTGGGCCCAATGGAGCTGCAGTAGCCCTGAGCGGGAGCGAGCGCAGGCTTTGCGACACGCTGTTCGCACAGGCTGACAACCTCGTGCCGCGCGAAGAGCTTGCCTTGGCTGTTGCAGGACGCTCGGAGGACTTCGACGCGCACCGGTTGGATGCGATGATTCACCGGTTGCGCGCGAAAGTGCGAAAACGCTGCGGGTTGGAGCTTCCTCTGGCATCGGTGCATGGCAGAGGCTACATCCTCAGCCTTGGTCGCACCTCGGGAGATTGATGGAGAACACGGTCCCGATGTCCGGCGTGCTCTGCACGGTGATGGTGCCCCCGGCTTTGGTGACCAGTTCATGGACGACTGCCATGCCCAGCCCCGTGCCGCTGTCTGCAGGCTTTGTGCTGAAGAACGGCTCAAAGACACGTGCTGCGACCTCTGTAGGCATGCCAGAACCGCTGTCTTCCAGTGAGATATGAACCCAGTGTCCGGTGCTGCTGGTCTGTATTGAAAAGCGACCGGTTGAACCCATGGCATCGGCTGCATTGGAGGCGATGTTGAGGAGCATCAGTTCGAACTGGCTCCTGTCCATCAGAACGGTCGCCGGCTCACGCGAGCCCTTCAGAATCAACTGCGTTCCGGGCCCAAGAAGCTGTCGCAGCATCTGCTCCAGGGCTTGAATGGACTCCCACGCGTCGAACGGTTCGGGGTTGTCATTGTCTCTACGGTTGAACCGGAGAAGTCGACGGCTGACCGCCATGCCTCGGCGGGCGGATTCTTCTACGGCGTTCATGCCGTTTTCCAGTTGGCGAACGCGCTCGGTGATGCTGTCGCCCTCATCTTCGCGGCAGTGATTGGCAAACCCAATGATGACGGCGAAGATGTTGTTGAAATCGTGGGCCATGCCGCTGGCCAGTCGTTCAGTAATTTCCTTCTTCTGTGCATGGATGAGCTGGGAGTGCGCTTTCTCACGCTGCTGCATCTCTTCGGCCAGGCGGTGCCCACGGTTGTTCGACTCTCGTAACGTTTCCCGGAGCGCCTGGGTAGTTCGGTCAATGAGAATCGAAACCAGCAGGTAGGTGAAAACCAGCGGGGGTAGATTGAAGAACGCCCGCTCGGGAGCGTCAGAGAGCGGGCCCAGTGCATCGCGCGTTGCGCCCAGAAGGGTGCCTGCCACAAGGATTGCCAAGGTGATCCACAGCGGGCGTCGTCCGAGGATGAGGCCGCTGAGCAGCAGCACCAGCATCTGCGCCAGTTGGTCCGCGATCTGGCGCTGCAATCCGTTTACTCCCAGGTTGATGATCGACACTGCCAACAGGATTCCGACCAGGAGCTGCACGGAGAGCCTGAAGGCACCTCGACGTATCAACCAAAGGCCCGTCCATGCCACGGCCCCGATGGAAAGGCTCATTCCCAGCGACGCGTAGGTTGCCCAATGCGTTTCGGCCTGCGACAGGTACGGCCAGGCGATGGCGATCGCGAAGCACACCATGGCTGGGATCGTAATGCCCATGAACAACATCAAGCCTTGGACTACCCGCGCGTTGCGGCGATCGACGGGGTCGGCCAAGGGTGCCTTGTCCAGCCAGGAAAGGAACGTGCTGATCATGGGAGGAGAGGCCCTGCGCGTGAGAACTTGATGATATTTCGGAGAGGAAGTGCAGTCGACAACCCCCATCCTCCGCCCCTACGGTCGACCTCAGCAAGGGGGCCCTAGCTGACAACAGTGACGGGCGGAAGACAACCATCCATCCACGGCATGACGGTTCCGCCCAGCCGTGGCGACGCACTCCCAATCGAGGACGATCAGCAATGAATCGGATATACCGTACCGTATGGAATGCCACTCTGGGGCACATGGTGGTGGCATCTGAACTGGCCACACGCGCCGGCCGCGGATCACGCCGTCTGCGCTCCGCTGGCCTCATCGCCGGGCTGCTGCTGGCTCCGATGTCCGTTCTGGCATCGGACATCACGGTGGCGTTGGGAACCCAGGTGCTGTCCGATCCTTCAGGCCAGGTGGTCACGGAAGCGGAGCCGGAGGCTGATGAGGAGGTGCAGTTCTTTGCTGCGGCAGGTGGGGCGAACAGCTCCGCCGGTGCTTACGCAGATGGAGAGGACACCGTGGCAGCAGGCGAGGCCGCCTCGGCCATCGGGACGGGGGCAACGGCACTGGGAGCCGGCAGCGTCGCCTATGCGAACCGCGCGACCGCAGTCGGCCAGGAGGCTCTGGCGACCGGTGACTCCGCGACCGCCTTGGGCGGCCTTCTGGACGTGGATTACAGCATTGCCAACCCTGGCAATGGAGCGGTACTGAAGCAGCAGACCGCCGCCACCGGCCTCGCCTCCACCGCGACCGGCGCAGGAGCCCAGGCAAGCGGGGACTTCGCGACGGCATCCGGAGCAGGCGCGGTGGGTGCAGGGAAGTCCAGCGTAGCTGTAGGCGGCATCGCCGATGATCTCGAGGACCAGATCGGCTCCAGCTTCGAGGGCATGCAATTGAAGGCAACCCAGGCAACGGGCAGGCTGTCCACCGCACTGGGGGCGGGTGCACAGGCAATGGATACCTCGGCCACTGCGCTGGGTGCCTTGTCCCAAGCCACGGCGATCCGCTCCGTGGCGGTCGGCTACCGGTCGGTGGCAAGCCAATACGATGCCCTGGCTGTAGGCGATCGGGCGCAGGCCACGGGAGAGTTCTCCAACGCGATTGGTTCAGGAGCGAGAGCGCAGTTTGACCGAACCGTCGCCTTGGGCAGCAACAGTACGGCCGGAGCAGTCGGCGCAATGGCGCTAGGGCAGGGATCGATGGCCCTGGAAGAGAGCAGCACGGCCGTCGGCACTGGCTCGTGGGCAGCGGGAAGCGGAAGCATTGCCATCGGCGGCGCCATGACGTGGCGCGGAGACTTCTGGGGGGATGAAGCGGTTCTCTTCAAGAACAGCATTGCCGTGGGCACCGGTGCCGACGTGTATGGAAGCGAGTCGATTGCGCTGGGGGCAGGGGCAAAAGTCGGCAACGCGGACTTCGTCGATGGAAGTACGCTCATCGTCGACAACGCGGTCGCCCTGGGTGCCAATTCAATCGCCGATCGTTCCAATACCGTGTCGGTGGGTGCTGCAGGGCAGGAGCGCCAGATCGCCAATGTCGCGGCAGGCACGGAAGCTACCGATGCGGTGAACAAAGCCCAGCTGGATGCGGCGGTATCGGGCGCCTCCCGCTGGTTCCAGGCCACCGGCAGCGACCACAGCGATGCAGGGGCCTATGCTGATGGTTCCGATGCTACCGCCTCTGGCGAGGCGGCATCGGCGGTAGGCAACGGGACCACGGCGTTGGGCGCTGGCAGCGTGGCGTACGCCGAACATGCCAGCGCAGTCGGCCAGGAGGCGATCGCCACGCAGACTTCCGCTACGGCTGTCGGCGGCATCCTGGACGTGGACTACTCCATTGACAACCCAGCAAACGGCGCTGTCCTGTTCCAGCAGACCAGTGCGTCCGGCCTTGCATCCACGGCTGTGGGTGCGGGTGCACAGGCAGAAGGGGATTTCTCGTCTGCCTCCGGTGCGGGCGCGACCAGCAGTGGTAAATCCAGCGTGGCGCTGGGCGGCATCGCCGATGATCTGGAAGATCAGATCGGTGAGACGGGGATTGGCATGCAGCTCAAGCACACCGTGGCAAGCGGCCGCCTGGCCACCGCGGTTGGTGCGGGGGCCCAGGCGACCGACACGTCTGCCTTGGCGGTCGGCGCCCTGTCGGAGGCATCTGCCATCCGCTCGGTGGCCGTCGGGTATCGTGCGGCAGCGACCCAGTATGACGCGCTGGCCGTGGGTGACCGGGCCCAGGCGGGCGGCGAGTTTTCCAATGCCATCGGCTCAGGAGCCCGGGCGCAGGCCGACTGGACGGTGGCACTGGGCAGCAACGCAACGGCGGGAGCAGAGGGGAGCACGGCCATAGGGCAGGTTGCCTACGCCCTGGGTGAGAATTCCACGGCACTCGGTGGGGGCTCGTGGGCAGGTGGCAAGGGCAGCATCTCGATCGGCGAATCGATGGTCTGGAATGGCAACTTCTGGGCTGAGACGCCGGTTCTGTTCCAGAACAGCATCGCCATGGGCACCGGGGCCGAAGTTTTCGGCAGTGAATCCATTGCCCTTGGCGCGGGTGCGAAGGTGGGTGACCTGACCTTTGTCGACGGTCAACCCACGGCGGTCAACAATGCGGTTGCCCTCGGTGCGGGATCGTACGCCGATAGAAGCAACACCGTTTCGGTCGGTGCGGCTGGCAGCGAGCGGCAGATCACCCATGTGGCCGCTGGTTCAGCGGCGACCGATGCGGTGAACAAGGCGCAGCTCGATTCGGTGGCTGCCAGCCTGGGGGACCTGAGCGCCAACGCTGTGGTGTATGACGACGATGATCGGCAGTCGCTGACGCTGGCTGGTGGTTCAGGTACAACCCTGTCCAACGTGAGGTCTGGGCTGGTGGCGGCAAGCAGCACCCAGGCAATCAACGGGTCGCAGCTCTATATGGCCATGCAGTCTACGGTTGAAATCTTCGGCGGTGGCTCTGCGTTGTCCCCCTATGGATCGATCAGCATGCCGTCCTACACCATCCAGGGCACCCGCTTCAATGGGCTTGCGGACACTTTCTCTGCGATCGACCTGCAGCTGAGCGCCCTCAAGGGCCCGTCCGATGGATCGGAAGGGGGCGATGGTGGCGACAACCCGGTCGCAGTTGGTGGAGACAAGCCGGCTCAGTCGGGCAGTGGCACCAATGCGGTCGCCGTGGGTTCGGGCGCGGTGGCCAATTCCGAGAACGGCATCGCGTTGGGTGGTGATGCATACGCCCACGGGCCGAACGATACGGCCATTGGCGGCGGCGCACGTGTGGAAGCGGACGGCAGCACCGCAGTGGGCGCAAACGCACGGATCGCAGCTGCGGCGACCAATGCCGTGGCCGTCGGCGAGGGCTCGAACGTGGCAGCAGCGTCTGGGACCGCCCTGGGGCAGGGCGCTACGGTCACGGCGGAGGGCGCGGTAGCCCTCGGCCAAGGTGCGGTGGCCGACCGTGCAAATACGGTGTCGGTCGGAACCGTTGGCGGGGAGCGGCAGATCACCAATGTGGCAGCGGGCACCACGGATACCGATGCTGCAAACGTGGGCCAGGTCAACCGTGGAATTGCCGAGGCAAAAAGCTACACCGATACGCGTTTTGCCGCTATGGATGATGATTTTGCAGCCTATAAAAGCGCTGTGGACCGTCGATTGAGTTCTGTGGACCGCCGCATGGACAAGCAAGGCGCGATGAGCGCGGCGATGCTCAACATGGCAACCAACGCCGCAGGCACGCAAAGCGAGCGGGGAAGGATCGCGGTGGGTGCCGGCTTCCAGAGCGGTGAGCGAGCTCTCTCCATCGGCTATGCGAAGAAGATTGGCGAACGTGCGTCGTTCAGCCTGGGCGGAGCATTCAGCGGCGATGAGTCGTCCGCTGGTATCGGCTTTGGTATTGACCTGTAGCTTTTCCCTTGAAAACAGGGCGCTCATCGAGAGCGCCATTCCATCTCCAGGAGACTTCCAGAATGTTGATCAACAAACCACTGGCTGCGGCCATCGCTTCGCTTCTGCTTGCCACCGGCGTCAATGCAGCTCCCCGCTTGGACACGACAAAGGTGGTCAAGCGTGAGGCAACCACGCCGGCCACGGCCGGGCAGGCCAGCGCCGGTCAGCGCTTCATCGTCAAGATGACGTCCAGGTCCAGCCAAGGGCGTGCGGCTTTGAGCAGTTCGTTGAGCAGTTCGTCGCGGCGGGCGGGCATTTCAGTGGGTATCGCTGCCACCTCCAGCTCGCCTGCACGTCCGGCCGCTTCGGCTCAAGTGCTGCGCTCCATGGCATCGCCAGGCTGGTATGTGGTGAAGACGTCCCGAAAGCTGACTGCTTCCGAGACGGCGAACTTTGTCAGGGAGCTGGCGGCAGAGCCCGGCGTCTCCACGGTCCAGGTCGACCAGCTCTATCAGCCCCTGGACGTGGGCACGAGGGCGGTCCAGCCGCGGCTTGTTCCCAACGACCCGCAATACGGCACGATGCAGTGGAACTTCCACGACGCCACCGGTGGTGTCCGTGCCGAGCAGGCATGGGACAAGTCCACGGGCCAAGGTGTGGTCGTGGCCGTCGTTGACACCGGCGTCGTCCAGAACACGCCGGATCTGGCCGCCAACGTCCTTCCCGGCTACGACATGATTTCTGATCACCTGGTTTCCCGGCGCGACACAGACGAACGCGTGGCCGGTGGCTGGGACATGGGCGACTGGGTAGAGGAAAGCTACTGCACCCAGATGGGGGCGCCTCCCCACGTCGGGCGGGCAAGCTCCTGGCATGGAACTCACGTATCGGGCACGATCGCGCAGCAGACCAACAACGGTGCGGGCCTGGCGGGTCTGGCCCATGGTGCCAAGGTCCTCCCGGTTCGAGTGCTGGGGTCCTGTGGTGGTTACGGCAGCGACATTTCTGACGGTATCCTCTGGGCGGCGGGGGCGACTGTCGAAGGCTTGCCGGTGAACCCCAACCCGGCAGAGGTCATCAACATGAGTCTGGGCAGCTCGGCACCGCAGGCCTGCCCGCAGATCTATCAAGACGCGATCAACCAGGTCAATGCCATGGGCGTGGTCGTGGTCGTGGCTGCAGGCAATTCCAACGCCGATGCCGGCACCTACACCATGTCGTCCTGCGATGGGGTGATCAGCGTTGGCGCCTCGCGGGTGACCGGTGGCAAGGCGAGCTACTCCAGTTGGGGCAGTCGCGTCGATCTTGCTGCGCCTGGTGGTGGTGGATCTGTGGACGGCGATCCGCAAGGCTTCATCTTCCAGGTCATCAACGCAGGGGCCACCCAGCCCACCGACCAGTTCTCGGTCGGTGGATACACCGGAACGTCGATGGCTTCGCCGCATGTGGCCGCAGCGGCTGCCTTGGTGCAGAGCGTGGCGCCGGTGCCGTTGAAGTGGAATGAGATGCGTGACCTGCTCAAGCGCACTGCACGTCCATTCCCCGCCGCAATCCCGGCCAGCACTCCCATCGGCGTTGGTATTCTTGATGCCAATGCGCTGGTGACAGCCGCCACGGCCGAGCCCTGTGATCCGAAGACGGAGGATTGCACCCCGCCAGCGGTTGACCTGTCCAACAAGGTGGAGCTGCGGAATCTCACCAGTGCAAGCGGAGATGTGACCTACCGGTTCACTGCTGTGGCAGGCAAGCCGCTTACGGTGATGACGTTGAGTGGAAGCGGGAACGCATCGCTCTACGTCGCAGCCGGACGGGTGCCTACCTCTTCGGACTTCGACGCCAGCTCCACCCGGGCGACGAACACCGAAACCATCCGCATTGCTTCACCAAAGGCGGGCACCTACTACATCCGAATGACAGGCAACTTCTCGGGGCTGACCTTGGTCGCCCGCCAGTAATTTGCCAGTCAAGGGAACGGGAAGGGGGAGGCTGCCGCCTCCCCTTTTTCGCTTCGCTGTCGTCAGGTAACAAGAGCGCCACGTATGAGCAATTTTGACTGGTTGCTGGAAAGCAACGCATGGAGGGCCGGAGAAAGCGGCTTCTCCGAAATTGAAATGGAGCTGTCCCAATTCATGGCTCGGAGCGGGATTCGTGAGTGCAACTGGGATGAGGAACTGCTGGCGTGGCGCTGCCGTCAACTGGCGCTCGCTTCGCGTTGGTTTGAAGTCGCGCATGACCGTGACACAGGCCGTTTACGGATTGTTCGCCTGGACTAGGAAGCTGTTCACGATTTTTCGCGGGTAGTGAAAACCCTGCGGATGCGCGTGCAGATCCGTCCCATTCTGGAGCAGGCGCGCAAGCGTACGAAACCGCGGATCGTGGATCTGTATGAAGTGTGGTGTGCAGTACCTGCTGTCCAGCGACTTCCCGAAGTGGCGCACGGTGCATTCCTGCATTGCCAGGTGGAGCGAACCAGACGATGAAGGAGTGAGCCTGCTGGAGCGGGTGCTCAAAGAATCAGGTTGTCGCGGCTCGCCAGAGACAAGCGTGCAGCGCTTGCAGCACGCTCTTGACCGTGGCCTCACACAGTCTTTGCAACTTTGCGTCGAGCCATTGCTAAGTTCGCTGGGTATCCACTGCAGGAACTCTGCAATGATCCGGAAGTCCCCGCTTGTCCTGTTCTGCCTTTGCCTGGCCCCAGCGCTGGCCTTCGCCCAGTCAGACCGCCAGGTGGCTGAAGACATGGTCACCCGCGCCGCCAATGTCTGCCCCGGCCACAGCACTGAACGCACTACGCCGACCGTGAAGAAGGTGCCGGTGGGTGCGCTGCGGGTGATGCTCGACCGCGGCCTGGTGATGTGCCCGGACCGCCGCCTTGATGCCGCTGCCCCGGCGGTGTTCCATGGCCGCGTGGGGGTGTTTGGCTGGAACCCGGAAGTGCCGGCGGCGACGACGGTGGTGGTGGCGAAGATCGACCAGATGACCCGCAAGGATGAGTACCCGGTGGAGACGCTGGTGTGGGATGCCAAGGGCACCGCGCTGACCCAGCAGACGGTGCCGGCGTTTGAACCGCGGCCGGGTGCGGCGGTGTTGTACAAGGTGCGCTGATTCATCAGCGCTGCAGGGCCGGTAGATGCCCACCTTGGTGGGCGCTTCGGCTTGCGCGCGCGGTGTCGGAATCGTGCCCACCACGGTGGGCACCTGCCAGAGCGATGTGAGGGCGAATCCGCCACGGCGCTACTTCGCTGCTGCGTCCGCCGTCTGTGCGGCCACCATCGCCTGCTGCATCTCCTTCAGCGAGAGATAGCCGTCGCCATCGGTGTCCAGGCCGGCGAAGTACTTGGCGATCTCCGGCACGACGGCCGCTTCCTGCTTGCTGATCTTTCCGTCCTTGTTGGTGTCCATTTCCTTGAACGCGGCGTCGATGGAATCGGCCTGCTTGCTGAAGCGCGCCTGCTGGTATTTCGCGTACTCGGCCTTGTCGATGCGGCCGTCGCCGTTGCTGTCCATGGCGGCGAAATTCGAATCAATGTAAGCCTGCTTCGGATCATTGCTGGCGGCGTGGCCAAGCAGCGGCGCGGCGCAGAGGGCAATCAGTAGAGCGGTCTTGTTCATGCGGTGGTTTCCTTGAAGGCTGCGGGGCAGTTCAGCGGCAGGGATAGCTGTAGCCGTCCGAGCCACGGTAGGTGTCGTTGCGGCGGTCGTAGTTGCCGTAGCGGCTCATGCAGTAATCGGCGCGCTCACGGTTCTCGCGTTCACGCTTGGCAGCGGCCGCGATGACGCCGGCCACCACGGCCGCGCCCACCACACCCACCACCACGCCCTTGGCCTTGGCATCGTCACGGCGGTCGCGTTCCCGTTCGCGCTCACGGCGCTCGCGTTCATCGCGCTGGCGGTCTTCGTAGCCACGGTCCCATCCGGCGCGGTAGCCATCGCGGTGCTGCGCCTGCGCCGGGCCGGCATAGGGCAGCAGCACCAGAAACTGCACGGCGGCCGCCAGCAGCCATGCGCTGCGTCCTGTCTTCTCAACCATCGTTCCGCTCCTGTGCGGCTGTGTCGGTAGGCTCAGTACAGCGCGCGGACATTGCGCGAACCTGCCGTCACTGCAGCGTTCTGCATGCCGTTCAGCGGACCAGGGCTTCCACCGGGTCGAGCTGTGCGGCACGGCGTGCCGGCAGGAAGCCGAAGCCGATGCCGATCAGGCTGCTGCAGGCGAACGCGGCCAGGATTGAGGCGGAGGAGAACACCAGGCTGAAGCCGATATCGGCCAAGGCCAGCACCGCACCCAGGGCCAGTGCCACGCCGATGCCCAGCACGCCACCGAGCAGGCACACCAGCACCGATTCGATGAGGAACTGCTGCAGGATGTCGCTGCGCCGGGCACCCACGGCCATGCGCACGCCGATCTCGCGCGTCCGTTCGGTCACCGAGACGAGCATGATGTTCATCACGCCGATGCCGCCCACCACCAGCGCGATGGCGGCGATGGCGCTGATCATCAACGTCAGGATGCGGGTGGTTTGTTCGATGGACTGGCGGATCTGCGCGTTGTTGCTCATGTAGAAGTCCGTGCGGCCATGGCGGCGCGCCAGCAGGCGGCTGATCGAGGCCTCCGCTGCCTGCATGCCCACCGCATCGGAAACGCGGACGGTGATGTTCGACACGTGGCTCTGCCCCAGCATGCGGGCCATGGCCGTGGTGTAGGGCACCCAGACCTGCAGCAGTGAAGCGTCACCTACGGCGCCGGCTTCCTTCTTGACCACGCCGACCACCCGCACCGGCACGTTGCCCAGCAGCAGGCTCTGGCCGATGGGATCCTCCTGGGCAGCGAAGAACCGTGCGCGCGTGTTGGCGTCGATCACCGCCACCTGCTGGTGGCCGGCCACCGCAGGCTGGCCGAAGAAGCGGCCGGCGCCCAGCTTCAGCCCGTGCACGCGGAAGTACTGCTCGCTGACACCTTGGATCTGCACGTTTGCTGCACGATTGCCACGCTGTGCGGTGCCGCTGCTGGCCACGCCGGGCGTCGCGCTGTCCACGAAGGGCTGGCCGGCCAGGGCAACGCTGTCGCCCGGGGTCAGTGTTTCCACCTGCGCGGCGTGTACATCGCCGAAGCCCGAGCCGGGGTAGATCTCGATGGTGTTGGTGCCCAGCGAGGCGATGTTGGACAGGATGGCCTGGCGTGCACCGGTGCCCAGCGCCACCACCGACACCACCGAGGCGATGCCGATGATGATGCCGAGCATGGTGAGGAAGGTGCGCATGCGGTGTGCGTTCATCGCGCGCAGGGCCATGCGGAAGGCTTCGGTGAAGCGGTCGCGCAGCGCCTGCCAGCCGCTGCCCTCGCTGCGCGCCTGCAGGACGGCACTCGTGCTGGTACTGGCGGCCAAGGCAGCTGCGGTGGGGCGGTCATCCACGATGCGCCCATCGCGGATCTCGATGATGCGCTGGGCGTGCTCGGCCACGGCCATGTCATGGGTCACCAGCACCACGGTGTGGCCTTCGGCGTGCAGTTCACCGAGGATCTTCATCACCTCCTTGCCGGACTGCGTATCCAGTGCGCCGGTGGGCTCGTCGGCGAAGATCACCGCGCCACCGTTCATCAGCGCACGGGCGATGGACACACGCTGCTGCTGGCCGCCGGACAGCTCGCCGGGCAGGTGCTGCATGCGCTCGCCCAGGCCCAGACGCTGCAGCAGCGCCTGCGCGCGGCGGTGGCGCTCGGCCGCTGGCTGGCCGGCATAGATGGCCGGCACTTCGACGTTGCCCAGCGCGGTGAGGTCGGTCAGCAGGTGGTAGCGCTGGAAGACGAAGCCGAAGTGCTCGCGGCGCAGTTCGGCCAGTTCATCCGGCGTCATCTGCGCGGTCTCGCGGCCGGCAATGCAGTAGGTGCCGGCCGAGGGCCGGTCCAGGCAGCCGAGGATGTTCATCAGCGTGGATTTGCCCGAGCCGGACTGGCCGACGATGGCCACCAGTTCGCCAGCGCGGATATCCAGGTCGATGCCATCGAGCACCACCAGGGTCTGCTCGCCCGCGGCGAACTCGCGGCGGATGCCGCGCACGCGCAGCAGCGCCCCGTCCATCGCGGCGTCGGTCATGGCTGTGCAGCGCCCGTGGCAGCGGCGGCATCGGCAGTCTGTGCCAGCACCACCTGTTCGCCTTGCTGCAGGCCACTGCGCACCTCTACGTTGATCTGGTCATCCAGCCCGGTGGTGATGCGCCGCGCGGCTGGCCGGCCATCGGCGCCACGGACCTGCACGCTGTAGCTGCCATCGGCTGACCGTGCGCCCAGGGCGGCCGATGGGATGGTCAGCACCCCCTTGGCACGGCCGAGCACGATGCGCACCTGTGCGGTCATGTAGCTGCGCAGGCGGCCATCGGCGTTGTCCACGTCGAACTGGCCGTTGTAGTACATGGCGGTGCGGCTGGCACCGGCCGACGCGCCGGGCGCGGCGAAGCCGGAGGTGTCTTCGTTGGTGATCGATTCCGGCGCCGGTGCGATGTCGCGCAGCGTGCTGCTGTAGCGCCGGCCGCGGTCGCCGAGGATGGTGAAGTACGCCTCCTGGCCCAGGGTGGTGTGCACCACGTCGGCCTCGGAGATTTCAGCGTAGACGGTCATCACGTCCTGGTTGCCCAGCATCACGATGGTCGGCGCGCTCTGCACGGCGTTGACGGTCTGCCCCTGGCGGGCGACCACAGCCAGCACGGTGCCGTCGGTGGGGGCAGTGATGCGCGTGTAGCCCAGGTTGGTCTGTGCCACGTCCACATCGGTCTGCCGTTGCACCACTTCGCCATCAAGCGCAGCGACCTGTTCGCGGGTGGCGTCGACCTTGCTCTTCGCTGCATCGTAGTCGGCACGCGCCACCAGTTGGCGGGCAACCAGTGCCTGCTGGCGCTGCAGGGTCAGCTGGTACTGGCGCAGGTCGGCAGCCAGTGCATCACGGTTGGCGCGGGCGCTGCGCTGTGCGGCCTGGGCGCTCTGCAGCGCGTTGCGCTGGGTGCGCGAGTCGATCTCGGCAATCAGGTCGCCGGCCTTCACTCTGTCGCCCAGCTTCACGTGCAGGGTTTCGATGCGGCCGGAAACCTGTGCACCCACGCTCACCAGGCGCGAGGGCTTCAGGGTGCCGGTGGCTTCGACCACCTGTTCGATATCGCCGCGTTGAACGGGCGACACCTCCAGTTCCGGCGGTGCGGCCGGCATCAGCCAGAGCACGGCCAGGGCCAGCAGGCACGCGCCAGCGGCGGCGGCGATCCACAGGCGGCGACGGGTGCGGGGTACGGCGCTCATGGGCGCGTTGCCCGTTGTGCGGTGAACATCGGAAATCCTTGCAGGAATGACGGGCGTGCCTGTGCGTGCAGGCAGGGCCGAGTCTCGATGTCCAGGATTGCGCCAACCTTGCGGCGCCGGGCCTGTTCAGCGGCTGCCGACCTGCAGCGCCACGGCGACGGCCGCGCACAGGCTGCCCAGCACCAGCAACAGATGCCCTGTGATGCGATGCGTGCCAGCACGCAATTGCACGGCCACCGACACGCCGATGCAGGCCGCGCCCGCCAGCAACGCGGCGCGCGCGGGCAGGGACAACAGCACCGCCTGCCCGGCCAGGGTGGCGGCCAACAGCGTGGCCGTGGCCACATGCAGCGGTCGCTGCCAAGGGCGATGGCGGCCGTGTGCAGTCAGCCGTGCGTTGAGCAGCAGCAGGGCCACGCTGGCGCCGAGCAGGGTGTTGGCACCCGGGGCCGCGACCGTTGCGAACGGCAGCAGGCTGGTCCACGACAGCAGCGCCGGGGCAGGGGCTTCCAGCCGCTGCGGCCACGGTGAAGACACTCCGGTGCTGGCCTGTGACCATGCGGCCATGGCATGCAGCGTGGCGTGCGTCGCCACCAGCGGCAGTGTGGCCGCCGCCAGCGCGGCGCCTGCGTGCAGTGCCACGAACACCACCAGGGCGGCGCCGGGCAGGGCCATGAACAGTGCGCCGAACAGTCGCGCCAGTGCGATCGGCCGCGCCGGCTCCGGCAGGTCGCGCAGCCAGCGTGGCCAGTGTGCCAGCCCGCGCAGGCGGCGCTGTTGCGGATGCCGGTTCCATGCGGCGGCGGTCAGCGAAGTGGCCGCGGCGCCCGGTTCGGATCGGGGCGTGTTCTTCGGCGGTGCAGCGGCGGCCTGCGGCATGGGCGTCCTTTCAGTACGGAACAGGGACGCGCACAGGCGCCCTGCGCCCGATACTGCGCAGCCAACATTGCCGCAAGCTTGCCGGCGCGTGCCGCACGCGCGCGCAGACAGGTGGCAGTCACGCCGCCGGCGGGTTCGCACCGGGGTGCGGCGGAAACTCCACGCGGATCAACGCGCCGCCACCGGGCGCGTCGAGAATCGTGACCTGGCCACCGTGGCGTTCCACCACCTGCCGCACCAGATTCAGGCCCAGGCCCGCGCCACTCTGCCGGGGGCGCAGGCGCTGGAAAGGCTCGAAAACGCGTTCGCGTTCGGCCACCGGTATGCCGGGGCCATCATCTTCCACTTCCAGGCAGCTGCCCTGCACACGCACGATCACGTTGCGGCCACCGTGTTCGGCCGCGTTCAAGACCAGGTTGGAGATCACCCGCTCGATCGCGCCGGCTTCGCCCAGCACCGGGTAATGCTGCTCCACCGACACCGCGACCGTGCGCTCGGACTGGATCAGCAGTGGCGCCAGGTCGGCCACCGCGCGCTTGGCCACACGCGCAAGGTTCAGCGTTTCCTTCGGCCCGTCTTCGTCCATGCGGTGCAGGTCCAGCAGCTGCTCGGCCAGCGTGGCCAGGCGCGCTACTTCCAGGGCCAGGCTGTGCGAGGTGGCATCGTCGGCGGCGTCCAGCTTCACCCGCAGGATCGCGATGGGCGTGCGCAGTTCGTGGGCAGCAGCCGCAATGAAGCGGCGCTGGCGTTCGTGGCCCTCGTCCAGCCGGTCCAGCGCGTCGTTCACTGCGTTCACCAGCGGTGCGATCTCCACGGGTACCGCCGTGGCGGTGAGGCGGATGCCGCGGTGGTTGGCGGAAATCTTCCCGGCTTCGGCGGCGATGCGCTCCACGCCGGCCAGCGCGCGGCGCACGATGATCGGCGTCAGCACGATGGTCACCAGCGCCAGCAGCAGGAAGATCGGCACGGTGATGATGTGCGCGGCCAGCGCCATCTGCCAGGTGAGGGTATCCACTTCGCCATGGGCCATGATCGTCAGCTTGCCCGCCGGGCCGGTGTGCTGGCGCACCACCACCGCCAGGCCGTCGCCGCGTTCGCGCCCGCGCAGGTCTCCGTAGGGAATGCCGTCCAGCAGCCCCACCAGTGAGGCGTAGGCAGGCGGCACGTTGCCGAAGGTCACGTGGTGGCCGCTGTCATCCTGGGCGATGAACCAGGCGCCCGGGGCGATCTTCAGTTCTTCGGCCAGCTCCGGTGTGTTCTTCACGAACAGCCTGCCGCTGGCATCGCGATGCACGGCATCGGCGGCCACCGGCGCGAACGTCTGGATGGTGTAGTAGCCACCGCTGTCCACGCGCACCAGCACCATCAGCAGCACGAAGAACGCCAGCAGCAGGGCCAGCAGGTGGAAGATCAGCGGCTTGATGATCAGCGGCCACTTCAGCGAAGGACGCCGCGCCATTACTTGATTTCCCGCATCAGGTAGCCGACGCCGCGGATGGCGTGGATCTCCACGCCGGCATCGGCCTCGGCCAGCTTGCGGCGCAGGCGCGAGACGTGCGAATCGAGGGTGTTGGAGTGCACGCCATCATCGAAGCCGTACACCGCCATCTCGATGGATTCGCGCAGCACGGTGCGGCCGATGCGCCGCGCCAGCGCGGCCAGGACGCGGATCTCGCGGCGCGGCAGGTCCAGCCGCTCGCCGCCCACGCGGGTTTCACCGGACACCGGGTCGAAGCTCAGGCGGCCGACGGTGACAGTCTCGGCGTTGAGGCCGCTGGGGCGGCGGCCGACGGCGCGGATGCGGGCGAACAGTTCCTCCAGCGCAAAGGGCTTGGCCAGGTAATCGTCGGCACCTTCATCCAGCCCGGCCACGCGGTCGGGCAGCTGGCCCAGCGCACTGAGCACGATGATGGGTACGCCGGGGTTGTGCTGGCGCAGCAGGGCGATCAGGGCCAGGCCATCGCCGTCGGGCAGGGTGCGGTCCAGTAGCACCAGGTCGTGCAGCCCGCAGAGCGCCGCCTCGCGGGCCATCGCCACAGTGCCGGCCAGATCCACCACGTGGCGCTCGCGCTGCAGCGCGCCTTTCAGCGTGGCGGCCAGTTCGGCTTCGTCTTCGATCAGCAGGATATGCATCGGCGGTACGGCGTGGAGAGAGGGAGGCGGCGGTGCCGCACCGTATTACAGGAACATTGCGTGAACATGGCGTGGCCCGGTGCCGTGTGGGATTTATCCCGGCGGCAGGGCGGGGGCGGTGTACGGCGTGCCGGCCAGTGCCACCAGGACCCCGGTCGTGCCGCGCACGATCAGCTGCAGCATGGCCTCGCGCGGTTCCTCATTGCCTGCCAGGGCCTGCAACCCGCGCTGATAGGCGGCCACCACCACGCCCATGAGCATGCCCGCGCCAAGGCGCGCCTCGGCATCATCGGCGTCACGGCCTGCGGCAGTGGCCATCAGCAGGGCCAGATCATCGGTCAGTTGCGCCTGCAGGCGCCGCCCGTGGTCGGCCAGCACGGGGCTGTTGGCCACGGTGGCCCAGAACGCGGCGGCGCCGGGGTGGATGCGCAGCAGGGGGTGGCCACTGTGCAGCAGCTCGCGCAGCAGGGTGCTGAAGGCGGCCAGCGGGGTCAGGCCGGCATGCGCATGCATGCCCTCACGCAGCAGCTGCCGTGCTTCTTCGTCGCGGTCGAAGACCAGGTGTTCCTTGCTGGCGAAGTAGTTGAACACCGTCTTGCGCGATACCCCGGCGGCCTCGGCGATATCGGCCATCGACACGGCCTCGAAGCCGCGCTCGATGATCAGGCGCGTGGCCACATCGGAAATGGCTTGCCGGGTTTCGGCCTTGCGTTGCTCGCGGCGGCCAGCAGGTGGGCTCATGACGGGTTCACATCGAAAACGTACACCGAGTGTAACATTCGCGGCGACAGAGCGCCGACCCGGTGCTCATGGGGGTTTTCCATGCAGTACGACGTGGTCATCGCCGGGGCCGGCCCGGTCGGCCTGTTCCTGGCGGCCGAGCTGGCCCAGGGTGGCGCGCAGGTGCTTGTGCTGGAGCATGCGGCAGTGGCCGACACGCCGCTGAAGCGGCTGCCGTTCGGCCTGCGCGGCCTCACCGCGCCCACGCTGGAGGCGCTGGACCGTCGTGGCCTGCCGCAGGCGCTGGCCGCCACCCAGGTGCGCATGCCCGCCAAGGGGGCGCCGCCGCCGGGCACCGCGCACTGGTTGGCGCAGGCGCGGCCACTGGGCGGGCACTTCGCCGGTATTCCGTTCGCGCTGGACCGCGTCGACAGCGGGCGCTGGCCGTACCGGTTGCCTGGTCCGGCGGCCACCCAGGTGCCGGTGGAGCTGGCGGCGCTGGAAGTGGTGCTGGCCGAACGCGCGCAGTCGCTGGGCGTGCGGATCATGCGCGGTACGGCCGTGGAAGACCTCCAGCCGCAGGCTGACCATGTGCGGGTTGATGCAGGCGGGCAGCGCTTCACTGGCCGCTGGCTGGTGGGCTGCGATGGCGGCCGCAGCACGGTGCGCAAGCGCGCCGGTGTTGCCTTCGTCGGCACGGCGCCTGAGTTCACCGGCCACTCCCTCGGCGTCACGCTGGAGGATCCCACGGTGCTGACGCCTGGCCGCCAGTACACCGACCATGGCATGTGCAACTTCAACCCGCCCGGCACGCTGGCACTGGCCGATTTCGATGGTGGCGCCGGGCACCGCCAACCGCTTGACCGTGATACCGCTGAGGCCCTGCTTCGCCGCGTTTCAGGCCGCGATGTGCGGGTGCGCGAACTGCACCTGGCGACAACCTGGACCGATGCCGCGCGCCAGGCCGAGCGCTATCGCCACGGGCGCGTGCTGCTGGCCGGTGACGCCGCGCACGTGCATTCGCCGCTGGGCGGACAGGGGTTGAACCTCGGGCTGGGCGATGCGATGAACCTGGGCTGGAAACTGGCCGCCGTGCTGCGTGGCGAGGCGGGCGAGGCGCTGCTGGACAGCTACCACGCCGAGCGCCACCCGATCGGGGCACAGGTGCTGGACTGGTCGCGCGCGCAGGTGGCGCTGATGCGGCCGGGTGCGGGCTCGCGTGCGCTGGCTGCGGTGATGGCCGATCTGCTCGATACCACCGGGGGCGCGACCTACATGGCCGAGCGCGTGTGGGGTATTTCGCAGCAGCTGCCGCTCGGGGGCGCGCATCCTTTGGTCGGGCGCAGCGCGCCGGATTTCGTGTCGGCTGATGGGCTGCGCATGGGCGAACTGCTGCGCGCCGGACGCGCTGTGTACTGGGTGTTCGACGCAGGTTCGCCGCTGTGCGGCGTGCTGGATGCGTGGCAGCCGCAGGTCCAGTGCATTATCCGCCAGCCCATAGATGGCATGGGACTGGCCGCGCTGCTGGTGCGGCCCGATGGCATCGTCGCCTGGGCGGCCGACACTGGTGAAGCGGCAGGCGACGTGCGTGAGGCGGCGTCGCGCTGGTTCAGATCCGCAGCGTAAGCACCGTCCCGGCGCCATCGGAACTGATGACGCTCAGCGTGCCGCTGTGGGCCTTGGCGATCTGCGAGGCGATGTACAGCCCCAGCCCGAGCCCCGCATCCAGCCGGCGCTCCTGCGGCCGCGCAAACGGCTCGAACATCTGCGCCAGCTGCGCTGCGGGAATGACGCCCTGGTTGGCCACGCTGATTTCGATGCCGTCTTCGGTGCCTCGGCCATGCACCCGTATCGGCTGGTCCGCCGTACCGTGCACGGCGGCGTTGATGACCAGGTTGGCCAGCAGCTGGCACAGGCGTGCGGCGTCGCAGAGGAAGGTCAACGGCAACTGCAGGTCCACCTCGCAGCTGCGCTGCGGATACGGGCGCATTGCTTCGCGGCAGGCCATGGCCAGGATGCCCGAGAGGTCCGACCACGGCTCCAGCTTCAGTGCGATGCCGCTACCCAGGCGTCCGCGTGTGAAATCCAGGGTGACATCGATCAGTTCGGCGATGCGGTCGGCACTCTCGTTGATATGGCCAAGCACCTTCTTCTGCGAATCGGACAACGCGCCCAGCGACAGCAGGTCGACACCGGCGCGGATGGCCTGCACGGGGTTGCGTAGATCGTGCGCCAGCACACCGATGAATTCTTCGCGCTGCTTGGCCACCCGCTGCAGTTCGGCATTGGACTGCTCGAACTCGGCCAGTTGGCGGCCGACCGAATCGCCCTGCGCCCTCAGGCCATCGATGGTGCGGCTGTCGGCATCGTGGCTGAGGATGGCATCGATCTGCGCCGCCACCAGTGCCGCCAAAGAGTTCAGCGACTGCACGCGTTCCTCATCCACCGGCCGGGGTTCCGGGTCCAGCGTGCACAGCGTGCCGAAAATGGAGCCGTCGACCAGCACCAGCGGCACCGAGAGGAAACTGCGGAAGCCGTACATGCCGGGGATGGGGCTGCACTGGTAGTCCGGGTGGCTCAGCGCATCGGCAAACCACACCGGGGAGCACGACGCGCGGACTTCCTTGCAGAAGGTCTTGTTCACATCGAGGAGCATGCCGCTGGAAATGCCCAGGCCGGCGCTGTCGATGCTCTGGATGGAGCGTGCCGAGGTGTCGGTTACTTCCGCCACCAGTGCCACGCGCATGCCGGTCAATGCGCATGCCAGGTCCAGCGATGGCCGGAAATCGATTCGGGTAGGCATGGGGGTTCCAGACAGACTGCGGTATGCGGCCAGTATAGCGAGCGCTACTGGAGTTTCATCACGCCTTCGCGGCCGCATGCACACACTGCACGCCCTTCCCGAACCGCAAGGCATGCCGTGATCAGCAGTACGCTCCTCCAGACCTTCTCCGCTTCCCACCCGGCCGATGCGCGTGTGCTGCGCACCCGGTTTGGCAGCAAGGAGACTTTCGTGGGCTGCTGCGTGACCGGCATCGAACTGGGCCGGCCGGTGTTCGACATGGCCGGCGAGCAGATGCTGGATGCGCTGTTTGAGCGCGCCGGGCAGGTGAAGGTGGTGGTGCTGGGCAGCGCCTTCGAGTGCCCCATCCGCTTCCATCAGGAACTGCAGCAGGTGCCTGCCGATACCGCGTTGTGCTTCGCGTTTGGCGATGTCGTGGCGCTGGAGGAAGCGTTGCCGCTGCTGCGACCGCAGTACACCGGCGGCGTGCTGGAGCGCTGCGGCTCGCTCGAGGGTGTCGGCGTGGCTGAACTGCTGGCCACACGCGCCGCGTAACCGCGCGCAGAGGCAGTCGAGCAAGCTCGACTCTACGCCTGGGAATACTCGGTGTGTAATCGCGTGCTTCGTAGCGTCGAGCTTGCTCGACGGATTTTCACGCAGAGGCAGTCGAGCACGCTCGACGCTACGCCTGGGCGGACGCGGGGCGGAATCGTTCGCTGAACGCTTCAGCCGTCATCGGTCGAGCCAGGGCAAAGCCCTGGATTTCATCGCAGCCCAGTGCCTGCAGCCGCGCGACCTGCTCGGCGCTTTCCACGCCTTCGGCCACCGCGGCATAGCCCAGGCGCTGGGCCAGGCCGATGATCGCTTCCACCTTCAGCGCGGCACGCGGGTCCAGGCACAGGCGGTCGATCACGGTCTTGTCCAGCTTGAGCGTGCTGATCGGCAGCTCGGTGAGGTAGCCGAAGTTGCTGTAGCCGCTACCAAAGTCATCCACGGCGATGCGCAGCCCCGCCGCCGCCATCTGCCGCAGCTGCTGGCCAGCGGGGGAGTCCACGCGCAGCCACTGGCTCTCGGTGATCTCCACTTCGATGTCCGCGCAGGACAGCCCTTTCTGTTCGATCGCGCGTATCAGTCGCAGCGCCGCATCTTCCTCGCCCATGTCGCGCGCCGAGTAGTTGATCGAAAGGGTCAGCGTGATGCCCGCCGCGCGCCAGGCAACGCACTGGTCCAGCGCCTGGTCGATCACCCAGCGGGTGATGCCCTGCATGACCGCCGTGCGTTCGAACACCGGGATGAACTCGGCCGGGCTGACAGTACCCAGTTGCGGGTGGTTCCAGCGGATCAACACCTCGGCGGCCACTGGTTCCAGGTCCGAGGCGCGGAAGCGCGGCTGGTAGACCAGGTGGAACTGCTTCTCCTGCAGCGCTTCGCGTGCATCGGTGGCCAACCGATAGCCGCGCCGCGTCCGCGCATCGCGCGTTTCGGAATACCAGCGGAACGGCGCGCGGCTGTTGATGGCGGCGTTCAGTCCCACCAGCATGCGGCGGATGGCCTCGTCCGCCGTGTGCTGGCCCAGCGTGACGCCACAGATGCCGGCGTGGAAGGAGGGCGACATCGGCACCTGCGCGGCCATCATGGGCCGGGTCAGCCGATCCTGCAGCTCGGCCACCAGGTCTTCCACGGCCTTCGACGATGACACCTCGACCACGAAGGCAAACCGCGCCACACCCACGTGGTAGACCTCGGCCATGCCGTCCAGCGCCACCCGCAGGCGCACGCCGATGCGGCGGATCAGCGTTTCCAGTGGCGCCATGCCCAGTACCTGGCCGGCCTCGGTAGCGGTGGTGGCATCGAAGACGTCGATCAGCACCGCATGCACGAAGGTGTCCGGCTCGCGCGCGGCGTGGGCGTCGAAGTCCAGCGCGAACTGATGGCGGTCGGGCAGGCCGCTGACCGGATCGCGGCGGCCGGTCAGCGCGCGCAGCTCGAGTTCGTTCATCGCTGCATTGGCCAGGGTCTGCAGCTGGCGACGCTGCGCTTCGGAAAACTGCCGGGGCGCGTCGTCCATGATGCAGAACGCACCGATGGCCACGCCGTTGCGGGCAACCAGGGGCGTGCCTGCATAGAAGCGAAGCTGCGCATCGCCGGTCACCAGCGGATTGCTGGCGTGGCGCGGGTGCGCGCGCAGGTCATCGATGACCAGTGTCTCGGCAATGCCGATGGCAGAGGCGCAGATCGAATCGCGGATATGCGTCTGGGTGACATCCAGCCCCTTGCGCGAGACCAGCCGCTGGCGATCGACCTCCAGCAGCGAAACGAACGCAACGGGCACGTTGAAGGCGTGCGTGGCGAGCTCGGTGAGGCTGTCGAGGGCGGCGCCGGAGACGTCGCCGAGCGCATTGAGGCCGGCCAGGGTGGAAAGGCGTTCTTGTTCGGGGGAGGGCATCAGGACCACATCAGAACGTACAGGGGGCTGCACAGGCGGAACGACCGCGGCAGCGCAACCACAATGTCGCGCGGCAGGGATCGGGGGAAGGGGTGCAGGCCGCTGCCTGCTGAATGCTTCAGGCCTGCGCCGTGATGGTAGTGCGGGGCCGATGCGGGCAGTGTGAGTGCCCGCATCGGCCCCTGCCGATCAGGCCGCGCGCCGGAGTGCGGTGGCTGCGTGGCCCGAGACGCGGAACACGGCGGCGGCCTGGTCCAGTTCCGCTGCCTGCCCGGCCATTGCGCGCGCGGCTGCACTGGCTTCCTCGACCAGCGCGGCATTCTGCTGGGTGGCCTCGTCCATCTGCGCGATGGTCTGGTTGACCTGCTCGATGCCAGCCGCCTGCTCGACGCTGGCCTGGGCGATCTGCTGCACCAGGTGCCCGGTCTGCCCCGCGGCATCGGTCAGCTGCCCGATGGCGGCCTCGGTCTGGCGGGCGATGGCGATGCCCGCTTCCACGCTGCCAGTGGATTCATCGATCAATGCCTTGATGTCCTTGGCCGAGGCCGCCGCGCGCTGGGCCAGGGTGCGCACTTCGCTGGCGACCACGGCGAAGCCGCGGCCCTGTTCGCCGGCGCGGGCCGCCTCGACCGCTGCATTGAGGGCCAGGATGTTGGTCTGGAACGCGATGCCGTCGATCAGGCTGACCATTTCGCCGATGCGCAGCGAAGAGGCGTTGATCTGGCCCATCACGCGCACCACGTCCTGCACCGCGTGCGCGGTCTGCTGCAGGGCCTCGCCGGCACTGCGCGAGGCCGCATCGGCCTGCTGCGCATGCTCGGCGTTCTGGCGGACGGTGGAGGTCAGCTCTTCCATCGATGCAGCGGTTTCTTCCAGGTTGGCGGCCTGGCTTTCGGTGCGCCGCGACAGGTCGGCGTTGCCGGCGGCAATCTCATCGGACGCACTGGCGATCGAACCGGAGGCCTGCTGGATGCGGCGGATGATGCCGGCGAGGTTTTCCGCCGTGCGGTTGGTGTCGCGCTGCATGGCGGCAAACACGCCCTGGAAGTCGCCGTCGATGCGGCGGGTCAGGTCGCCCTCGGCCATCGCACCCAGCACCTTGGACAACGCACCGAGGCTGCCGTCAGCGGTGGCCATCAGGCGGTTGAGGTCTTCGATCATGCGGCGGAAATCGTGGCGATAGGCGGTGGCATCACCACGCGCGCTGAAGTCGCCGGCCGCGGCGGCCGATGCCAGGCGCTGGATGTCCTGGTTGATGGCGTGCAGGCTGGCCTTGGCGGCATCCATCGATTCGTGCAGCATCGCGCGGCTGCCCGGCAGGCGCCGTGCGTCGCGGCTGAGGTCGCCCTGGGCATACTGGTTCAGTACCTCGATGGCGTCGACGATCGCGTCCAGGTGCTCGAACACCATGGTGTTCATGCCCTGCGCCAGCTCGCCGTAGACGCCGGGGAAATCCACCGGCATGCGGTGACTGATGTCCTCGGCGGCATGCTTGCCGATCATCAGCTGGGTCTGCTGCGAGAAACGCTGCAGCAGCCCGACCATGCCGTCGGTGGCACGCAGCATCTGGCCCACTTCGTCGGGGCTGTCGTCCTGGTGGCGGATGCTGAGATCGCCGCGGGTGACCGCATTGATCGACGCCTGCACCTGCGCCAGTGGGCGGGTCAGGCTGCGCGAGATCAGCCATGCCGCGATGATGCCCAGGCCCAGGCTGAGCACGCCGAACAGGCTGAGCAGCGCGGTCGTGCGTGCGGCCAGTGCCTGCATCTCCTTGGCGGCTTCGTCGACCAGGGTCTGCTGCAGTTCGGCGAACTCGGCCAGCGCGGCGTTCCAATCGGCGGCAGCGGGGCCGGCACGGGTCAGCAGCTGCGTGCTGGCCGCATCGAAATCGCCGGCCAGCATCGCCGCATCGAGGTCGCGGTTGAGTGCAACGGTGGCCTGCTGCTTCTGGGCAACCTTGGCGCGCATTGTTTCGGCCAGCGGGCTGGTGGCCGGGCGCTCGGTGAAGTGGGTCCAGATCTGGTCGTAGCGCTCCGACATCGCATGCGCCCTGGCAATGTCCTCGCCCAGGCCCTGGCCGCGCTTGATCAGCATGTCGCGGCGCAGGAGCAGCAGTTCCTTGTTGATGATGAGCATGTCGTACAGCTCGCCCATGCGGGTGACGCGGACGTTCACGGCGTTGTCGAACTGTTGCCGCTGCTGGTAATTGCTGTGCAGGGCGATCGCAAGAATGGTGGCGATCAGGAGAAGCAGGATGGAAAAGCCCGCAGTGAGGCGGGTGCCAACCTTGAAGCGGCGCAGCGTGTTCATTTTGTGAAATCCGGTAGTCGTTGTAGGCCCGACTGCCGGGCGTGTCTGCACAGGAGAGAGTCCCGGCAAGCAGTACAACGGTAGCGGCGGCGCAGGCTGAAGCTTTAGCGCCGGCGACAGGATTTTTTCCGGAGGTGCCTGCAGGTCAGGCGATGCAGAGCACGAACACGGCCGACAGGGCGAGCATCAGCACGAATACCCGCCGGCTGAGGGCCAGGCAGGCCAATCCAGCGGCCAGCGCCCAGGCGCCGAGCAGCAAGCACGCCAGCAGCCACAGCCCCATGCCCATCAACGAGCCGGACACCACGCCGGACAGCGCCAGTGCCTTGAACAGGCCCACGCCCAGCACGCTGCCCAGCATTCCGGCCTGCAGGGCAACGGCATCATGGCGGGCGGGGGCAGGGCGGTGATGCATGGGCTGCACTGTGCAGGAAGCCACATCCACGCCATGTGTTTTTTGCGGTTCAGCGAAGGCGGCGTAGGGGTCAGAGCCCTTGCCTTTGGCAAGGGATCCGACCCCAGGCCCACCGCTCACGCGTCGTCGTCCAGCGCATCCCCATCCCAGTCGGTCGGCGCGTCATCGGCCTGCAGCCCGTCCGGGTCGACGGGTTCGAGCAGCGTGTAGTCATCGCGACGCGGGTCGCGGATGCCGAGGCCGACGTACGTGGCTTCCAGTGCAGCGGTATGGGCACGCCGCCGCAGTTGTGCCGGTGTGGCCAGGGTGCCGCTGAGCCAGGCCGCAGCTGCGGCGGGCTCAAGGAACACCGGGCCATCGGGCGACAACGGGGCGGGTATGGCTGGGTTGCCATCGGTCAGGATCGAAAACGTATCGCGCTGTTGGCCCGCGTCATCCTGCCAGTGCTCCCACAGCCCCGCCGCCAGCAGCGCTACGCCATCCTGGCGCTGGACGAACATCGGCCAGGGCGGCCGCCGCTGCCGGTCCCATTTGAAATAGCCGGTCATCGGCACGATGCAACGGCGCTTGTTCCAGGCATCGGCAAAGACGCGGCTGCGTGGCGCGCGTTCCAGCCGGGCGGTGACCGTGGTGTAGGGCGTGGACGGTTGCTTCGACCAGCGCGGCACCAGGCCCCACTGCATGTCCGCAACAACGGTGCCCGCAGCTGCATCGGATGCCCCGGCGGCCCAGACCCATGCGTGGCCGTCCTTCCCGATGTTGTAGCGCGCATCGGCACCGGCCAGCGCCGCAGACACTTCGCCGGGCAGGTCAGCGGAAAAGCTTTCCGCGTCGACGAAGGCCTGCACGAAGCGCCGCATGCCCGCCCCGCCGCGTCAGTGCGGCGCGTGCGCCTGCAGTACGTCGCGGCCGTGCGGGGTCAGGTCGATGTCACCGTCTTCGGCCTGCACCGCAAGCCCGGCGGTGACAGCCCAGGTGGCGTCGTCGCCCTTCACCGGCTGCGCATCGGCGATCGCGCGCAGGATCTGCAGCTGTCCGGCCGTCAGGGTCGCGTCCATGTTCATACACCCAGTACCCGCGGCAGCTGCCAGTCGGCCACGCGTGCATTGCTCACCGCCTGGTGGCAGCCGCAGTCATCGCAACGGAACAGGGTGCCACCGGGAAGATGCAGCAGGTTGCCTTCGGTGGACGATGTCGTGGCATCGCAGTGCTTGCAGGTCACCGTCAGCGCGGTAATGCGTTCGACGCCACCGGCCATGTTGAAGACGGCCTCGAAGGCGCGAATGGCGAAGTGACCGGTGTCCGACATGGGAAAGGGGCTGCCAGGGAGAAGGTGCATTCATCGTCACACTTTCCCCTGTGACGGCACCGTCAGCCCGATGCGGCGGCGAGGTCAACGCAGCCCTCGGCAGGCGCAGCCCCTGCCAGCGGCAAGGGCTGCGGTCCGGGGGCTCAGGCCGCCTTGCGGCGGCGGTCCACCAGCATCGACACGCCCCACAGCAGCAGGCCGCCGATGGCGGTGGCGGCACCGACATAGCCGGTGGTGGCCGGGCTGAAGCCGGCGCTGATGGCCATGCCGCCCAGCCACGGGCCCAGCGCATTGGCGGTATTGAAGGCGGCGTGGTTGGAGGCGGCGGCCAGCGTCTGCGCCTCGCCGGCCACATCCATCAGGCGGGTCTGCAGCACGGCTGCCAGCGCGCCCATGGTGCCCACGGTGATGATCATCGGGCCGATGGTCCACACCGATTGTGCGGCCAGCGGGTACAGCAGCAGCATCACGATGGACCACACCAGCACCACGGCCGCGGCCTTGAAGTGGAACTTGTCCACCAGCCAGCCGCCAGCGATGTTGCCGATGATCGCGCCGATGCCGAAAACACCCACCGCCAGCGGCATCCACGACTCGGCCACGCCGGTTACCTGCACCAGGGTCGGTGCGAGGTAGGTGAACACGCAGAACATGCCCGCAAAGCCGACCGCGCCGATGGCCAGCGCCAGCCAGACCTGGGTGGTGTTGAACGCGCGCAGCTCACGCATTGGCGAGGTGCGCACCTCGTCCGGGTCGGGCAGCAGGAAGCGGGCGATCATCACCACGGTGGCGATGGCCAGCACGCTGACCAGGCCGAAGGCGGTGCGCCAGCTCAACTGCTGGCCCAGCCAGGTGGTCAGCGGGTTGCCGATCAGGATCGCGATGGACAGGCCCAGCAGCACCCGCGACATCGCCTGGCCACGCTGGCCGGCCGGGCTGATGGCCGCGGCCACCAGCATCGCCACGCCGAAGTAGGCGCCATGCGGCAGGCCGGCGACGAAGCGCGCGATCAGCATGGTGCTGTAGTTGGGCGCCAGGGCGCTGGCCAGGTTGCCCACCGCGTAGAAGCCCATCAGGGCCAGCAGCAGCTTGCAGCGCGGGAACGAGGCACCGATGAACGCGAGGATCGGCGCACCGACCACCACGCCGATGGCGTACGCGCTGATCAGGTGGCCGACCTGGGTTTCGCTGATCGACAGGCCGCGGCTGATTTCCAGCATCAGGCCCATGCTGGCGAATTCGCTGGTGCCGATGGCAAAGCCACCCAGCGACAGGGCGAGGATGATCCAGGTGCGCTGACGCGGCGTCAGCCGCGCGGCCAGGGGAGAATTGGGGCTCATGCGGGGGGCGGGCAGGGCGGAGGAAGCCGCCCATTGTACTGCTGCACCGCAACACCAACAGCTGCGCGGGGTTAAATCAGTGTTCGATGGGTGGATTGCTGCCGTGTTTCAGCCCAGGGGCGTGCCCGGTGTTACCGGTTGCCAGCGGGGCAGCGGCCCACAGGTGTCCAGGAAACGCTGCAGGATGCGCTCGGCGCTCTCGCCGTAAGGCGGCGTCCAGTCCGGCGTGCCCTTGTCGGTCCAGGTGTCGTACGCATCCAGTTCCATCTGGGCTTCCAGTTCCTGCGAAACGATGCCGCGCACCTCCGCCAGCGATTGCAGCACCTGTTGGCTGTGCATGAACAGCAGCAGCGCAGCGGCTTGTTCAGTTTCTTCCGTGAAGCCGGACGCGATGCGGTCAAGGCCGCACACCAGCGTGTCCAGGCGCTCACCGGCTTCCATCAGCTGCACCAGGCGTTGGCGTGGGGCCGCCTCGTCGCGCTCGGCACCAGGGCTGTAGCGCGGCGGGTGCAAAGGCGTGCGGCGGGCGCCGAGGGCGGCCAGCGCGTGCCGGTACTTGCTGCGCAGCCGCTCGGCGGTCGCCGCATCCAGCGCGGCCAGGCGCGCTTCGTCGGCGTTGTCGGCGATATCCGCCAGTTTCACCTTCAACGCCACCGGGTCGGCGGCGATGCGTGCGTAGTACGTGTCTGCATCGGGTGCACTGTTGCGGCTCATCAGCTGCACTGCCTGCTGGATCGGCGCGGGGAAGTCGCCGACGCGGGATGCGTGATCGGCGCAGTCTTCCACCACATCATGCAGCCAGGCCGTCGCCTGTGCGATCGGATCGTCCTCGATGGCGCCCGCCACGCGCGCCACATGTTCGATGTAGGGGCGCCCTGCTTTGTCCTGCTGCCCGGCATGGGCTTCGATTGCCAATGCGCGTGCTCGTTCGACCCAGTCCATCATCGCCTCCTGCAGGTGGGAGGTCGATTATCGCCCAATCGTAGCCGCGCTACGCCTGCTGCCCGACAATGGCGGGCAGACGCACTGAACGGGATGCACCGTGAACTACCTCATCCGCCCTGAAACCCCGGCCGACGTCGCCAGCATCCATGCATTGACGGCCGCCGCCTTCGCCCATGCCGCGCACAGCAGCCATACCGAAGCGTTCATCGTTGACGCATTGCGTGCGCGCGGTGAACTGACGGTGTCGCTGGTGGCGGTGGACGAGAGTCGGCTGCTCGGCCACGTGGCCGTATCGCCGGTGTCGATGTCCGATGGCAGCGCTGGCTGGTTCGGCCTGGGCCCCATCTCGGTCGCGCCGGCCTGGCAGGGGCAGGGCATCGGGTCTGCATTGATGGACGCGGCCATCGACGCACTGCGCCGGCAGCATGCGCGGGGCTGCGTGCTGCTGGGCGAGCCAGCGTATTACCACCGCTTTGGTTTCCGTGCCGAACCGGCGCTGGTGCTGCCGGGCGTTCCTGCCGGGTACTTCCAGGCGCTGTGCCTGCAGCCACCGTTGCCACAGGGCGAGGTGCGCTATTCCCCGGCATTCGAAGCGACTGCCTGAGTATCCAGCCCAGGGGCGCGATGCCCCGGGCGCAATGGTTCAGGGCATTTCGTCGTCGCGCAGCGGCACCCATGGCACCGGCTCGGGTTCCGGCGGCGGAATGCGCCGGCCACCGATATGGGTCAACAGCGCATTGGTGCGCTGTTGTTCGGCCAGCAGCCGGGCCAGCAGCGAGCGGCACGAAAAAATCGCGAAGGGCACGAACAGCCAGACCGTGCCCATCACCACCATCAGCAGGCCCCACATCACTTCGCCTGGTTGCATCGTTCGTCATCCGTGTCGAGGGAGTGCAAACCTAGCATCCAGTGCACGGATTGTGGGCGTGCTCAGCCGCCGTAGCGCAGATGGATCAGCGGATACGGCCGGCCGTGGCCATCGACCGGCGAGCGGCCAGTTTCGACGAAGCCCAGGTGCCGGTAGAAGCCGACAGCCTGCGCGTTCTGCGCGTTGACATCGGTGGTGAGCTGGGGGTGTTCGGCCAGCGCGTGCTGCAGCAGCAGGCGGCCCACGCCGGAACCGCGCGCAGCGGGGTCGATGAACAAGGCTTCCATGTGGCTGCCATCCACCAGCATGAAGCCAAGCGGGCGATCCTGGGCATCGGCGGCGATCAGCAGCGGCGCCTGCGGCAGGAATCCGGCCACTTCGGCATCGATGGCCTGGCGGTCATCGGCACTGAGGAAATCGTGGGTGGCATCGACCGAGCGGCGCCAGAGATCGACCAGGGCAGCGCCTTCGTCGGCGCGGGAGGGACGTAGTGTGGGCATGTGACTGTCCAAGGTGCTTGTGAAGGACGCGTAGTATGCTGCTGCCTCACCCGCAATTGAACAGCCCCCAAGCGGGAGGAGAACCATGGTCGACACCCCGCTGGGCGTGCCTGTGCACGATGCCGATGAACACTGGATGCGCCACGCACTGGCCCTGGCCGAGCGCGCGCAGCACGAGTTCGACGAGATTCCGGTGGGGGCGGTGCTGGTGGGTGCCGATGGCACGCTGCTGGGCGAGGGCTGGAACCTCAACATCGCCTCCCATGACCCCAGTGCACACGCCGAGATCGTGGCCATGCGCGAAGGTGGGCGGGCACTGGCCAACCACCGGTTGATCGGCAGCACCCTGTACGTGACCCTGGAACCGTGTGCGATGTGCGCGATGGCGATCGTGCACGCGCGCGTGGCGCGGCTGGTCTACGGTGCCAGCGACCCGAAGACCGGTGCCTGCGGCAGCGTGTTCAACCTGCTGGGCGATGCCCGCCACAACCACCGGGTGGAGATCCACGGTGGCGTGCTGGCCAAGGAGGCCAGCCTGCGCCTGACCAACTACTTCCGCGCCAAGCGCGGCAAACCGCCGCTGCTGCGGGAAGACCACGCCGGCGAGGGCTGAGCAGCGAAAGGGTATGATGGCCGCCTCTTTCCTTTTCCGGCGGGCGCCATGCCTGCCCAGCAACGAGGCGACACGATGGTGGAGAACGGCGCGGCCAACGAACGACTGATCTGGATCGACCTGGAAATGACCGGGTTGGATACCGACAACGATTCGATCATCGAGATCGCCACCGTGGTCACCGATGCCCAGCTGAACGTGCTGGCCGAGGGCCCGGAATTCGCCATCCACCACCCGCTGGAAACGCTGGAAGCGATGGACGAGTGGAACCGCAACCAGCATCGCCGTTCGGGCCTGTGGCAGCGCGTGCTGGACAGCACCACCACCCTGGCCCAGGCCGAAGCGCAGACCGTGAACTTCCTCGCACAGTGGATTCCGTCGGGTGTTTCGCCGATGAGCGGCAACTCGATCTGCCAGGACCGCCGTTTCCTGCACCGCCAGATGCCGCGGCTGGAGAAGTACTTCCATTACCGCAACCTGGACGTATCCACGGTGAAGGAGCTGGCCAAGCGCTGGGCGCCGACCGTGGCTGCCGGGCTGGCCAAGAACAGCAACCACACCGCGCTGAGCGACGTGCATGATTCGATCGCCGAACTGCGCCACTACCGCCAGTTCATGGGCGTGCTGTCGGGCCTGCCGACGGCCTGAACAACGACGCCGGGCATGGCCCGGCGCTACCGGGGTCACGCGAACTGGTAGTGCCGGCCGCTGGCCGGCAAGGCGCCGGGGTCGGATCCCTTTCCGGCGGAAAGGGCTCTGACCCCTCTGTCGTGCCCGCGACAAACCGTTCAACTCCATGGCGCTACTATCGGCCCCATGAACGAGCCGATCCTGCTGCCACGCGATATCGCCCACGATGCCCAGGACTGGGCCGACCTGCAGCGGGCGGTGACCCTGCTGGAGGCGCCGACGATCACCGCGCGCATGGCCAACCTGGTCGGCACGCCGCTGGAGTTCGCGGTGAAGGCGCTGCCCAAAGCGATCTCCGGACGCATCCATGGCGCCGTCGAGGCGGCACTGTCGAAATCCGCGCAGGCGGCGCTGTGGAGCATGGGCAACACGCCCGGCAAGTCGGCCTCCACCCGTTGGCACAAGGTGGCCGCGGCCACATCGGGTGCCGTGGGCGGTGCCTTCGGCTTCGCCGCGCTGTTCATCGAGCTGCCGGTGTCGACCACCATCATGATGCGTGCGGTGGCCGACGTGGCCCGCAGCGAGGGCTTCGACCTGTCGCAGTTCAGCACCCGCCAGGCCTGCCTGGAGGTGTTCGCGCTGGGCGGCAATTCGCCACGCGACGATGCCAGCGAGACCGGTTACTACCTGGCGCGCGGTTTCACCACCGACGTGATGCGCCACCTGTCGGCCGAACTGGCCGGGCGCGTGGTGACCGGCCGCGACCTGACCCTGGGCGTGGCACCGAAGGAGGCCGGCAAGCTGCTGGCCAAGCTGGTGGAGAAGGTGGCTGCGCGTTTCGGCGTGGTGGTAGCCGAGAAGTTCGCCGCGCAGGCGGTGCCGATCGTGGGCGCTGCGGCCGGCGCCACCCTCAATACGATGTTCACCGACTATTACCAGGACATGGCGCGCGGCCACTTCATCGTGCGCCGGCTGGAGCTGAAGTACGGCGAAGAGGTGGTGCGGACCTGCTATGACCGGGTGGCCCACGGCGCGGCCAGGATCGAGCCGACGCTGTAACCCTTGCCTTCACGGCACAACTGTTTTGCCCGAGGGCGGCTGTTGCGCGCCGCGGGCCATCCCCATCCTTGCGGTCAGTCCCCCGCAAGAGAACGCGCCATGTTGTTCACTCCCCACACCCTGGGCACGCTGGCCCTGCCGAACCGCATCGTGATGCCGCCGATGACCCGCTCGCGGGCGGCCGCCGGCAATGTCGCCACCGCGCAGATGGCGCAGTACTACGCCCAGCGCGCCGGTGCCGGGCTGATCGTCAGCGAAGGCACCCAGATCAGCCCGCAGGGCCAGGGCTATGCCTGGACCCCAGGCATCCACAGCGAGGCACAGGTGCAGGGCTGGCGGCAGGTGACCGATGCGGTACACGCCGCCGGTGGCCGCATCTTCGCCCAGTTGTGGCACGTCGGCGGCGTCTCCCACGTCGCCCTGCAGCCGGAGGGTGCGGCGCCGGTCTCGTCGTCGGCACTGCTGGCCGAAGGGGTGAAGGTCTTCGTCGACCCGACCGGCGCCGGCCCCGGGTCGGGCGTGGGCGAGATGATCCAGCACTCGATGCCGCGCGCGCTGGCCGAGGACGAGATTCCAGGCATCATCGCCGACTACGCGCAGGCCACCCGCAATGCGCTGGCCGCCGGCTTTGACGGCGTCGAGCTGCATGGTGCCAACGGCTACCTGATCAACCAGTTCATCGATTCGCAGGCCAACCAGCGCACCGATGGCTACGGTGGCGCGCTGCAGAACCGCCTGCGCTTCCTGCGCGAAGTGGTGGAGGCCGTGGTGGCCGTCGCCGGTGCGCAGCGCGTGGGCGTGCGCCTGGCGCCGCTGACGACCCTGCAGGGTGCGGTGGACGACACGCCGCAGGCGACCTACCTGGCCGCCGCGCATCTGCTGGGCGGGCTCGGCGTGGGCTACCTGCACATCGCCGAGGCCGACTGGGAGGATGCGCCGGTGATGCCGGTGGCATTCAAGCAGGCCCTGCGCATGGTCTACCCGGGCACGCTGATCTACGCCGGCAAGTACACCGCCGAACGAGCCGAGCAGGCGCTGGCCGAGGGCTGGGCGGACCTGATCGGTTTCGGCCGGCCGTTCATCGCCAACCCCGACCTGCCCGAGCGCCTGCGCAACGGGGCGGAGCTGAATCCGCCGGATCGCGCGACGTACTTTGGCGGCGGCGAAGCGGGGTATACCGATTACCCGGCGCTGGAAGAGGCCGTCGAGGCCTGATACCGATGTGTGGTTGCCGGCCAGCGGCCGGCACTACCCGTGCATGGCATGTGGTGGGTGCCGACCGTTGGTCGGCACGCTGTGTCGGGTAGCGCCGGGCCATGCCCGGCGGAACCTGGATTTCAGGGCTTATCGCGCACCAGCGCCTCGGCCTCGACCACGCCGCCATCCTTGCCATGCAGGTACAGGTGCATGTCCTGCTGCGGGTAGGGCAGGTTGATGCCAGCCTTGTCATAGCCCAGCTTGATCTGTTCCAGCAGGGTGACCTTGGTGCCGAACTGGTCGGCCGATTTCACGTAGCAGCGGATGCCCAGCTTGATGGCGTGGTCGCCCAGTTCGTACACCACCACGTCCGGCTCGGGCGTAGACAGCACGCGGCTGTCGGCCTTCATCAGCGCGATGGCGGTTTCACGCGCCAGCTGGATGTTGTCCTCGTAACCGATGCCGATCACCAGCTCGACGCGGCGGGTCGGTTCTGCGGTCAGGTTGATGATCGGCGCGGCGGTGATCAGCGTGTTCGGAAGGGTGGTGTGCTGGTTGTCGGCGCCGGTAAGAACGGTCTGGAAGATGCGCACTTCGCGCACGGTGCCGGTCTGCCCGGCCACGGTCACCACGTCACCCACGCGGAACGGGCGCAGGGTCACCAGCATCACGCCGGAGGCGATGTTGGACAGCGAATCCTTCAGCGCCAGGCCAACCGCGAGGCCGGCCGTGCCGAGTACAGCCAGCAGCGGCGAGATCGGCACGCCGAGCGTGGCGATCGCCAACACCACCACGATCACCAGCGCCGCTGCGTAGACCACGTTGCGCAGGAAACTGCCCAGCATCGGATCCACGCCCATGCGTGAGGTGGCACGCGGCATGGCGTTGGAAATGCGGCGAGCGATCCACAGGCCAATCAGCAGTACGACGACCGCAGCCAGCAACGGCAAGCCATAAGTCTCGAGCAACCGCTCCCAGTCGAGCGAGTGGAACCAGGTCGTGGCGGGGGCGGTGACAGCAATCATGCGGGCTCCTTTGCAGCAGTCGTCATGGCGTATGCGGACGCCAGAAACAGGCACGCCCCGCAGAGGCGGGGCGTGCATGCAGCTGCAGTATGGGCGGACGCCAATGAAAGCGACGTCAGCCCATCAATGGATCAACCATTGGCCTTGTGCTTGGCCAGGCGCAGCCAGGTGTCGACCACGGTATCCGGGTTCAACGACAGGGACTCGATGCCTTCCTGCATCAGCCACTCGGCCAGATCCGGGTGGTCGGACGGGCCCTGGCCGCAGATGCCGACGTACTTGCCCTTGGCGCGGGCGGCCTTGATGGCCATCGACAGCAGCTTCTTCACCGCCGGGTTACGTTCGTCGAACAGGTGCGCGACGATCGACGAATCGCGGTCCAGGCCCAGGCTGAGCTGGGTCAGGTCGTTGGAGCCGATCGAGAAGCCGTCGAAGATCTCCAGGAACTCATCGGCGAGCAGTGCGTTGGACGGCACTTCGCACATCATGATGATCTTCAGGCCGTTCTCGCCCTGCTTCAGGCCATTCTGTTCCAGCACCTCGACGACCTTGCGGCCTTCTTCCAGGGTGCGCACGAACGGAATCATGACCCAGAGGTTGTCCAGGCCCATTTCGTTGCGCACGCGCAGCACGGCCTTGCATTCCAGCGCGAAGGCAGCCGAGAAGCTCGGATCGACGTAACGGCTGGCGCCGCGGAAGCCGATCATCGGGTTCTCTTCGTGCGGCTCGTAGTTGCTGCCGCCCACCAGGTTGGCGTACTCGTTGGACTTGAAGTCCGACAGGCGCACGATCACCGGGTTCGGCGCAACCGAAGCGGTGAGGGTGGCGATGCCTTCGGCCAGGCGGTCCACGTAGAAGCTGACCGGGTCACCATAACCGGCGATCGTCTCGTCGATCTTCTTCCTGGTGGCCGCATCCTGGCGGTCGTATTCCAGCAGCGCGTTCGGGTGGATGCCGATGTGGCTGGCGATGATCATTTCCAGGCGGGCCAGGCCGATGCCGGCGTTCGGCAGCTGGCCGAAGTCGAAGGCACGTTCCGGGTTGGCCACGTTCATCATGATCTTCAGCGGTGCCGGCGGCATGTTGCCCAGATCGGTGGTGGTGCGCTCGAAATCGAGCTTGCCTTCGTAGATGAAGCCGGTATCGCCTTCAGCGCAGCTGACGGTGACCTGCTGGCCATCTTCGATGACCTTGGTGGCGTTGCCCGAACCGACCACGGCCGGCACGCCCAGCTCGCGCGCGATGATCGCGGCGTGGCAGGTACGGCCACCACGGTTGGTGACGATGGCCGAGGCGCGCTTCATCACCGGCTCCCAGTCGGGGTCGGTCATGTCGGCGATCAGCACGTCGCCCGGCTGCACGCGGTTCATGTCTTCCAGCGTCTTGACCACGCGGGCGGTGCCCGAGCCGATCTTGGCGCCGACGGCACGGCCTTCGGCCAGCACGTTGCCGCCCTTTTCAGTCAGCGCGAAGCGCTCGATCTGGGTGGCGTGGCTGCGCGACTTCACCGTTTCCGGGCGAGCCTGCACGATGAACAGCTTGCCGCTGACACCGTCCTTGGCCCACTCGATGTCCATCGGGCGGCCGTAGTGCTTTTCGATGACCAGGGCCTGCTTGGACAGTTCCTGCACATCCTCGTCGCTGATGGAGAAGGTGCTGCGCAGTTCAGCCGGGGTGTCCTCGATCCTGACGCGCTCGCCGGGGACATCCGAATACACCATGCGGATCGCCTTGCTGCCGAGCGAGCGGCGCAGGATCGCCGGCTTGCCGGCCTGCAGGGTGGGCTTGTAGACGTAGTACTCGTCCGGGTTGACCGCGCCCTGCACGACCATTTCGCCCAGGCCGAACGACGAGGTGACGAACACCACGTCACGGAAGCCGGACTCGGTGTCCAGGGTGAACAGCACGCCGGAGGAGCCGACGCCCGAACGCACCATCAGCTGCACGCCGGCCGACAGGAACACGTCTTCGTGCTTGAAGCCGTGGTGGACGCGGTAGGCGATGGCACGGTCGTTGTACAGCGAGGCGAACACTTCCTTGACCTTGTGCACGACATCGTCGGCACCGGTGACGTTGAGGAAGGTTTCCTGCTGGCCGGCGAAGGACGCATCGGGCAGGTCTTCGGCGGTGGCCGAGGAGCGCACTGCAACGGCCACGTCGCCGCCGCCGTTTTCGGCGCTCAGCGTGGCGTAGGCGCTGCGGATGTCCTGGTCCAGCTGCGGCTGCAGCGGGGCGTCGATCACCCAGGCGCGGATTTCCTTGCCAGCGACGGTCAGCGCATTGACGTCCTCGACGTCCAGCGTGGCCAGCTTGTCGAAGATGCGCTTGGACAGGTCGTTGTGGGCAATGAAGTCCTTGAAGGCTTCAGCGGTCGTGGCGTAACCGCCGGGGACGGAGACCCCCAGACCGGCCAGGTTGCCGATCATTTCGCCCAGCGACGAATTCTTGCCGCCTACGCGGGCCAGATCGCCCAGACGCAGTTCGTGCAACCACAGGATGTTCTCGTTCAAGCGCGATGCTCCGTTTGGCCATCGCCCGAGGCGGGCTGAATGGCCGCGTCCGTAGGAAGAAGCCGATATGATGCCGGTCGCAGTACCGTCGGCACAAGCTTGTGCTGCAACCATTTTCAGCTTCAGAGGGGTGAAAACCGCCTATGTCGACCATCCGTCCGGTGTTCTACGTTTCCGATGGAACCGGTATCACCGCTGAAACCATTGGGCATAGCCTGCTCACGCAGTTCACCGGGTTCAGCTTCATCACTGATCGGATGTCGTTCATCGACGACCCCGAAAAAGCCCGGGAAGCCTGTGCCCGGATCCAGGCAGCGGGCGAGAGGTACCAGGTCCGGCCCATCGTGGTGAACTCCTGCGTGGACCAGAGCCTGAGCCTGATCCTGGGTGAAAGCGGGGCCCTGATGCTTGACGTGTTCGCCCCGTTCATCGAGCCGCTGGAGCGGGAACTGTCCAGCCCGCGCCTGGCCAGGGTCGGCCAGGCCCACGGCATGGTGGACTTCGAGACCTACCACCGCCGCATCAACGCGATGAACTTCGCCCTGACCCACGATGACGGCATCGCGGTGAACTACGACGACGCCGACGTGATCCTGGTGGCGGTGTCGCGCGCCGGCAAGACGCCCACCTGCATCTACCTGGCCCTGCATTACGGGGTGCGCGCGGCCAATTACCCGCTGACCGACGAGGACCTGGAAAGCGACCGCCTGCCGCCGCGGCTGAGAAACTATCGTCGGAAACTATTCGGCCTGACCATCGACCCGGACCGCCTGCAGCAGATCCGCCAGGAGCGTCGGCCGAACTCGCGCTACGCCAACCTGGACACCTGCAAGCGCGAGGTGGCCGCCGCCGAGGTGATGTTCCAGATGGAGCGGATCCCGACGCTGAGCACCACCCACACCTCGATCGAGGAGATTTCCAGCAAGGTGCTGGGCACGCTGGGGCTGCAGCGCGAGATGTATTGACCGGAACCACTCCCTGTAGAGCCGAGCCCACGCTCGGCTGCTCTTCCGCCAGACCCCGGTGGCCCAGCCGAGCGTAGGCTCGGCTCTACAGGCGTGAGCGCCGGCGGCGCGGCGGCGGTTGAACGCCCCCCTTTGGCCGGGCCCGTGCAGCCCCCACGTTGTAAGGCCAACGTGTAGGATCGACCCATGGCCCAAGCCTCGCCCCGCACCGAACGCATCCCCCGCCTGAGCCGGCTCAGCTGGCTGATGGGCCTGTATGCCGAAAACTACCGGCATCTGGTGCGCCTGTTCGCCCCGGCCGAACTGACCGCCGGCAGCTACGTCTCCTCCGTGGGCGACGGCCTGGACGTGCGCCTGGATGTGATCGAATGCCACCGCTACACGGTGGAGCTGCGCCTGACCTACGACCTGGCCGACCCGGTCACCGGCGAGCCGGACCCCTCGGCCTATGTGCGCCTGTACCGCGATGCCCGCCAGGCCGAGACCACCCACTGCTACGTGGGCCGCCGCTGGCAGGACACGATGGGCCTGTACCCGCCGCCGGCGGAGCTGATCAGCCATCGCATGCGGATGAACACCTTCCTCGGCAAGTGGCTGGAATACCTGGCCGAGCGAGGCCACGGCGTGGCCACCCTGCGCCGCGACCCGGAGGGCAGCGCGGCGCTGCCGGCCGAGCGCCGCCTGTCGCTGGTGCGCTGATCGGCCATAATCCGGGGCTGACCTGCCGCTGGATGCTGCCCCATGCCGTATACCCCGATCGTCGCCACCCTGGGCTATGTGCTCTCGCCCGATCGTCGCCAGGTGCTGATGATCCACCGCAACACGCGGCCCGGTGACCATCACCTGGGCAAGTACAACGGCCTGGGCGGCAAGGTCGAACCGACCGAGGACGTCGCGGCCGGCATGCGCCGCGAGATCGCCGAGGAAGCCGGCATCGACTGCACGGCCATGCGCCTGCGCGGCACCATCAGCTGGCCGGGCTTCGGCAAGCACGGCGAGGACTGGTTCGGCTTCGTCTTCGTCATCGACAGCTTCGAGGGCAGCCCGCACGGCGGCAACCACGAGGGCACCCTGGAGTGGGTGGACGTGGACAAGCTGGACACGCTGCCGATGTGGGAGGGCGACCGCAACTTCCTGCCGCTGGTGTTCGACGCCGACCCGCGCCCGTTCCATGGGGTGATGCCGTACCGGGATGGGCGCATGCAGAGCTGGGCGTTCAGCCGGCTCTGAGGTTGTTCGGGTAGTGCCGGCCACTGGCTGGCTGACGGACGCCGCGATGTTGCCGCCCAGCGGCCGGCACGACCGGGTGCGACCGGTCGGCACGTGCTTCGGGATATTAATACCCGGGTGATATTGACGTTTCAATATTACCCGGGCAATATTCGCGCATCGTCCCGGATGCCACCGCCATGCCTGCGCAGGAACTTGCCCCTTTCAGCTGTTTTGATGGCCATCGCCTGGTCGTTTCCGGCACCCCGGCAATGGCCGCGCTGGCGCTCAAGCAGCTGCGCGCCGACAACGCTGCCGGGCCGCTGCAGGTGTTCGACAACGCTACCGGTCGTACCCATGATTTCGACACGCGGGGCAGCGACGCGCAGTTGCTGGCGCGCGTGGCCATGGCGTTTCCGGTCGCACCTGCTGCCGGGCCGGAGTCGCCTGCCGAAGCGCTGCCCGCCGCACCGCGCGGACGCGGTCGGCCCAAGCTGGGCGTGGTGGCGCGCGAGGTGACTCTGTTGTCACGCCATTGGGCGTGGCTGGCGGAGCAGCCGGGTGGGGCGTCGGTAGTGCTGCGGCGGCTGGTGGAAGCGGCCAGCCGCGAGGGCGCAGACAAGGATCGCCGGCGCCGCGACAGCGAGCGTGCCTACCACTTCCTGCAGACCATCGCAGGTGACCTGCCGGGGTTCGAGGAGGTCATCCGTGTGCTGTTCGCGCACGACCGTGACCGATTCCTCGCGGCGCTGCAGGCGTGGCCGGAGGACGTGCGCCGGCACGCGCTGTGCCTGGCCTTCGATGACGGCGCCGAACGCACCAACAGCTGACCTTTCATCCCGGCGGTGAGCCGCTGCTTCAACTGACCGCGGGCCGCAGCCCGCCCTGACTGTGCGTGCTTTGCTGGCGGAAACGCCGGGCAGGGCAGCGCCTTGCCCAAGGAATGCCATGACCATCGCCGCACCACCGATCGCCGCAGCCACCCCGTCGCTGTGGAGGACCTACCTGGCCCTGCTGGTGCCCATGCTGCTGACCAATGCGCTGCAGCTGGCGGCCGGTACGCTGGACAACATCTACCTGGGGCACCTGCTGGGAACGCAGGCGGTGGCGGCTGCCGCTGCCTTCTTTCCGGTATTCTTCCTGCTGCTGGCCTTGGTGATGGGCCTGGCAACGGGGGCGATGGTGCTGATCGGCAATGCCTGGGGGGCGGGTCAGCCGCAGCAGGCACGTGCCGTGGCCGGCAGCGCCATCGCCCTGGTCCTGCTGCTGTCGGTGCTGGTGCTGTGCGTGGGCAGCACGTTCGCGCCGCAGCTGATGGCGGCCTTGGGCACACCGGTGGCCATCCTCGGCGAGGCCACTGTGTATGCGCGCGTGCTGCTGCTGGGCGCGCCGGTGTTCTTCCTGCTGTGGCTGGCCACGGCGGTCAGCCGTGCGGTGGGCGATGCAAAGACACCGCTGCATGCGCTGCTGCTGGCAACCGTGCTGGGACTGCTGTGCACGCCGCTGCTGATCCTGGGCTGGGGCGGACTGCCGCGACTGGGCGCTGCCAGTGCAGCGGTGTCGGCAGTGTTCGCCTCCGCCGTGGCGCTGGGCTGGTTGCTGTGGTGCTGGCGCCGCCTGCGGCATCCGTTGGCGCCGGGCCGCGCGCTGCTGGGGGCGATCCGTTTCGATGGGCAGCTCGTCCGTCGCATCCTGCGGATCGGCGTGCCGGCGTCGCTGCAGATGTTCAGCCTGGCGGTGGTGGAAATCGCGCTGCTGGGATGGATCAACCAGCACGGTTACCAGGCCACGGCGGCCTATGGCGCGGTCAACCAGTTGATGAGCTGGGTGCAGCTGCCGGCGATGTCGCTGGGCATCACCGCCACCATCCTGGCGGCCCATGCATCGGGGGCCGGGCGCACGGCACGGCTGCCGTCCATCGCCCGCGTCGGTGTGTTGCTGGCGCTGGTGCTGCTGATTGCGGTCGTACTGCTTGTGGTGCTGCTGGCGCCGTGGCTGGTCGGCCTGATCCTGGATGCAGCCGAGGTGCAGGCACTGGCCACGCTGCAGCTGCGGACGGTGGTGTGGGGCGTGCTGGCAATGGCGCCGATGGCGGTGCTGGTGGGGGTGATGCGCGGCAGCGGAACGGTGCTGTTGCCCGCCTTGCTGGGCATGGCGGCGGTACTGCTGCTCGAGCTTCCGCTGGCGATGTGGTTGCAGGCAACGCAGGGTCTGCCGGGGCTGTGGCTGGCCTGGCCGCTGGGATTGCTGGCGATGCTGGTGATGCAGGTGGCGTGTTTCGGCCGCTGGCGGCGAAGGTTGCCGGCGGCTGCCTGAGCGCTGCTGCCGATGTTGCCGGCCAGCGGCCGGCACTACCGGTGGCGGCCCGGCGGGGTGGTTCAGCGCCGGTGCGCCAGCAACAGGTGGAAGTGCTTGTCGCGCGCCTGCCCGTCGTTGCCCGCCGCCGTTTCCCGGTGGCTTCGCCAGGCCGAGACATTGAAGCCGGCTACCCGCAGGGCCAGCTCCACGGCATCCAGCTCGTGCAGCTGGAAATCAGCGGCAAACGGCAGGCTGCGCATGAAGGCGGCATCGCCGAAGGCCAGGCACAGGCGGCCACCACGGCGCACGACGCGCGCCAGTTCGTCCAGCACCGGGGCCAGGTTGGGCCAGAAGTACAGCGTGTTGACCGCCAGCGCCGCGTCCACCGACGCATCGGCCACCGGCAGTGCGTGGGCATCGCCGTGGCGCAGGACGGCGCGATCGGCCAGGCCGGTGCCGGCCAGGTGCTGGTTGCCGGCATCGACCATCGCCGTGGACAGTTCAATGCCCAGGTAGCGGCTGTCCGCGCCCTGCAGCAGCAGCGGCGCAAAGGCGGCATTGCCAGGCCCGATCTCCAGCACCTGTTCGCCCGGCGCCACCGCCAGCAGTGTGATGGCGGCCCGATTGAGCTCGCCATTGCTGCGGTTCATCGATTCGCCCACGGCCAGCGCGGCTTGGCCGTGGGGGTGCCGCAACTGCGCGGCCAGGGTGCGTGCGTCCAGCATCGACAACGTCCATGAAAAAGGAATCGGACGTGGCGTCGGCGGGTCCGCCGGTGACCATAGCGCCGGGTCGGCAACTTGGGAAGTAGGGAAACCCCTCGTCGAGGTGATCAGCAAATGGCCAGCGTCGCAGTCCCTGAGACCAGGTTGTCCACAGGGGGTGTGGATTACGCGTGGGCAACTTTGTGGATAAGCCCCGACAGGCGCCACCCCCCTAGGCTGTCAAGATGGGTGGCCAAAAATTCACCGCTGGTGATGAGCGGTGACGGGCGGGTGAAGGCCGTCGTCGGTCCGCGCTGTCGCCAGCAGCGGCGCTCGCGGTACCCTGTCCGCCTTGATCCTCCGTGAGACCCCATGAAACGTCATTTCTCGATGCTGCGTGAGTTCCAACTGGCGGACTGGTTCACCCTGGCCAACGCCTTCTGCGGCACCGGGGCCGTGTTTGCCGCCATGCGCTTCCTGCAGGACGGCGAGCGCGGCTACCTGATGTTCGGCATGGCGCTGATCCCGCTGGCCTTCATCTTCGACGCCCTCGACGGCCGCATCGCGCGCTGGCGCAAGTCCAGTTCCACGCTGGGCCGCGAGCTTGATTCGCTGTCGGACGTGATCTCCTTCGGCGTGGCCCCGGCGGCGCTGGCCTATGCCTGCGGCATGCAGGGCGGCTGGGACTGGCTGGTGCTGAGCTACTTCGTCTGCTGCGGCGTCAGCCGCCTGGCCCGTTACAACGTGACCGCCGAATCGCTGTCCGGCGACGAGGGCAAGGTCAAGTATTTCGAGGGCACGCCCATTCCCACCAGCCTGGCGCTGGTGATCGTGCTGGCCATTGCCGCCGGCACCGACGCCATCGGCCACAACCTCTGGTTCGGGCAATGGCAGCTCGGCCCGTGGCAGCTGCACCCGATGGTGCTGCTGTTCGCCCTGTCCGGGTCGCTGATGATCAGCAAGACCCTGCACATCCCCAAGCCATGACCCAGCCCAGCGGAGGCCCGCGATGACCAGCTCGGCCCACGACGCCGGCAGCAGCGATTTCGAGAACCTGTCCCGCCAGTACTTCGGCGCCTGGGGCGATGCCCTGCGCCATGCCGCCACGCCGGGCGCACCGGCCGGGGACGACCCCGGCAGCTGGCAGCGCCTGTTCGACTGGTGGGGGCAGCTGTTGCCCGAGCAGGGGCAGGGTGCCCCGGAAGATGCGCTGCGCCGCTTCCGCGAGCAGGCTGGCAGCTGGTACGGCACCATGCAGGAAGTGGCCGCGCGCTTTGCCGGCCGCGACGCCAGCAGCGCCGACGTGGCCCAGGCCTGGCGCGAAGCCGTGCAGGGGCAGGGCGATGGCATGCTGCAGTGGATGCTGCAGGGCGCACGCGGCAGCACCCAGGCCGGTGCCTCGCTGCCCGAGTTCGCTGCCTGGCTGCAGCAATGGCAGGTGCAGGCGGGCCCGTGGCTGCAGAGCCCGGCGTTCGGCCCCGGCCGCGAGCACCAGGCGCGCTGGCAGACCCTGCTGCGTGCGCAGGAGGAATACCAGCAGCATTCGCGTGCCTACGTGGACCAGATCAAGCAGGCGCTGGAAGAGGCCTTCGACCTGTTCGAGAAGCGCCTGGCCGAGCACGAACAGCCGGGCAGCCAGCTGACCAGCGCACGGGCAATGTTCGACCTGTGGATCGAGGTGGCCGAAGAGGCCTACGCCAAGGTTGCCCTGTCCGAGGCGTTCCAGCAGGTCTACGCCTCGCTGGGCAATGCGCAGATGCGCCTGCGTGCGGGCCTGCAGCGCGAGGTCGAGCAGGTGAGCGAACGCATCGGCCTGCCCACGCGCAGCGAGATGGACGCCGCCCACCGCCGCATCGCCGAGCTGGAGCGCAGCCTGCGCCGCCTGCAGGCGCAGGTGGCGGTGCTGGCCGGTACCGCCGAGGTCGACCCGGTGGCGCAGCCCGCCCCGGCCAAGGTGAAGCCGGCCGCGCGCAAGGCGGCGAAGAAGGCCGCGCCGGCAAAGAAGTCCGCCGTGGCCAAGCCGGCTGCCAGGAAGGCCGCAGCAAAGAAAGCACCGGCGAAGCCCGCCACACGCCGCACCACTGCGCGGAAATAACGACCGATGAAAGGACCGCTGGGCTTCAACGCCGATGACCTGATGCAGGAAACCCTGGCCATGCAGCGCAAGCTGATGGAAGGGCTGAAACTGCTGCCGCAGGTGGAGGACGTGGATTATGGTGCCACCGCCCGCGAGGAAATCTGGCGCGACGGCAAGGTGGTGCTGTACCGGTTCGTGGGCGAGCAGGCGCCGAGCCGCAAGCCGCCGCTGCTGATCGTCTACGCGCTGGTCAACCGGCCGTACATGGTCGACCTGCAGGCGGACCGTTCGCTGGTGCAGAAGCTGCTGGCGCTGGGCCAGGACGTGTACGTGCTGGACTGGGGCTACCCGGACCGCTCCGAGCGCTTCCAGACCCTGGAGGACTACCTGCTGCGCTACATCGATGGCGCAGTGGATGCGCTGCGTGCGCGCAGCGGTGGGCCGGTGGACATGCTGGGCATCTGCCAGGGCGGCGTGTTCGCCCTGTGCTATGCCGCGCTGCGCCGGCACAAACTGGGCAACCTGATCACGATGGTCACCCCGGTCGATTTCCATACCGCCGACAACATGCTCTCGCACTGGGCGCGGCAGGTGGACGTGGACCTGCTGGTGGACACGCTGGGCAACATCCCGGCCGATCTGATGAACGCCAGTTACCTGATGCTCAAGCCGTTCCGGCTGAACGTGCAGAAGTACGTTGGCCTGCTGGACATCCTCGATGACAAGGCCGCGCTGGAGGATTTCCTGCGCATGGAGAAGTGGATCTTCGATTCGCCGGACCTGGCGGGCGAGGCGTTCCGTGACTTCATCAAGCAGTTCTACCAGGGCAACGGGCTGGTGAATGGCACAGTGCGGATCGGCGAGGAAGCGGTGGATCTGTCGCAGGTGACCCTGCCGGTCCTGAACATCTATGCCGAGCAGGATCATCTGGTGCCGCCGGATGCCTCGCGGGCCATGCGTGGGCGATTGGGCACGGCTGATTACACTGAATCCAGTTTTCGCGGCGGGCACATCGGGATCTACGTCTCCGGCCGCGCGCAGCGCGAAGTGCCGGCAACGATCGATGGCTGGCTGAAGGCCCGCGACCCGTAGAGTCGAGCTTGCTCGACTGCCTCTGTACACTGCCCTGGGGGGATGATGCCGTACCGTATTCCATTGATTCTCGCCGCACTGCTGGCAACGCCGCTTGCCCACGCCGCCCCCGGCCCGCAGGCGCAGCGCGAGATCGCCCAGCTGATCGGCAGCCTGGATGGTTCGCAGTGCCGGTTCCAGCGCAACGGCAGCTGGCATGACGCGGCCGAGGCGCGTGCGCACCTGCAGCGCAAGTACGATTACCTGCTGAAGAAGGACAAGGTGGACAGCGCCGAGCAGTTCATCGAGCGCGCGGCCAGCCAGAGCAGCATGAGCGGCAAGCCTTACCGCATCCAGTGCCCCGGGCAGGCTGAACAGACCGCCGCGGCCTGGTTCGGCACCCGCCTGCAGGCGCTGCGCCAACGCACGCCGTAGACATGGCCCGGGTGTAGAGTCGAGCCACGCTCGACTGTGCCTTCTGATTCCCGAGGAGAACCGCCATGAACACCACGCCACGCACGCTGTCGCGTTCGTTGAACGATCGCATGATCGCCGGCGTGATGGGCGGCATCGCCCATCGCTTCGGCTGGAACCCGACCCTGGTGCGGATCGTGTTCGTGTTGATCTCGATCGGCTCGGCGGCTTTCCCCGGCATCCTGATCTATCTGATCCTGTGGCTGCTGATCCCGAACGAGGCCGATTGAACGCCGCCTCCCGGCCCTGGCCCCTCTGGCTGCGCGCGCTGCAGGTGCTGGGCGCGGCCTGGACCGTGCCCAATACGCTGATCGGTGTGATCGCTGGGCTGGCCGGCCTGTTGGGCGGGGCGAAGCTGCGCTGGAGCGGGCGCGACTGTGCGCTCATCTTCGACCACTGGCCCTGGGGGCCGGGTGGGGCGATCACGTTGGGCAATGTGATCCTGCACACCGGCCACGACCTGGGCATGTCGTGCCGCACTTATGCGCACCAGGCGGGGTGGGGCGTGGAGCCGCTGATCCGGCTGGATGACCACGAGCGGGCGCACGTGTACCAGTACCTGGTGCTGGGGCCGCTGTACCTGCCGGTGTACCTGCTGTGCGGCGGGGTGAGTGCGCGCAATCCGTTCGAGCGCGCGGCGGATCATTACGCCCGGTTCGGGCATGGCTGGTGGCCGTAGTGTCCAGCCAACGGCGCAGCCCCTCGTGGCTGGGGCGCGGTGATTCATGGGGGCTGGCCGGGCAGGTGGATTGCGCAGGGGACGCTGCAAGTACGTCCCTGTAAGCTCGGTCGCCGCATCCATGCGGCTCACGCCCCTGCGCAACCCACCTGCCCGGCCACGGACACGTTCCTGGGGCGTCCAGCCACGAAAAAGAAAAAGAACAGCAGAAGCGGGTCGCGCGCTGCGCTTGCTCGTGTAGAGCCGAGCCTGCGCTCGGCTTGCCGTTGCCCCGCGAAAGGCAGCCGAGCATGGGCTCGGCTCTACAAAGAGCGGCCAGCCAGGCCGCTCTGCTTTTGATCTTCTTTTTCTTTTCCGTGGGTGGTGGCACCCGGGAACCGCCCGGCCCAGCTCGCGATGCCGATCGACTGCCAGTCAACCAACCACCACCACCCACGAGGGGCTGCGCCGTTGGCTGGAAACCCCCGTTTGTTAGCCGGAAGTTAAGGATCTGTAAGCATTCTGCAGTGATCCGGCAGTCATCTGCATGCAACCGATCGTCATTAGCCTTCGTGACGTTCCAGTCAGCTTGATCGCGGTAAGCTCTATCCCGATGAGCTCGCAAGTACCGCTCATCGTGTGCAGTACGCAGTAGCAATTTGGAGGAAGACATCACATGGCAATCGTTCTCTATGTGGGTGGTAGCAAGGATGGCGAAAAGGGCGTAGTGCCCTACGGCTTCAGCAAATCCCGCGCCGACACCGCGCTGGGGCCGGAGTTCTACACCGAGCGGTTCATGGAACTGCAGGGTGTCGGCAAGGTCCGGTTGATGGCCCTGGAAAGCCTGCGCGACGACATCGTCATGCAGCGCGCCGCCCGCCACTACCGTTGACCCCGTAGCACGCGGCAGGGCGCGCCCACCATCGCGCCCGCGCCGGCATCCCAGCCCCCCCGCCAGGATGCCGGCGTCCAGACCGGCCGCCGGAGGCTGAATCCCACCGCCTGTCAACGCCTTGTCCCGCTCGGCCGGGGGTTGCCAGAATGGGACCTTCCCGTAACGCGGCCCAGACCTGAAGCAATGCACGACGCCAAGAACGCCCAGAGCGCGCTCGCCCAGCAGATCGCCCAGACCATCGCCGACGAGATCGGTGCCCAGTCCGCCCAGGTACGTGCCGCGGTCGGCCTGCTCGACGAGGGCGCCAGCGTTCCGTTCATCGCCCGCTACCGCAAGGAAGTGACCGGTGGCCTGGACGACACCCAGCTGCGCAACCTGGAAGTACGCCTGACCTACCTGCGCGAGCTGGAAGACCGCCGCGCCGCCGTGTTGGCCAGCATCGGCGAGCAGGGCAAGCTGAGCGACGCGCTGCGCAACGACATCCTCGCCGCCGATACCAAGAGCCGCTTGGAGGATCTGTACCTGCCGTACAAGCCCAAGCGCCGCACCCGCGCGCAGATCGCCCGCGAGGCCGGGCTGGAGCCGCTGGCCGATGGCCTGCTGGGCGACCCCACGCAGGACCCGCAGGTGTTCGCTGCCACCTTCGTCGATGCTGAAAAGGGCGTGGCCGATACCAAGGCGGCGCTGGAAGGCGCCCGCGCGATCCTGATGGAGCGCTGGGGCGAAGATGCCGCGCTGGTGGGCGAACTGCGCACCTGGCTGGGCGAAACCGGCGTCATCCGCGCCCGCGTGGCCGAGGGCAAGGAAACCGAGGGCGCCAAGTACCGCGATTATTTCGAACACGCCGAATCGCTGGCGAAGATTCCCTCGCACCGCCTGCTGGCGCTGTTCCGGGCGCGCCGCGAAGAGATCCTGTTCCTGGAGCTGGACCCGGGCAGCGATGCCGAAGCCGGCCACCAGTACGCCGAAGGCCGCGTGGCGCGCAAGGCCGGCATCGCCGACCAGGGCCGCGCCGGCGATCGCTGGCTGCTCGATGCCTGCCGCCTGACCTGGCGCGCGAAGCTGCACACGCACCTGCTGCTGGACCTGTTCAACCAGGCCCGCGAGAAGGCCGAGGCCGACGCCATTGCCGTGTTCGGTGACAACCTGAAGGACCTGCTGCTGGCCGCGCCGGCCGGGCCGAAGACCGTGCTGGGCCTGGACCCGGGCATCCGCACCGGCTGCAAGATCGCCGTGGTCGATGCCACCGGCAAGCTGGTGGCCACCGAGACCATCTACCCGCACGAGCCGCGCCGGCAGTGGGACCAGTCGCTGCAGACGATCAGGCAGCTGTGCGCCAAGCACAACGTCGAACTGATCGCGATCGGCAACGGCACCGCCAGCCGCGAGACCGACAAGCTGGCCGGTGAGGCGATCAAGGCCGCCGGCAACCCGAAGCTGCAGAAGGTGGTGGTCAGCGAGGCCGGTGCCTCGGTGTACTCGGCGTCTGAATTTGCGGCCAAGGAGTTCCCCGGCCTGGACGTGTCGCTGCGTGGCGCGGTGTCTATCGCCCGCCGCCTGCAGGACCCGCTGGCCGAACTGGTGAAGATCGAACCCAAGGCGATCGGAGTTGGCCAGTACCAGCACGACGTGGACCAGTACCGCCTGGCGCGGGCGCTGGATGCGCGCGTGGAGGACTGCGTGAACGCTGTCGGCGTCTACGTCAACACCGCGTCGGCCGCGCTGCTGTCGCGCGTGTCCGGCCTGTCGTCCACGGTGGCCGAGAACATCGTGCGCCACCGCGATGACAACGGCCCGTTCAAGCGCCGCAAGGATCTGCTGAAGGTCGCGCGCCTGGGCGAAAAGACCTTCGAGCAGTGCGCCGGCTTCCTGCGCATCGCCGATGGAGACCAGCCGCTGGATGCCTCGGCCGTGCACCCGGAAGCCTATCCGGTGGTCGAGCGCATCGTCGCCAGCACCGCGCGCCCGATCAAGGCGCTGATCGGCGACGGCAGCTTCCTGCGTGGCCTGAAAGCCGAGCAGTTCACCGATGCGACCTTCGGCGTGCCGACGGTGCGCGACATCCTCAAGGAACTGGAAAAGCCGGGCCGCGACCCGCGTCCGGAGTTCAAGGCGGCCCGCTTCGCCGAGGGCGTGGAGGACATCAAGGACCTGCGCGAAGGCATGGTGCTGGAAGGCGTGGTCAGCAACGTGGCAGCCTTCGGTGCCTTCGTCGACATCGGCGTGCACCAGGACGGGCTCATCCATATCTCGGCGCTGTCGGACACCTTCGTCAAGGATCCGCGCGACGTGGTCAAGGCCGGCGACATCGTCAAGGTGAAGGTGCTGGAGGTGGACGTGCCGCGCAAGCGCATTGCCCTGACCCGGCGCCTGGACGACACCCCCGGCCAGGCCACCAGCCGGCCGGGCCAGCGCGAGGAGCGCGGCCAGGGGCAGGGGCCGCGCCGCGATGCAGGCGGCCCGAACCGTGGCCAGAACCGCGGGCAGGGCACGGGCGGTCGCCCCGCGCAGTCGACGCCACCGGCCAACAACGCCCTGGCCGACGCCTTCGCCCGCGCCAAGCGCAGCTGACCTCCGCCCCACCTGCGCTGCGGCCCGGGTGGGGGGACTTGTCGAGGTTCCCCCACAGTGCGCACACTTGCGCCCATGGGGGGGCCATCGGGCCGTCCCGACGTCGCCGGGGAGGGCCGTGGCGCCAATCGTACCCGCCAGCATCCATCACGGTTGCAGCCCACTGCTGCGGCCGGCGTGCGCGTGCGCGCAGGGCACGGGGCGCTGATGGGCGGCCCCGGCAACAACGAAGGCACCCTGGTCGAGCGCCGCCTGCTGGAGCTGGCCGAAGACCGTCGCCGCCTGGCGATGATCATTGAAGGCACCGCCGCCGGCACCTGGGAATGGAACGTGCAGACCGGCCAGATGCGCATCAACGCGCGCTGGGCGGAGATCGTCGGCTACCGCCAGGAAGACCTGGAGCCGGTAAGCCAGGACACGTTCCAGGCACTGGTCCATCCCGATGACCTGGCGCGTTCGGATGCGGCGCTGGAAGCGCATTTCCAGGGGCACACCGATCAGTACGCGTGCCTGCTGCGCATGCGCCACAAGGACGGCCGCTGGATCTGGATCCACGACCGCGGGCGCGTGTTCGAGTGGGACGGGCAGGGGCGACCGCTGTGGATGGCCGGCGCCCATGACGATGTGACCGAACTGCAGCAGGCCCGGCAGGACGCGGCGGAAATGCGCCAGCGGCTGCAGGCGCTGGTCGATGCATCCGACGAAGTGGCGGTGATGGCCACCGATCCGCAGGGCATGATCACCCTGTTCAACACCGGCGCCGAGCGCCTGCTGGGCTATTCGGCCGACGATGTGGTGGGCCGGGTCGACCCGGGCATCTTCCATGAGCCTGAAGAGATGGCCGTGTTCCTGGCGCCGCTGGCCGATGCCGAGGGGCGCCTGCCGACGATGTTCCAGGCCATGACCGCGCAGGCCCAGGGCCGCACGTTCTCGCGGCGGTGGACCTTCCTGCGCAAGGATGGCCAGCGCCGCCAGGTGCGCCTGTCGATCAGCCGCATGGACGGTGCCGACGGCCAGCGCATCGGCTACGTCGGCATGGCCATCGACATCACCGAGATGCAGCAGGCGCGTGCCGATGCGCGGCTGGCGGCGGACAAGTTCGCCGGTGCGTTCACCTCGGCGGCGCTGGGCATGGCCCTGGTCTCGCTCGAAGGGCGCTGGCTGGACGTCAACAACGCGCTGTGCCGGATCCTGGGCTACCCGCGCGAAGAGCTGCTGCAGGTGGATTTCCAGCGCCTGACCCATCCGGCCGACCTGCAGACCGACCTGGCCCTGGTGCAGGACCTGCTGGCCGGCCGGCGCAACTACTACCACCTGGAAAAGCGCTACCTCAACCGCGATGGCAACACCATCTGGGCGCGCCTGTCGGTCTCGCTGGTGCGCAACGAGCGCGGTGAGCCGCTGCATTTCGTGTCGCAGATCCAGGACGTCACTGCGCAGCGCAGCAGTGAGCAGCGCCTGTACGAAACCGAACAGCGCAGCCGCATCACCCTGGATGCCGTGACGGACCTCGTGCTGAGCGTGACCCTGGAAGGACGTATCGAGTATGCCAACGCTGCGGCCGTGCGCATCCTTGCGGGTGATAACGCGCTGGCTCTGGCCGGCCACAACGTGCAGGACGTGCTGTCGCTCACCACCGAATACGCGCCCGGCTCGGTGCTGGACGTGGCCGTACTGCTGGACCCGGACAGCAATGCCGTGGACCTGCATGCTGACCTGCTGATGCGGATGGGCGCAGCCACAGTGCCGGTGGACCTCACCCGTGCCTGGCTGCGCGACGACGACGGCCACGTGCGCGGCGCGGTGTGGGTGCTGCGCGACGATACCCAGCAGCGCGCCCGCCAGCGCGAGGCGCGCCACCTGGCCGAGATCGACCCGCTGACCGAACTGGGCAACCGCCGGGGTTTCGAGGCGCACCTGCAGCAGGCGATCACCCGCGTCGAGCGCACCGGCCAGGCCGCCTCGCTGATGTTCATCGACCTGGACCGCTTCAAGCCGGTCAACGACACCTGGGGCCATCTGGCCGGCGATGCCGTGCTGTGGGCAGTGGCCAGCGTACTGCGCCACGGCGTGCGCGATTCGGACATCGTGGCGCGGCTGGGCGGCGACGAGTTCGCGGTGATTCTGCCTGGCTGTGGCCCGCGCCGTGCCGCCCGCATCGGCCGCGAACTGCTGCAGACCCTGGCCGCGCTGTCCATTCCGTGGGACACCGCACGGCTGCGTATCGGCGCCAGCATCGGCATTGCCCCGCTTGAGACGGGCATGACCGTGGATGAGGCGGTGGCCTCCGCCGATGCCCAGTGCTACCGGGCCAAGGCCATGGGCCGCAACAACGTGCAGGTGCAGGGCGAACTGGGCGAACTGCCCGGCGAGGACAACGAGCCGGGCTGAACCGGTGCGTACCGGGCGCCCGCATGAAGCATGTTTCATTTGCCCGCACCGGCCGATTTGGCGAGCATGGGCGAGTCTGGACTTCAGCGGTGCCCATGTCGCGCGTATTGACCATCGAGGACGATGCCATCACCGCCCAGGAAATCGTGGCGGAGCTGGGCAACCATGGGCTGCAGGTGGACTGGGTGGCCGACGGCCGTGAAGGCCTGGTCCGTGCCGCCAGCGGCGACTACGACGCCATCACCCTGGACCGCATGCTGCCCGGGCTGGATGGCCTGGCCATCGTCACCACCCTGCGCCGCATCGGCGTGCAGACCCCGGTGCTGATGCTCAGCGCGTTGTCCGACGTGGACGAGCGCGTGCGTGGCCTGCGTGCCGGCGGCGATGACTACCTGACCAAGCCGTTCGCTTCCGACGAGATGGCTGCGCGGGTGGAAGTGCTGCTGCGTCGCCGCCAGCAGCCGGCCAGCAACGAGACCGTGCTGCGCGTGGGCGACCTGCAGCTGGACCTGCTGGCGCGCACCGCCCACCGGGGTGGCCGCAGCCTGAGCCTGCTGCCGACCGAGTTCAAGCTGCTGGAATACCTGATGCGCAACGCCGGGCAGGTGTTGACCCGGATGATGCTGTTCGAGGAAGTGTGGGGCTACCACTTCGACCCGGGCACCAACCTGATCGACGTCCATATCGGCCGCCTGCGGCGCAAGCTCGACCAGGCCGACCTGCCGTCGCTGATCCGTACCGTGCGCGGCAGTGGCTATGTCCTCAGCGAAACTGTCTGACGGCTGGCGTTCGTCCAGCAGCCGCCTGCTGGGGCTGTACAGCCTGCTGTTCGTGGCGTGGTCGTGCGTGCTGCTGGGCGTGCTGTACTGGCGGGTGTCGCTGTACCTGGACGAGCTGGCGCAGTCTGCGGTCCTGCAGCGGGCGCACCTGTTCGAACACTTCACCGGCGACGCGCTGACCGAAGCCCTGCGCGAGAACCGCCGCTACGACCTGCATGGCATCGACGCCTACGGGCTGTTCAGCCCGCAGGGTCAGCCGCTGGCCGGCGTGCTGAAAACCCTGCCGGCGCAACTGCCGCGCGATGGCAGCGCGCACCCGGTATCGGGGCTGCCGATCACCGATGCCAACGCGCAGGGCAAGCGCGGCTTCGGCCTGGCGATGCCGACCCGCGACGGCCGCATCCTGGTGCTGGTGCGCTACAGCGGTCCCTTGAACGAGGTGAATCACCTGATTCTTGATGCGCTGCTGTGGGGCGTGTCGCTGACCCTGGTGCCCGGCCTGCTCGGCTGGCACCTGCTGCGCCGGCGGCCACTGCGGCGCATCCAGGCCATTGAACAGGCCACCGCGCAGATCGTGGCCGGCAACCTGGGGCAGCGCCTGCCGTTGTCCAGCCGCCGCGATGAACTGGACATGCTGGCTTCGATCGTCAATGCGATGCTCGACCGCATCGAGCAGTTGATGACCGAGGTCAAAGGGGTGTGCGACAACATCGCCCACGACCTGCGCACGCCGCTGACCCGGCTGCGCGCGCAGCTGTACCGCATGCGCCAGCAGGTGGGCGAGGGTGAACCGCAGGCGCTTGCGCTGGAGCAGGTGCTGGACGAGACCGATACGCTGATGGCGCGTTTCCGCGCGCTGCTGCGTATTTCCGAGCTGGAGGACCACCAGCGCCGCTCCGGTTTCGTCGCGCTGGCGCCGGAGGCGCTGCTGCAGGAGATCCATGCGTTCTACGCGCCGCTGGCCGAGGAAAAGGGCCAATGGCTGGAGCTGGAACTGGCGGCGGACCTGCCGGGCGTGGTGGGTGATCGCGGGCTGTTGTTCGAGGCGATCGGCAACCTGCTGGACAACGCGATCCGGTTTGCGCCGGAGGGCGGCCGGGTGCGGCTGGCCGCGCGGGTACAGGACACTGCCACGTGCATCGTGGTGGAGGATTCCGGCCCGGGCATTGCCGAGGCGGAGCGCAGCCTGGTGTTCCAGCGGTTCCATCGGGCTGATGCGAGCGAAGGCGGGGGGTTCGGCCTGGGCCTGTCGATCGTGGCGGCCATTGCTGGCCTGCACGGGTTCCGTGTGACGGCCGGGGAGTCGCGGCTGGGCGGTGCCAGTTTCAGCCTGCTGTGCCGGCCGCAGGTGCTGTAGGGGGTGTTCTTCTGCAGGGCTTGCAGCCCTGCACCTGCTGCAATCAACTTCAAAAGCCTGCATTCCGTGGGATGGCGGGGTGGGTCCGGTTGCTGACGGTGGGTGCCGACCGTTGGTCGGCGCGGGGTCGGATATCGATGTCTGACAGATGTGTCGACCAAGGTCGACACCTACCAACAGCCGGCATTGCCAGTAGATCCACGCCATGCGTGGATGAATTCATCCGATATCTGACAGATGTGCCGACCAACGGTCGGCACCCACCACCAGCAGGTTCCAACAGCCGCGTGAACCTGTCGAAGGCGGGGCACTGTGGGTTTGCGGGGTGTGAGCCGCATGGATGCGGCGACCAAGCCCCCATGGATGGGTTTACGGCGTCCCCGCAAACCCACAGTGCCCCGCCATCCCACGGAATGCCGCTGTGGCTTTTGCAGTTGACGTTGTATTAAGCAGGTGCAGGGCGCAGCCCTGCCGAACCCCACCCCTTTCATGAAAGATGTTTCATCCACGGCACAGCTTTGTTTTAACTGCCAGCGCCGATACTTTCCGGCCTGCGCTGCCCACGGTGGGCACACGCACTGCTGGAGAGCTGCATGCTCGGCTTGGTCAGGACCGCGCTCAACAAGCCTTACACCTTCGTGGTGATGGCCATTTTCATCTGCATCGTCGGTCCGCTCAGCGCCCTGCGTACGCCCACCGACGTGTTCCCCGACATCGGCATCCCCGTCATCGCCGTCGTCTGGCAGTACACCGGCCTGTCCCCCGATGCCATGTCCGGCCGCGTCATCTCGCCCTACGAGCGCGCGCTCAGCACCACCGTCAACGACATCGAACACATCGAATCGCAGTCGTTGGCCGGCATGGGCGTGGTCAAGGTGTTCTTCCAGCCCGGCGTGGACATTCGTACCGCCAACGCGCAGATCACCGCCATCTCGCAGACCATCGTCAAGCAGATGCCGGCCGGCATGACCCCGCCGCTGATCCTCAACTACAGCGCTTCCACCGTGCCGGTGCTGCAGATGGCGTTCTCCAGCCCGACCCTGGGCGAATCGCAGATCCGCGACCTGGCGCAGAACACCGTGCGCCCACCGCTCACCTCCATTCCCGGCCTGGCCATCCCCGCACCCTACGGCGGCAAGCAGCGGCAGATCACCCTCGACCTCGATCCGCAGGCGCTGGCCGCCAAAGGCCTGTCCGCGCAGGACGTCGGCAACGCGCTGGCCGCGCAGAACCAGATCACCCCGGTGGGCACGGCCAAGCTGGGCGGCAACGAGTTCACCGTGCTGCTCAACAACAGCCCAAGCGACATCGAAGCGCTCAACGATCTGCCGATCCGCACGGTCAATGGCGCGGTGGTCACCATCGGCCAGGTCGCCCACGTGCGCGATGGCTCGCCGCCACAGACCAACATCGTGCGCGTCAACGGCGGCCACTCGGTGCTGATGGCCGCGCTGAAGAATGGCGATGCCTCCACGCTCACCCTGGTCAGCCGCATCCGCGCCATGCTGCCGCAGATCGGCGAAACCCTGCCGCCATCGCTGAAGATCTCGCTGCTTGGCGATGCTTCCACCTTCGTGCGTGAATCGATCAGCAGCGTCGCCCGCGAAGGCATCATCGCCGCGCTGCTGACCAGCGTGATGATCCTGGTGTTCCTCGGTAGCTGGCGTTCGACGGTGATCATCGCTGCATCGATCCCGCTGGCGGTGCTGTCGGCCATCGCGCTGCTGTCGGCGGCCGGGCAGACGCTCAATGTGATGACCCTGGGCGGCCTGGCGCTGGCGGTGGGCATCCTGGTCGACGATGCGACGGTGACCATCGAGAACGTCAACTGGCACCTGGAGCAGGGCAAGGGCGTGCGCGAGGCCATCCTCGATGGCGCCGCACAGATCGTCGGCCCGGCGTTCGTCTCGCTGCTGTGCATCTGCATCGTGTTCGTGCCGATGTTCCTGCTCGATGGCATCGCCGGCTACCTGTTCCGCCCGATGGCGCTGGCGGTCATCTTCGCCATGGGCAGTTCGTTCGTGCTGTCGCGCACCCTGGTGCCGACCATGGCGCTGTACCTGCTGCGCCCGCACCGGGTCGAGCATGGCGTGGGCCACCATCCCGAAGATGCCTTCCTCAACCATCACGAGGGCGATCATCCGCAGCACCGCCGCGCGCGCCTGGCCGCCACGCTGGTGCGCTGGCAGCAGCGCTTCGAAGGCGGTTTCTCGGCCGTGCGTGACCGCTACCACGCGCTGCTTGGCCTGGCCCTGGGCAACCGCCGGCCGTTCCTGATCGGCTTCATGGCCTGCGTGCTGGTGTCGTTCGCACTGCTGCCGACCCTGGGCCAGGATTTCTTCCCGGCCACCGAGGCCAGTGCGCTGTCGCTGCATGTGCGCCTGCCGCTGGGCACCCGCATCGAGGAAACCGCTGCTGCCTTCGATCGCATTGAGGCGCGCATCCGCCAGGAAGTCCCGCCGGCCGAGATCGATGCCATCGTCGACAACCTGGGCCTGCCGATGACCGGCATCAACATGGCCTACAGCGCCAGCGGCACCATCGGCCCGCAGGACGGTGACATCCAGGTTTCGCTGAAGCCCGGACACGGTGATGCCGCCGGGTACGAGCGTCGCCTGCGCGAAGTGCTGCCGGCCGCCTTCCCGGGCACCAGCTTCGCCTTCCTGCCGGCCGATACCAGCAGCCAGATCCTCAACTTCGGTTCGCCGGCGCCGATGGACGTGCGCATTGCCGGGCCCAATGCGGCCGGCAACCGCGCCTATGCGCAGGAACTGATCCGCCGCCTGCGCCACGTGCCCGGCCTGGTCGATCTGCGCCTGCAGCAGCCCGATGGCTACCCGACGCTGAAGGTGGACGTGGACCGCCTGCGCGCCAACGGCCTGGGCATCACCGAGCGCGACGTCACCAACAGCATGGTGGCCTCGCTGGCCGGCAGTGGCCAGGTGGCGCCGACGTTCTGGCTGAGCCCGAAGAACGGCATTTCCTATGGCGTGGTGGCCGCCACCCCGCAGTACCGCATGGACAGCCTGGCCGCCTTGAGCGCGTTGCCGGTCACCGGCAGCAGCGGCGTGCCGCAGGTGCTGGGCGGCCTGGCCGAGATCCAGCGCGGTTCCAGTTCGGCGGTGGTGACCCACTACAACGTGCAGCCCACCCTGGACGTGTACGCCAGCGTGCAGGGACGCGACCTGGGCGCGGTGGCCGCCGATGTGCAGACGGTCATCGATGGCATGGCCAGCCAGCGCCCGCGTGGCACCGAGGTCGGCCTGCATGGCCAGATCGATGCGCTGCATGTGGCCTTTACCGGCCTCGGCTACGGCCTGCTGGCCGCCATCGTGCTGATCTACCTGCTGATCGTCATCAACTTCCAGTCGTGGACCGATCCCTTCGTCATCATCACCGCGCTGCCCGCTGGCCTCGCCGGTGTGGTCTGGATGCTGTTCCTCACCCACACCTCGTTGTCGGTGCCCGCGCTGACCGGGGCCATCCTGTGCATGGGCGTGGCCACGGCCAATTCGATCCTGGTGGTCAGTTTCTGCCGCGAGCGCCTGGCCGAACACGGCGATGCCGCCAAGGCCGCGCTGGAAGCCGGGTTCACCCGTTTCCGGCCGGTCTGCATGACCGCGCTGGCGATGATCCTGGGCATGCTGCCGACCGCACTGTCCACCGAGCAGAACGCGCCGCTGGGCCGCGCGGTCATCGGCGGCCTGCTGCTGGCGACCTGCGCCACCCTGTTGTTCGTGCCGGTGGTGTTTGCCCTGGCCCACTCGCGTAAGCCCCGCACCGCCCCCGCCGGAGAGCCCCTGCATGTCTGATGCTTCGCTGCCGCAGCGTTCGCTGCGCCGCCCCCTCATCCTGGGTGCCGCCATCGCGGTGGTCGTGGTTGCCGCCGGCCTGGGCCTGCGCGCGCAGCAGGCGCACGCCGTGGTGGAATGGACCGAGCGCCAGGCGGTGCCGGCCGTGCAGGTTGTCACGGCCGGTGCACAGGCGGCGGCGGGCACGATGACCCTGCCGGCGCACCTGACTGCCTGGACCGAAGCGCCCATCCACGCGCGGGTCGGTGGCTACCTCAAATCATGGAATGCCGACATCGGCCAGTCGGTCAAGGCCGGCCAGGTGCTGGCGGTGATCGACAGCCCGGAACTGGATCAGCAGATCGCCCAGGCCCATGCGCACCTGCTGCAGGCGCAGGCCGATGCCGCGCTGGCCAAGGTCAGTGCCGAGCGCTGGCAGGGCATGCTGGGCAGCCATTCGGTGTCGCGCCAGGAAGCCGATGAGAAGCAGGCCAATGCGCTGGCGGCGCAGGCCAGCGTGGAAGCGGCGCAGGCCGACTATGCGCGGCTGCAGGAACTGGGGCGCTACCGCACGCTGCGCGCACCGTTCGATGGCACCGTAACCTCGCGGCAGACCGACGTCGGCCAGCTGATCCGCGCCGATGACAGCGGCCGCGAACTGTTCAACATTGCCGACACGCGCCGCCTGCGCCTGATGGTGCCGGTGCCGCAGAACAGCGCGGGCAGCATCACGCCGGGTCTGCAGGCCAGCCTGCAGGTGCCGGGCCACTCCGGCCGCCACTTCACCGCCACACTGCAGGGAGACTCCAGTGCGATCGACCGCAGTTCGGGCACGCTGCTGGCGCAGTTCGTGGTCGACAACGCCGACGGCGCGCTGCTGCCGGGCAGCTACGCCGAAGTGACCCTGCCGCAGCAGGGCGGCGGCGATGGCGTGAGCGTGCCGTCCGAGGTGCTGATCTTCCGCGCCAAGGGCACCCAGGTGGCGGTGGTCGATGGCAAGGACATCGTCCACCTGCGCGACATCCATATCGCCAGCGACCTGGGCAGCACGCTGCGGGTGGACCGTGGGCTGAAGGCGGGCGACCGGGTCATTCCCAACCCGCCGGATGCCCTGCGCGAAGGCGACCATGTGCGCGTGGTCGCCGGTGAGCAGGAGCCTGCACATGCGCGTGGTTGAACGCCGGCTGGTGCTGGTGCTGGGCGCGGTGCTGCTCGGCGGATGTTCGCTCGCGCCGACTTACCAGGTGCCTGCCGTGGCGATGCCGGCAGGCTATGAAGGCAGTGGCGCACCCGCGGCCGCCTCGCCGTTGCCGGCTGCGTGGTGGCAGGCCTTCCAGGATCCGCAGCTGGACCACCTGCAGCAGCAGCTGGTCGAGGCCAGCCCGACCCTGGCGCTGGCCGTGGCCCATTACGATGCCGCGCGTGCCGCAGCCGGTGAAGTGGCGTCGGCCCGCGCGCCGCAGGTCGGCTTCAGTGGCGGCCCGATGCGCCAGCGCCAGTCCGATGACAAGCCGCTGCGCAGCGCCACCCAGCCTGCGATCTACGACAGCAACAGCGCGGCGTTCTCGCTGTCCTTCGACCTGGACCTGTGGGGACGCCTGCGCAATGCCGCCGCTGCGGCAGGGGCGCGTGCCGAGGCCAGCGGCGATGACCTGGCGGCGGCGCGGCTGAGCCTGTCGCAGCAGCTGGCCGGGCTGTACCTGCAGCTGCGCGGCGCCGAGGCGCAGCAGGTGATCCTGCGCGACAGCATCGACGACTACCGGCAGGCGCTGGCCCTGACCGAAGACCGTTTCCGCGGCGAGATCGCCTCGGAACTGGATGTGGCCCGCGCGCGCCACCAGCTGGCCAGTGCACAGGCCGACCTGGATGCACTGGATGCACGCCATGCGCTGCTGCGCCATGCCATCGCCGAACTGGTGGGGGCCCCGGCCAGTGGCTTCGTGCTGGCCGACGGCAATCTACCAGCGCTGCCGCAGGTTCCTGCGGACCTGCCCAGCAACCTGTTGCAGCAGCGCCCGGACATCGCCGCAGCCGAGCGGCGGGTGTTTGCCGCCAACGCCGGCATCGGGGTGGCGCGTGCCGCTTGGTTCCCGCAGCTCAGCCTGACCGGGCTGCTGGGTGGGCAGACCTCGGGCAGCGCGTCGGTGCTGGACGTGGGCAACCGCTACTGGGCGCTGGGCCCGCTGGCGGCGCTGCCGGTGTTCGATGGTGGCCGCCGCAGGGCTGCGAAGGCGCAGGCCTACGCCGAGTTCGATGCGGCCTCGGCGCAGTACCGGGCCACGGTGCTGGCGGCGATCCGCGAGGTCGAGGACCAGCTGACCCTGCTGCGCCAGCTGGACGCGCAGCGCGGGCACGAGGACGACGCCGTGCAGGCCGCGCGGCGCGCAGAACAGATCGCACGCGACCGCTACGCCGGCGGCGCGGTGAGCTACCTGGATGTAGTGAGTGCGCAGACCGACGCGCGGCAGGCGCAGCTGGGCCTGCAGGACATCCAGAGCCGGCAGCTGCAGGCCAGCGCAGCGCTGATGGCAGCCCTCGGCGGCGGCTGGGTGCGCTGAGTCCGGCCACGGTCTCAACCTGTGAGAGGGCGGGGCGGAACAATCGCCCCATCGCCACCTCAGCAGGGAAGTGCCATGAGCCGTTGGAACACCCACATCGTCGGCGCCTACGCGCCCGCCAGCATCGGCTGGCTGCTGGCCCTGGCCGGCGGCCTGCGCCTGGAACAGCTGCGTGCCGACCCGCTGGCGCAGTCACTGGTGCCGGTGCTGCAATGGGGCGTGGCCAGCGCGCTGCTGGCTACCCTGGCCTGCATCATCGGCGCCAGCGCCGTACTGTGGCGCAACGGGCGCAGGCCCCGCTGAGCAGGCCAGTCTTGGTAGAGTCGAGGGGGGGGGGCGGGGGGGGGCGCCCCCCCCCCCCCCCCGGGGGCCGGGGCCCGGGGGGGGGGGGGGGGGGGGGGGGGCCGCCGGGACGGGCGCCGGGGCGGGGGCCCGCCGGGGCCGCCCCC
>NZ_JASGBW010000059.1:0-8324 GCF_030053215.1 Stenotrophomonas sp. PFBMAA-4 | reverse complement strand
GACCGTATCCGGCTGAAATTAAAGGGCTTGAGCCCGGTAAAGTACCGGGAGCAGGTCGCGCTGGCCGCCTAGCCCCCCACCCGTCCAACTTCAGGGGGTCACTTCACCATGGGGGCTCGTAGGCGCCATCCATGGCGCCTGCGGTCCCGCGCCCCTGCCCCGCCCGGCCTCTGACACATTCCGGCGGTTCCCCCCGCCACGGAAAGAAAAAAGAAGAGCAAGAGCAAGGGCAAGAGCAGAAGCAGCATTCCGGGTGGCTGCCGTGTTGGACCAGCCCCCTACCCCACTTCGATCTGACAGATCTCATCCACGCATGGCGTGGATCTACCGTGTCGACCAAGGTCGACACCTGCCAGGAGCCGCCGGTACCAGCCGCCGCGAGAAAGTGTCGGGGGTGGGGCGGTGTGGGTTGGCAGGACCGTTGGCGCCATGGATGGCGCCATCGAGCCCCCATGGACGGGTTTACGGCGTGTCCTGCCAACCCACACCGCCCCGCCCAACCCGCAGAAACCCAGAGCCGCTTTGGCTTTGGCTTTGGCTTTGGCTTTGGCTTTGGCTTTGGCTTTGGCTTTGGCTTTTGCCCTGGCTTTGGCGTCTGCAGGTGCAGGGCGCAGCCCTGCCGAACACCCCTGCGCTGCGCTCGCCGGGCACGGCCCGGCGCTACCCGTAATGAAAAAGCCGCCTTTCGGCGGCTTTCTCATTACTTCAGCTTGATCTCGCGCAGGCGTTCCTCGAGGAAGCCGTGGGCGGTGATCGGCTCCGGGTACCGGCTCGGGTTCTCCGGGGTGATGCACGACGGCAGCACGTCGATCAGGAAGTCCGGGTTCGGGTGCAGGAAGAACGGCACCGAGTAACGCGGCTGGCGGGCCAGCTCGCCCGGAGGGTTGACCACGCGGTGGATGGTCGACGGGTACACGTGGTTGGTCAGGCGCTGCAGCATGTCGCCGATGTTGACCACGATGGTGTCCGCGTCGGACGTGAACGGCACCCACTCGCCCTCATGCGACTGCACTTCCAGGCCCGCGGCGCTGGCGCCGACCAGCAGGGTGATGAAGTTGATGTCGCCATGGGCACCGGCACGCACGTTCGGAATGTCGTCGGTGGTGATCGGCGGGTAGTGGATAGGGCGCAGGATCGAATTGCCGAAGTTGGTTTTGTCGGCGAAGAAGTCTTCCGGCAGGCCGATATGCAGGGCCAGTGCCGAAAGGACGCGCGAGCCCAGATTGTCCAGCGCCTGGTACAGGCCGTAGCCGCGCTCACGGAAACCTTCGACCTCGGTCGGCCACAGGTTCGGCGCCATCACGTCACGGTACTTGGAGTCGTCGGCGATCTCGCGGCCGATGTGCCAGAACTCCTTCAGGTCGAAGTGCTTGGAGCCCTTGGCGGTTTCCACGCCGAACGGGGTGTAGCCGCGGGCGCCGCCGCTGCCGGCCACGTGGTACTTGCGCTTGACCTCGTCCGGCAGGGCGAAGAAGGCCTTGAAGACATCGTAGGCCGCGTCGATGTCGGCCTGCGGGATGCCGTGGTTGCGGATGCCCGCGAATCCCCATTGGCGGTAGGCCGCGCCCAGCTCGGCCACGAAAGCCTCGCGGTCGCTGTCAAAACGGGTGATGTCGAGGGTCGGGATCTGGCTCACAGCGGTTCCTGGCTTGTCGTTGGGTCAAAGGGCCGGCAGCTGTCTGCCGGCCAGCCTGAACATTGTGACAGATCGGCCCAGGTACGCCACCGATACAATGAAACAAACCGATACAATGCGCCACCCGCGCGAGCAGGCAGCCCCTCCGGGCGCCCATGCAGCACGTCCCCTGCCCCCTGCCCGCCCGCTCCTGCACCATGTCCGCCGCCTCGCCCGATTCCGCCCCTGCCCCGCTTTCCGCAACTGACCGCCGCTGGCGCCGGCTGGCGTGGTGGTCGTTGTTCGTCGCCGCCAACGCAGCGCTGGCCCTGTTGATCACGCTGGGCAACGTGCCGCTGCGCGACAACCCCGGCGGCGGTCTCGGCCTGGCCTACCTGGCGGTCGCCCTGCCCGGCCACCTGCTGGCGCTGGGCGCGCTGGCCGGTGCGCTGCCTCTGGCGATCGGCCTGTGGCCGCGCAGCGCGCGCCCGCTGACGCTTTCAGCCATCGCACTGCAGGGTCTGTGGCTGTGCCTGCTGCTGGTCGACGCCAAGGTGTTCGCCCTATACCGGTTCCATCTCAATGCGATGGTCGCCAACATGGTGTTTGGCGGCGCGCTGCAGGACCAGGTCAGCCTGTCGTGGAAGACCTGGCTGCAGGTGGCCGGCCTGGTGGCGGCCCTCTTTGCTGCCCAGGCGCTGCTGGCCTGGGCCTGCTGGAAGCTGCTCTCGCCGGGGCCGCACCGGCACCGCGTGCTGCAGGCCTGGACCGCCGTTGCCCTGCTGATGGGCGGCGGCCAGGTCGCCACCGCCTACTACGATGCGCTGGGCGAGCGCGCCGTGATCAGCCAGTGGAACTACCTGCCCTGGGCGCAGCCGATCACCGCCAAGAGTTTCATGCGTCGGCTGGGCGTACACAGCCAGCAGCAGGCCGGCCTGCCCGATCCGCGCCACGCCCAGCTGCAGTATCCGCTGCAGCCGCTGCGTTGCCAGAGCCACCGCCGGCCCAACGTGCTGATGGTGGTGCTGGAATCGCTGCGGCACGACGCGCTGACCCCGCAGTACATGCCCCACACCGCGGCGCTGGCCGGCTCGGCCCGCGTCTACGACCACCACCTCAGCACCGGCAACGCCACCCGTTACGGTCTGTTCGGCCTGTTGTACGGCCTGCCGGGTGGCTACTGGCCGAGCATGCTGGACGAGCAGCGCGGCTCGCAGCTGTTCAAGGTGCTGCAGCAGCAGGGCTACGACCTGCATCTGTACGGCAGTGCACCGCTGTACAGCCCCGAGTTCGACCGCACCGCATTCGCCGACGTGCGTGACCAGCTGCACCAGGGCCCGACCGGGCTGGATCCGTCCGCGCGCGACCAGAGCATCGTCGCGTCCCTGCAGCAGGACATCACCCGCAGCCAGGCCGCGCAGCGCCCCTGGTTCGGTTTCGTCTTCCTCGATTCCACCCACGCGCCGTACCACATGCCGGCCGGCTATCCGCCGGTGGCCACGCCGATGGCCGCCGATATCGACTTCCTCAAATTCGGCCCGGACCATGATCCGGCGCCGGAGTTGAACCGTTATCACACGGCCGTGCACTACGCCGACAGCCTGGTCGGCCAGCTGCTCGACCAGCTGCGCGCACAGGGCCTGGAGCAGGACACCATCGTGCTGGTGACCGGCGACCACGCCGAAGAATTCAACGACCTCGGCCTGAACTACTGGGGCCACAACGGCAACTTCTCCAACCACCAGGTGCAGGTGCCGTTCGTGCTGCGCTGGCCGGGCGAAGCCAGCGGCCACGACGCGCGCACCAGCTCCCACGAGGATTGGGTGCCGACGCTGATGCGGCACGCACTGGGCTGCGAGAACGCGCTGGGTGATTTCAGTACCGGCCAGGATCTGCTGGCCGTGCCGCAGGGCCAGCGCTCGCTGGTGGTGGAGAGCTGGTCACAGCGCGCGGTACGCCACGGCGAGGTGATCTACGTGTTCGACAAGTTCGGCAACGCCACCGCACTGGACCAGGACTACCTGCCCCTACCGCAGCAGGCGCCGGACCCGGCCGCACTGCGCACTGCATGGGACGCGCTCACGCGCTTCCGCAACCGTTGAAATCCAGGACAGATTCACGATGAACCGCCCGTTGCGCATCCTCCACACCGAAGCCGCCAAGGGAATGGGTGGCCAGGAGATCTACATTCTTCGCCACATGCAGGTGATGCGTGCGCGCGGCCACGAGGTTGCGCTGCTGTGCCAGCCCGACGCGCGGCTCGGCACGCTGGCCCGCGATGATGGCTTCACCGTGCACACCCTGCGCATGGGTGGCATGGCCCGCCTGATGCGCGGCATCTGGTCGGTCTCGCGCCTGGTACGCCGCGAGCGCTACGACGTGGTCAACACCACCAGCCGGCGCGACACGCTGATCGCCGCTGCGGGCGCACGCCTGGGCGGAACGCCGCTGGTGGTGCGCTCGCGCCACCTGATGAGCCCGGTCAATTCGCTGCTGACCTATACCGGGCTGCCGCACCGGGTCATCACCGTGAGCCGGTTCGTCAAGCAGCTGCTGGCCGAGCGCGGCATCGCTGGCGGGAGCATCGGCATCGTGCCGCCCATCGCGGTACCGCCGCGCTGGACCGACATGCGCAAGGAAGACCCGTGGCAGTGCCTGCAGGACGTGCGCGCCGAGGTCCGTGCCGAACTCGGCTTCAGCGACGAGGACATCGTGGTCGGGTGCGTGGCCGTGCTGCGCGAGCCGAAGGGCCATGCCGACCTGCTGCGCGCGATCGCGCCGCTGTGCAAGGCCAACCCGCGACTGCACCTGGTGGTTGTCGGCAATGGCGAGGCGGTCATGCAGCGCCTGCTGGCGATGCGCGAAGAACATGGCCTGCAGCAGCAGGTACACCTGCTCGGCTACCGTGACAGCGCCTGCCGCCTGATGACCGGCTTTGACATCTTCGCCCTCGCCTCGCACAAGGAGGCCGCCGGCACGGTGTTCCTGGAGGCCGCCTACGTGGCCGTGCCGATCGTGGCCACGCGGGTGGGCGGCGTGCCTGAGATGGTGCTGGAGGGCAGCAATGCGATCCTCACCCGGCTGGGCGACAATGGCGCGCTGACCGCTGCGCTGCGCCTGCTGGTGGACGATCCGCAGCGGCGGCAACTGATGGGCCGTGCAGGCTGGGACTGGATGCGCAGTGCGCACGACTTCAGCCCGGCCGGGCATGGCGAAACCACCGAATCCTATTACCACCAGTGGCTGAAGGAGCTGGGACATGGCTGACGCGCGAACTGTTCCGGTGCTGATGCACCACCACGTCAGCCCCTCGCCGGGGATGATCACCGTCTCGCCGGAAAACTTCGAGAGCCAGATCGCCTGGCTGGCCGACAACGGCTGGACCTCGCTGACCCTGGACCAGTACGCCGGCTTCCTGGCCGGCAAGCCGGTGCCGCGCCGGTCCATCGTCATCACCTTCGATGATGGCTACCTGGACAACTGGGTGTACGCGCACCCGATCCTGCAGAAGTACGGCATGCATGCGGTGGTGTTCGTGGTGACCGGCTGGATGGGCGAAGGCGATGTACGCCCGCATGCCGGCATCGCCGGGGCCACGCTTCCTGCGACGCCGGACCACCGTGGCTGCGAAGCGGCGATCTTCGAGGACGACCGCAGCGACACGGTGATGATGCGCTGGAGCGAAGCGCGCGCAGCCATCGAGGCCGGCACCTTCGAAGTGCACTGCCATACCCACACCCACACCCGCTGGCTGCGCCGTGATGACCTGGACCGCGCACAGCGCCGTGCCGGCATCAGCCAGGACCTGGCGATCTCGCGGCAGGTGCTGCAGGACAAGCTGGGCGAAGTGTCCGACACCCTGTGCTGGCCCTACGGCGATTTCGACCAGGATCATGTCGAGGTGGCCCGCGAGCACGGCTTCCGTTACCTGCACACCACCCATCCGTTCGGCCGCAACGTGGTCGGCGGCGATCCGGAGCGGATCTACCGCTTCGCGATCCGCAACCGCCCGGCCAGCTGGCTGCGCAAGCGCATCGCGCAGAGCTACAACCCGCTGATCGCGCCGTTCTTCAACGGCTTCAAGGCGCGCCAGAAGAAGATGGTGCCGGGGCCCTGATCACGCACCCCGCGCTGCGGAAAGCAAAAACGCCCCGGTCTCCCGGGGCGTTTTCCGTCTGGGCCCAGTGCAGCCGCCTCAGGCGGAGGCTGCCGCCTTCACTGCGGCCGACAGGCGATCCAGCGTGTCCTGCATCAGCACGGCCTCGTCGGCTTCGACAGTGACGCGCACCACCGGCTCGGTGCCGGACGGACGCAGGAACGCGCGACCGCGCCCCGCCACTGCCTGCTGTGCTTCGGCCAGCGCCGACTGCACGCTGTCCGCCTGCACGGTGGTCTTGGCCGAGACATCACCCAGACGCACGTTGACGGTCTTCTGCGGCACCTTGGCCAGCGGCTGCAGGGCCTGGCGCAGGGTCTGGCCACTGCGGCGCAGGGCCACCAGTACCTGCAGGGCGCTGACGATGCCATCGCCGGTGGTTGCGCGATCCAGGCACAGCAGGTGGCCGGAGGCTTCGCCGCCGAGCACGCCGCCGCCTTCCACCAGCGCCTGGTGCACGTAACGATCACCCACGTTGCTGCGCACGAACGGGATCTGCAGTTCGCCCAGGGCCTTTTCCAGGCCGAAGTTGCTCATCAGCGTGCCGACCACCGGACCGCGCAGGCGGCCGTCGGCCTGCCACGCACGGGCCAGGATGTAGAGCAGGTCGTCGCCGTCAACCGGGTTGCCCTGGTCGTCGGCCATCAGCACGCGGTCGCCGTCACCATCGAAGGCAATGCCCAGGTCGGCACCGGTCTGGCGCACCTTGGCCGCCAGGTTGTCGATATGGGTCGAACCCACGCCGTCGTTGATGTTGACGCCGTTGGGTTCGGCACCGATGCCGATCACTTCGGCACCCAGCTCACGGAACAGCAGCGGCGCGATCTGGTAGGTCGCACCGTGGGCGCAGTCCAGCACCAGGCGCACGCCACGCAGGTCGAAGGTGCGCGGCACGCTGGCCTTGCAGAACTCGATGTAGCGGCCGACCGCTTCGCGCGCACGCGCCGCCTTGCCCAGCTTTTCCGACTCGGCCGTGGTGAACGGCACGTCCAGCGCTGCTTCCAGCGCCAGCTCGGTGGCGTCATCAAGCTTCTCGCCCTGGGCGGAGAAGAACTTGATGCCGTTGTCGTAGTGCGGGTTGTGCGAGGCACTGATGACCACGCCGGCATCCACGCCCAGGGTGCGGGTGAGGAAGGCCACCGCCGGGGTCGGCATCGGCCCCAGCAGCTGCACGTCGGCACCGGCAGCCACCAGGCCGGCTTCCAGTGCGGCTTCGAACATGTAGCCGGAAATGCGCGTGTCCTTGCCGATCACCACGATCGGGCGGCGCCCGTCGTGGCCGCGCTGGTCGACCAGCACGCGACCCAGCGCATTGCCCAGGCGCATCACGAAGTCGGCCGAGATCGGGCTCTGCCCGACGCGGCCGCGGATGCCGTCAGTACCGAAGTACCTGCGGCCTGCCATTACGCAGCCTCCGGCGCCGGCGCCGGCTGGCGGCCGAGCATGGCCAGCAGGTCGGACAGGCGATCACGCATTTCACGGCGGTCGCAGATCTGGTCGATGGCACCGTGTTCCAGCAGGAACTCGGAGCGCTGGAAGCCTTCAGGCAGCTTCTCGCGCACGGTCTGCTCGATCACGCGCGGGCCGGCGAAGCCGATCAGCGCCTGCGGCTCGGCGATGTTGATGTCGCCCAGCATGGCGAAGGAGGCCGACACGCCACCGGTGGTCGGGTGGGTCAGCACCGAGATGTACGGCAGGCCGGCTTCACGCAGCTTGCCCAGCGCAGCGGAGGTCTTGGCCATCTGCATCAGCGAGAACAGGCCTTCCTGCATGCGCGCGCCGCCGCTGGCGGAGAAGCACACGTAGGGGGCACCGATCTCGACCGCCGTTTCAGCGGCCAAGGCGAAGCGCTCGCCGACCACCGAACCCATCGAACCGCCCATGAAGGCGAAATCGAAGGACGACGCCACCAGCGGACGGCCCTTGAGCAGGCCGCGCATGGCGATCAGCGCGTCGTACTCGCCGGTGTTCTTCTGCGCGATCTTGATGCGCTCGCTGTACTTCTTCTGGTCCTTGAACTTGAGCAGGTCCGTCGGGCCCAGGCGCGCACCGATCTCGGTGGTGCTGTCAGCGTCGAACAGGGCCGCCAGGCGCGCGCGGGCGCGGATCGCCATGTGGTGACCGCACTTCGGGCAGACCTCCAGGTTCTCTTCCAGCTCGGGGCGGTACAGCGCGCTGCCGCAGCTGCTGCACTTTTCCCACAGGCCCTCGGGGACGCTGCGCTTCTTGCTGGGGGTGTTGTCGGTGCGGATGCCGGACGGCATCAACTTGCTGAGCCAACTCATGCGGGAGGACACTTCCGTTCAGGGCGGCCCGAGGGCCGCAAAGGCGGACAGTCTAGCTCCGCTGCCCCCGCCCGTGCACCCCTTGCGGAGCATGGGCCGGCAGGAAAAAACCATGCTGGGACGTACGTTTAGCGCCGGTAGCGCCGGGCCATGCCCGGCGGACGCTGCTCAAACCCCGCGTCGCCGGGCACGGCCCGGCGCTACCGACATCGCTCGATCCCCGCTCTGGTGGGTGTCGACCGTTGGTCGACACGCTCTTGCATGGCAT
>NZ_JASGBW010000058.1:0-8763 GCF_030053215.1 Stenotrophomonas sp. PFBMAA-4 | reverse complement strand
GGAAAGGGCTCTGACCCCACACCGGGCCCCCATCCACGCATGGCGTGGATCTACTGCGCAATCCCGGTGGGTGCCGACCGTTGGTCGGCATACCTCTCAACCCTGAATGGGCCCGCCTGCGCGCGGGCCCTTCTTTTTGCTGCGCTGCGGGTTGCACACCCCGCCATAATTATGCCGTAATTATCACAACACCAATCGGAAGCCGGTCGATGAACCCGAGCTGGGACACGTTGGAACGCAGCCGCCAGGCCCGCCTGGAACGCGCCGCGCCATGGGCCAGGGGCCGCGAGGTCGCCGCCGCGGATGTGGCCGAACTGCTGCACGCCCTCCTCGAACCGGGCGACAAGGTCTGCCTGGAGGGCAACAACCAGAAGCAGGCCGATTTCCTTGCCCAGGCCCTGGCCGACCTGGACCCGGCACGGGTGCACGACCTGCACATGGTGCAGTCGGTGCTGTCGCTGCCCTCGCACCTGGACGTGTTCGAGCGCGGCATCGCCTCCAAGCTGGATTTCTCCTTCTCCGGTCCGCAGTCGGTGCGGCTGGCCAACCTGGTGGCCGAAGGGCGCATCCAGATCGGCGCCATCCACACCTACCTGGAACTGTTCGGCCGCTACTTCATCGATCTCACTCCGCGCGTGGCGCTGGTCGCCGCACAGGCTGCCGACCGCCACGGCAACCTCTACACCGGCCCGAACACCGAAGACACCCCGGTGATCGTCGAAGCCACTGCCTTTGGCGGCGGCATCGTCATCGCCCAGGTCAACGAAATCGTCGACACCCTCCCCCGCGTCGATATCCCCGCTGACTGGGTCAACTTCGTGGTGCAGGCGCCGCGCCCGAACCACATCGAGCCGCTGTTCACCCGTGACCCGGCGCAGATCTCCGAGATCCAGGTACTGATGGCGATGATGGCCATCAAGGGCATCTACGCCGAGTACGGCGTCAACCGCCTCAACCATGGCATCGGCTTCGACACCGCGGCCATCGAACTGCTGCTGCCCACCTACGCAGAATCGCTGGGGTTGAAGGGAAAAATCTGCCAGCACTGGGCGTTGAACCCGCACCCGGCGCTGATCCCGGCGATCGAATCGGGCTTCGTCAAATCCGTGCATTCGTTCGGTTCGGAGCTGGGCATGGAGAAGTACATCGCCGCCCGTGGCGATGTGTTCTTCACCGGTGCCGACGGGTCGATGCGCTCCAACCGGGCGTTCTCGCAGACCGCCGGCCTGTATGCCTGCGACATGTTCATCGGCTCCACCCTGCAGATCGACCTGCAGGGCAACAGTTCCACCGCCACCCGCGACCGCATCGCCGGCTTCGGTGGCGCGCCCAACATGGGCTCCGATGCACGCGGCCGACGCCACGCCAGCGATGCCTGGATCAAGGCCGGGCAGCAGGCCGCGCGACCGGGTGAAATGCCGCGCGGGCGCAAGCTGGTCGTGCAGATGGTGGAAACCTTCCGCGAGCACATGGCACCGGCCTTCGTTGAACGACTGGATGCCTGGGAACTGGCCGAGCGCGCGGACATGCCGCTGCCGCCGGTGATGATCTACGGCGACGACGTCAGCCACGTGCTGACCGAGGAAGGCATCGCCAACCTGCTGCTGTGCCGCACGCCGGAGGAGCGCGAACAGGCGATCCGTGGCGTGTCCGGTTACACCGCCGTGGGCCTCGGGCGCGACCGCGCGATGGTGGAAAACCTGCGCGACCGCGGCGTGATCCGCCGCCCCGAAGATCTCGGCATCTCGCCGCGCGATGCCAGCCGCGACCTGCTGGCTGCGCGTTCGGTGAAGGACCTGGTGCGCTGGTCCGGCGGTCTGTACGACCCGCCCAAGCGCTTCCGCAACTGGTAAGGGACAGAGCATGGAAACCCTCGACTATCGATTCGACGGCCGTACCCCGGTGCAGTTCCCGCGCGATGCGGTGCTGGCGGGCGTGCTCGCCTCGGGCAACCTGGAAATCCTGCTGGAGCCCGCCGCGCAGGACGGTGCGATGACGGTGCGGATCATCACCGCCGCGCAGGGCTTCGGCACCATCTGGCAGGCGGTCATCGCCGATTTCGCGCAACGCCATCCGCTGCGCGACGTGCGCATATCGATCAACGATGCCGGCGCGACCCCGGCCGTGGTCAGCCTGCGCCTGGACCAGGCCGTGGAAACCCTGCTGGCCGGAGGCACGCCATGAGCCACGTACAACGCCACAGCTATTACGAAGCCGATGCACGCGAACGCATTGCCGGGCTGGTCGATGCCGGTTCGTTCCGCGAGTTCCTCGGCCCGGCGCGACGGATGATGAGCCCGCACCTGGCCCAGCTCGACCAGCCGGCCGCATTCGACGATGGCATCGTCGTCGGCGAAGCCACGCTGCAGGGCCGGCGCGTGCTGCTGGCCGCGCAGCAGGGTGAATTCATGGGCGGTGGCGTTGGCGAGGTCCACGGCGCCAAGCTGACCGGCCTGCTGCGCCGCGCGGCGGAAACACGCCCTGACGGCGTACTGCTGCTGCTCGACACCGGCGGCGTGCGCCTGCACGAGGCCAATGCGGGGCTGATCGCCATTTCCGAAATCATGCGCGCCACGCTGGGCGCACGCGCCGCTGGCGTGCCGGTGGTCGCCCTGATCGGCAGCGGCAATGGTGCGTTTGGCGGCATGGGCATCGTCGCCCGCTGCTGCACCACCGTCATCATGTCCGAGGAAGGCCGGCTGTCGCTGTCCGGGCCGGAAGTGATCGAGACCGTGCGCGGCGTGGAAGAATTCGACTCGCGCGACCGCGCCCTGGTGTGGCGCGTGACCGGCGGCAAGCACCGCTACCTGATCGACCAGGCGCAGGTGCTGGTGCCCGACGCCATCGAAGCGTTTGCACGTGCCGCCGCTGATGCACTGCAGGCCGACGCCGCCAGCGGCAACACCGACACCGCACTGGATGCCCTGCAGGCCCGCCATGCCGCACTGAAGGCACGCGTGCAGGCCTGGGACGATTGCCGCGATGGACTGGAGATCTGGGCACGCCAGGGCATCGCCGAACCCGAGCGCCTGCCGCTGCTGGATACCGACGCCTTCCTCGCCGCCACCGCCGACCGGAGCCTGCCATGAACGCCCCGCTGCAGACCCTGCTCGATGCCTTGTTCCCGCGCGGGCACCGTATCGACGTGCGGGATTCGGTGCTGACCGGCACGGCCACCACCGAGGATGGCGAGGTGACGGTGATCGGCACCACCGACCGCATCGAGGTCGGCGTGGACCATGCCCTGGCCCTGGCCGACACCGTGCTGGCCAGCACCGCTGCGCATCCGCAGCGCCCGATCGTGATGCTGGCCGACACCGCTGGCCAGCGCCTGGCCCGCCGCGATGAACTGCTGGGCATCAACGGCTACTTCGCCCATCTTGCGCAGACCCTCGACCTGGCTCGCCGACGTGGCGCGCGCCTGGTCACCCTGGTCTACGGTGAATCGGTGAGCGGTGGTTTCCTGTCCTTCGGGCTGATGGCCGACCACATCCACGCCCTGCCCGACGCGCAGGTGCGGGTGATGGACCTGCGCGCGATGGCGCGGGTGACCAAGCAACCGCTGGAGAAGCTGCAGGCACTCAGCCAGAGTTCGCCGGTGTTCGCACCGGGCGTGGCCAACTACGTGTCGATGGGCGCGGTCGATTCGCTGTGGGACGGCGACCTGGCCCAGCACCTGCTGCAGGCACTGCGCACACCCAGCGACGGCGACCTGCGTGCCGCACGCGGCGCAGAGCGCGGCGGCCGTGCGCTGGCAGCCGAAGTCTGCACTGCGGTGGCCCGCGGCGATGCCTGACCGGCCCGCCCGCCACACGCTGGCCTGGCTGTCGGCCAATGCCGACTGGCGGGCGGACATGGCCGCGCACGAACCGCGCCTGGCGGCGTGGTTTGCGCAGGGGCTGCCAGCGATGGTGGCGCGGCGCGCCGTGGATGATCCCGACCCGCGCCTTCGCCTGGGCGTGCCGCTGCCGCCGAGCGAAGGCAAGCAGCGCATCGCCCTGCGCGTACCGCTGCACGATGTACTGCGCCAGCAGCCGCCGCCGACGCTGGAAGCGATCCTCGCCACCGGAGTTGCCCATGACTGGCAACTGGCGCTGCACGAATTGGCGCACATTGCGCCTGCACGCGTGTTTGGTGCCTTCGCCTGGCAGCATCTCAGTGGCCTGCCCTACGTGCATGCCGCTTCGGATATCGACCTGCTGTGGCAGGTGGATGCCGCCGCGCAGGCCGACGCGGTGGTCGCGCGCCTGCAGGAGTGGGAACGCGAGTACGGCCGTCGCGTGGATGGCGAACTGTGCCTGGGCGATGGCGGCGCGGTGAACTGGCGCGAATACGCTGGTGGCAGCCGCCAGGTGCTGGTGAAGCGCCTGGAAGGCGCCGCGCTGGAAGCCCGCGAACGCCTGTTCGTCGCCACCGGAGTGGCCGCATGAACACCCTCGCGCATGCCAACCCGCACATCGCGCGCCGCGTCGACAGCGCGCGCCTGGGCCGACTGGCCATCGCCAGCCTGCATGCCGAACTGGCCTGCGCGCCGAAGCCGGGCCTGGTGACCCCGTTCGACAGCGGCAGCCATGACGACATGGACGCCGGCACGTTCCTGCGCAGCCTGTTCGCGCTGCGCCACTACTTCACCGCAATTGCCAGCGCCGGTGCCGACGATGCGCCGTTCGCTGCCCTGCGCGCGCACGGCCTTGCCGCCGAGCACGCGATGCTGCGCGCCACCGGCGGCATCAACACCCATCGCGGTGCCATCTTCAGCCTGGGCCTGCTGGTGGCCGCCGCCGCACGCTGCCGCCGCCAGCAGGGCCACGCCGCGCCCGCCGCGCAGGTCTGCCTGGCCGTGCAGCACTGGGCCGATGACTTCGCCGCTGCGCCGCTGGATGCGTCCAGCCCCGGCCAGCGCGCGCGCCTGCACCATGGCGTGCCGGGCGTGCGCGAACAGGCCGCCGCCGGTTACCCCGTGCTGCGCGACCTGGCTGTACCGACCCTGCGCCATGCCCTGCACAGCGGCCTGCCGCGCGACGCGGCCCTGTGCCAGACCCTGATGCAGCTGGTTGCGCAGGTGGATGACCTGAACCTGCTGCACCGTGGCGGCGCTGACGGGCTGGCCTGGGCCCAGCAGCAGGCACGCAGCTTCCTCGCAGGCGGCGGTGCCTTCACACCCGGCTGGCAGGCACGCCTGCATGCCCTCGGCGAGGGCTTCGTGGCCCGTCGCCTGAGCCCCGGTGGCAGCGCCGACCTGCTGGCCTGCGCCTGGTTCCTGCTGCAGCAGGAGGGCGCATGAGCCTGGCCCTGCTCTGCCCCGGCCAGGGTGCGCAGCATGCGGCGATGTTCGACCGCGTGCGCGAGCTGCCTGCGGCCCGCGATGTCCTGCACGCCGCGGGCGCTGTACTTGATCGTGATGTCTTCGCCGCCGCTGCCGATGACGCGCGCTTCGACAATGCGCTGGCGCAACCGCTGCTGTGCGCGGCCACGCTGGCGCACTGGCAGGTGCTGCGCGACGGCCTGCCGGCGCCGGTGGTCGTGGCGGGTTACAGCATCGGTGAACTGGCCGCACATGCGGTTGCCGGCAGCGTCGACACCGCAACCTGCCTGGCCCTGGCCGCACAGCGCGCGCGGCTGATGGATGCCGCCAGCCCCGCCGATGCGGGCATGCAGGCAGTGCTGGGGCTGCAGCGCCACACCCTGCAGCCACTGTGCGATGCACACGGCGCCCATGTGGCCATTGCCAACGGGCAGGATCATTTCATCGTCGGCGGCACGCAGGCGTCACTGCAGGCGCTGGCCGATGCAGCACGCACACTGGGTGCAGAGGTTCGCCCGCTGCCGGTGCACGTGCCTGCACATACCCCGCTGCTGCAGGCCGCCGTCGCACCGTTTGCGGCCGCGCTGGACGCTTCCCCGCTGCAGGCGCCGCGCCTGCCGCTGCTGGCCGGCATCGATGCGCGCCCGGTGCGTGATCGCGCGGCAGCGGTGCACACGCTGTCGGCGCAGCTGGCACAGACCATCGAGTGGGCGCAGGTGATGCGCCAGGCCTTCGAGCGCGGCGCGCGGGTGTTCCTGCAGCTGGGCCCGGGCAACGCATTGGCGCGCATGGTCGCGCCGTCCTACCCGTGCTGCGAGGTGCGCGCGGTGGAAGAGTTCCAGAGCCTGGACGGCGCCGCGGCATGGGTCCGCAGCGCGCTGGAGCGGCTGCAGTAACGGGTTCGAGCAGTACGTATCACGCATCACGTTGTACGACGCCTTACCCCGGGATGGCGGGTCTCCATCCGAGCTGTACGCGAGTCACGTGTCTGGGAGGGCGCATGAGTCCACAAATCGCAACGATCATCGGCCTGGTGATCATGTTCATCGTCGCTACCGCGATGCCCATCAACATGGGTGCGGTGGCCTTCGCCCTGGCCTTCATCGTCGGCGGCGTCTGGGTCGGCATGGGGGGCAAGGAAGTGCTCGCCGGCTTCCCGGGCGACCTGTTCCTGACCCTGGTCGGCATCACCTACCTGTTCGCCATCGCGCAGAAGAACGGCACCATCGACCTGCTGGTGCACTGGGCGGTGAAAGCCGTGCGCGGCCACATCGTGGCCATCCCGTGGGTGATGTTCGTCATCACCGCCGTGCTGACCGCCTTCGGCGCGCTGGGCCCGGCCGCCGTGGCCATCATCGGCCCGGTCGCGCTGCGCTTCGCCAAGCAGTACAACATCAACCCGCTGATGATGGGCCTGCTGGTGATCCATGGTGCGCAGGCCGGTGGCTTCTCACCCATCAGCGTGTACGGCAGCATCACCAATGGCGTGGTGCAGAAGGCGGGCCTGGAAGTGACCGAGATGGCGGTCTTCCTGACCAGCCTTGGCTTCAACTTCATGATGGCCATCATCTGCTTCCTGGCCTTCGGTGGCATCGCACTGATGCGTCGCGGGTCGATCACCGCCACCGGTGGCGTGGGCAACGCCGAGCTGGCAATGGCCGGTGGCCCGCAGGCGTCGTCGCGGCAGTTCGCCATCGAGGGTCACGGCGCACTGGTGGCCGCCGGTGGCGGCACGCTGTCGAACGATCCGGCCGCACTGGATGCGGTGGGCTTCACCCGCGAGCGTCTGTTCACCCTGATCGGCCTGCTCGGCCTGGGCGTGGCCGCACTGATCTACAACCTCAACGTCGGCCTGGTCTCGATCACCGTCGCGGTGGCGCTGGCCCTGCTCTCGCCGCAGAGCCAGAAGGGTGCGGTCGATGGCATCAGCTGGTCGACCGTGCTGCTGATCTGCGGCGTGGTGACCTACATCGGCGTGCTCGAACATGCCGGCGCGGTGGATTTCATCGGCCATGGTGTGTCCAGCATCGGCATTCCCCTGCTGGGGGCGCTGCTGGTCTGCTACGTCGGCGGTATCGTGTCCGCATTCGCCTCGTCCGCCGCCGTGCTGGGCGCGACCATTCCGCTGGCGGTGCCGTTCCTGATGCAGGGCCACCTGGGTGCCGCCGGCGTGATCTGCGCGCTGGCGGTGTCGTCCACCATCGTCGACGTCAGCCCGTTCTCGACCAACGGCGCACTGGTGGTGGCCTCGGCAGCGAAGGAAGAGCGCGAGACGCTGTTCCGCCGCTTCCTGGTCTACAGCGGCCTGGTAGTCGCGTTCGGCCCGCTGCTGGCCTGGCTGGTGTTCGTGGTGCCGGGCTGGATGTGATTTTGCAGGGGCGCCGGAGGATTCCGGCGCCCTTCGAATCGGGGGGGTAGAGTCGACCGTTGGTCGACTATCGCGCGCAGCGCGGGATCTTCGGGATCCATGCGAAGGGCAGTCGACCAACGGTCGACTCTACCAAGCCGTATTTCCCCACCCCGTTACAGGTTCCACGCAGGGAGGCAGTACACTTTCCACCATGGCCATTGCTCCCGCTCCGCGTTCACCGAAGAAGCGCGCACCTCTGTACGAAGAGGTGGCCGAGCATGTGCGCGAGCGCATCTACGACTACCGGCTGCCGCCGGGCGAATGGATCGACGAGCCGGCACTGTGCGAGGAACTGGGCATCAGCCGCACGCCGTTGCGCGAGGCGCTGAAGCTGCTGGCTGCCGAAGGGCTGGTGCAGATCGATGCTGGCCGCGGCGCGCGGGTCACCCGGCTCACGCTGGAAGACCTCAACCAGCTGTTCCCGGTGATGGCGATGCTGGAAGGCCGCTGCGCGCATGAAGCGGTCAGGCACATCGACGATGCCGGCGTGCAGCAGCTGGAAGACCTGCACGCAGCCATGGAGGCGGCCGCCGCCAACGGCAACATCGCCGAGTACTACCGCAACAACTACCTGATCCACGAAACCGTGCAGCACTACGCCGGCAACCCGTGGCTGATCCGCATCACCCACGACCTGCACCGCATCCTGAAGATGCACCGCGGCCGCCAGCTGCTGGCACCGGGCCGCACGGCGCAGTCGCTGGCCGAGCACCGCGAGCTGATGGACTGCTTCCGCCGCCGTGACGCGCAGGCGGCCGAACGCACGATGGAACGCCACCTGCTGAGCCAGGGCCAGGCGCTGGCCGCCTACGTGGCCGATGGGGGGTTGTTGAACGTGCCCGCACCGTTGCCGACCGAAGGCGGCGGCTGAGCGGGTACGGCACGGCACGAACAACGCCGGCCGACCGCTGTTTCGTAGAGTCGAGCTTGCTCGACTGCTTTTCAGAGGCAGTCGAGCAAGCTCGCCTCTACAGGGGCGCCAAAGCAGCCGCCGCCCCCCACCCCCCCCCCCCCGGCGCGGGGGGGGTCCGCCCCCGGGGAGCAGGGG
>NZ_JASGBW010000057.1:0-8792 GCF_030053215.1 Stenotrophomonas sp. PFBMAA-4 | reverse complement strand
CGTCGAGATCCAGGCTCATACGGCGGCCCACGCCGGCTCTCGACACCTACGCTGCCAGATTCCAATCAGATAAGGCTTGGTCGCGGCATCCATGCCGCTCACACCCCCTCAACCGGACCCACCCCGCCTTCGACAGTTCCCCGCGATCTGTCGGAACCTGCTGCTGATGGTGGGTGCCGACCGTTGGTCGGCACGGGGTCGGATATCGATGTCTGACAGATGTGTCGACCAACGGTCGACACCTACCAACAGCCGGCGTTGCCAGTAGAGCCACGCCATGCGTGGATGAATTAATTCGATATCTGACAGATGTGCCGACCAACGGTCGGCACCCACCAACAGCCGCCGGCCAACTGTCGAAGGCGGGGCACTGTGGGTTTGCGGGGTGTGAGCCGCATGGATGCGGCGACCAAGCCCCCATGGGTGAGGGCGCCTTGCTTGCGAAGCACTGCTTCGCAAGCGCCCGAACGCCCAGCCGCCAGCGGCTGGGCCGGACCCCGGAGGGGGGTTTACGGCGTCCCCGCTAACCCACAGTGCCCCGCCATCCCACGGAATGCCGCTCTGGATTTGGCCGTTGACGTTGCATTGAGCAGGTGCAGGGCGCAGCCCTGCCGAACCCCTTAGAACGGAGCCGCGGACTCGAACGCCAGCACGGCCCCCGTCACCGGGTGGCTGAACGCCAGCGCGCACGCATGCAGGTGCACCCGCTGCGCCGGCGTGGCGCCATACAGCACATCACCCACGATGGGATGGCCAAGACTGGCCATGTGCAGCCGCAACTGATGGCTGCGCCCGGTCACCGGCTCCAGCGCCACGCGCGTGCGCTGCGCCTGCACATCGCGGGCGAGCACGCGCCACCGCGTCAGCGCCGGCTTGCCACGTTCGTGGTCGACCTGCTGCTTCGGCCGGTTCGGCCAGTCCACGATCAACGGCAGGTCCACCGCGCCGGCCTCTGCCTCCAGCAGCCCCTGCACCACCGCCTCGTAGCGCTTGCTGACACTGCGCTGCTCGAACTGCATCGACAATGCCGCCTGCATCGCCTTGCCGCGCGCATGCAGCAGCAGGCCCGACGTCACCTGGTCCAGGCGATGCACGGTCAACGCATCCGGGTACAGCGCCTGCAGCCGCGCCACCACGCAATCCTGGTTTTCTTCGCTGCGGCCGGGCACGGACAACAGGCCGGCCGGCTTCTCGGCCACCAGCAGTGCGTCGTCGATGTAATGCAGGTGGATCATCAGTCTCCCTGGCCCTCAAACAGCAACGGGGAAGCCTGAGCTTCCCCGTTGCCTGGTACCGACCAACGGTCGGTACCTACCTTCTGGATCACGTACCGACCAACGGTCGGTACCTACCTTCTGGATCACGTACCGACCAACGGTCGGTACCTACCTTCTGGATCACGTACCGACCAACGGCCGGCACCTACCTTCTGGATCACGTACCGACCAACGGTCGGTACCTACCTTCTGGATCACGTACCGACCAACGGTCGGTACCTACCTTCTGGATCACGTACCGACCAACGGCCGGCACCTACCGGTCAACGCCGGTATCAGCCCAGCAGGTGGGCGACGCCGGAGCGCTCTTCTTCCAGCTCGGCCAGGGTCTTGTCGATGTACTTCTGGCTGAAGTCGTCGATCGGCAGATCCTTGACCAGGGTGTACTTGCCGTTCTCGGTGGTCACGGCGAAGCCGAAGATCACGCCTTCCGGAATGCCGTAGGAACCGTCGGACGGCACGCCCATGGTGACCCACTTGCCGTTGCTGCCCAGCACCCAGTCACGCACGTGGTCGATGGCAGCGTTGGCGGCCGAAGCAGCCGAGGACGAGCCACGGGCTTCGATGATCGCCGCGCCGCGCTTGCCCACGGTCGGGATGAAGGTGTTGGCGTTCCATTCCTGGTCGTTGATCGCATCGGCGATGGAGGCACCATCGGCAGTGGCGAAACGGTAGTCCGGGTACATGGTCGGGCTGTGGTTGCCCCACACGACCAGCTTCTCCATGCCACCGACCGGCTTGCCGAGCTTGGTCGACAGCTGGCTCAGCGCGCGGTTGTGGTCCAGGCGCAGCATGGCGGTGAAGTTTTCCGGCTTCAGGTCCGGGGCCGACTTCATGGCGATGTAGGCATTGGTGTTGGCCGGGTTGCCGACCACCAGCACCTTCACGTCACGGCTGGCGACCTTGTTCAGCGCCGCGCCCTGGGCGGTGAAGATCTTGGCGTTTTCCAGCAGCAGGTCCTTGCGCTCCATGCCCGGGCCGCGCGGACGCGCGCCGACCAGCAGGGCGATGTCGGCATCCTTGAAGGCCACTTCGGCGTCGTCGGTGCCGACCATGCCGGCCAGCAGCGGGAAGGCGCAGTCTTCCAGCTCCATCATCACGCCCTTCAGGGCGGCCTGGGCCTTGTCGACCGGCAGTTCCAGCAGCTGCAGGATGACCGGCTGGTCCTTGCCCAGCATTTCGCCGGAGGCGATGCGGAACAGCAGGGCGTAACCGATCTGGCCGGCAGCGCCGGTCACGGCAACACGAACGGGTGCTTTCATGGGGGTTTCCTCTTGCTTGCAAGCGTTGGATGGAACGCCGCGGGCGTGGCACGCAGGCCTGGCGGGCGGCGGGGAACAGGGAAACGGCCACCGAGGGGTGGCCGTTTCGAAGGGGGATCAGGCGGCGAGGATCTTGTTCCACTCGGCGACGCGGTCGGCCTGTGCGGCCAGCGCGGCGTCGACGTCGCCTTCCAGGGTGATCGAATGGATCACGTCGCCCTGCTTGACCGAATCGACGATGGCCTGGCCTTCCAGGACCTTGCCGAAGACGGTGTGGCGGCCGTCCAGCCAGTCGGTCTTGATGTGGGTGATGAAGAACTGGCTGCCGTTGGTGTTCGGGCCGGCGTTGGCCATCGACAGCGAGCCGACCTCGTGCTTCACGCCGTTCTTCTCGTCCTCGAACTTGTAGCCCGGGCCGCCGGTGCCACGACCCTGCGGGCAGCCGCCCTGGATCATGAAGTCGGCGATCACGCGGTGGAAGATCAGGCCGTCATAGAAGCCCTGCTTGACCAGGTTGACGAAGTTGGCAACCGTCAGCGGCGCCTTGTCGGCGAACAGCTCGACCTTGATCGGGCCCTGGGTGGTGTCGAAAGTGGCGATGAGGGACATGAAGATCCTTGATGCAGATGGGGTTGCGTCTAGCCACCTAGTTTACACCCGGCTCGTGGCAGCGGCGCCTTCGACCATGGGCCAACGGGACCGGTCCCGCCGGCCGGGGGGCGCCGTTCAGCCAGCCCGGGCAGGCCCCTGAATGGGCCTCTGGCCGGGCCTGAAATCAAGGTTTTCGCGAATCGTCAACTTCGACGTATAATGTTGGACTTCTTTTTCCAAATCCGGCGCCGACTGGCCCCCTTTCGTATGTCCATCGAAAACCTTCGCAACATCGCCATCGTCGCCCACGTCGACCATGGCAAGACCACCCTGGTCGACCAGCTGCTGAAGCAGTCCGGCACCCTGTCCGAGCGTACCGTCCTCGCCGAGCGCGTGATGGACAGCAACGACCAGGAAAAGGAACGCGGCATCACCATCCTGGCCAAGAACACCGCCATCACCTGGGAAGACAAGAAGACCGGCATCAAGAACCGGATCAACATCGTCGATACCCCGGGGCACGCCGACTTCGGCGGCGAGGTCGAGCGCGTGCTGTCGATGGTCGACACCGTGCTGATCCTGGTCGACGCCATGGACGGCCCGATGCCGCAGACCCGCTTCGTCACCCAGAAGGCCTTCGCGATGGGCTTCAAGCCGATCGTCGTGGTCAACAAGGTCGACCGCCCGGGCTCGCGTCCGGAGTGGGTCATCGACCAGGTCTTCGACCTGTTCGACAAGCTCGGTGCCACCAACGAGCAGCTGGACTTCCCGATCGTCTACGCCTCGGCCCTGAACGGCTACGCCGGCCTGGAAGACACCGTGCGCGACGGTGACATGACCCCGCTGTACGAAGCGATCATGCAGCATGCGCCGAAGCCGGAAGTCGATCCGGAAGGCGCCTTCCAGATGCGCATCAGCCAGCTGGACTACAACAACTTCGTGGGCGTCATCGGCATCGGCCGCATCCAGCGCGGCACCCTGAAGAAGAACATGCAGGTCGCGGTCATCGACCGTGAAGGCAAGAAGCGCAACGGCAAGGTCGCGCAGGTGCTGGGCTTCCTGGGCCTGGAGCGCATCGAGCAGGACACCGCCGAAGCCGGTGACATCGTCGCCATCTCCGGTATTCCGGAGCTGACCATCTCCGACACCCTGTGCCACCCGGATACCCCGGAAGCGCTGCCGGCACTGACCGTCGACGAGCCGACCATCTCGATGACCTTCCAGGTCAACAACTCGCCGTTCGCCGGCAACAAGGACCTGTCCGGTGGCAAGTTCCTGACCAGCCGCCAGATCAAGGACCGCCTGGACCGTGAAAAGGTCCACAACGTGGCCCTGAAGGTCGAACAGCTGGAAGACGCCGACAAGTTCCTGGTCTCCGGCCGTGGCGAACTGCACCTGTCGGTGCTGATCGAGAACATGCGTCGCGAAGGCTACGAGCTGGCCGTGTCGCGCCCGGAAGTCATCATCAAGGAAATCGACGGCCAGATGATGGAGCCGATCGAACAGCTGGTGGTGGACATCGAAGAAATCCACCAGGGCGGCGTGATGGAAAAGCTGGGCACCCGCAAGGGCCAGCTGAAGAACATGGAGCCGGACGGCAAGGGCCGCGTGCGCCTGGAATACTCGATCCCGGCCCGTGGCCTGATCGGTTTCCAGAACGAGTTCAAGACCCTGACCCAGGGTTCGGGCCTGCTGTTCCACGTGTTCGACCATTACGGTCCGAAGGAACAGGGCGCGATCGCCAAGCGCATCAACGGCGTGATGATCGCCAATGCGCCGGGCACCACGCCGGCCTACTCGCTTGGCCCGCTGCAGGAACGCGGCAAGCTGTTCGCCGCTGAAGGCGACAACGTGTATGAAGGCCAGCTGGTCGGTATCCACTCCAAGGACAACGACCTGACCGTCAACGCGATCAAGACCAAGCCGCTGACCAACATGCGCGCTTCGGGCAAGGACGATGCGATCCAGCTGACCCCGGCGATCAAGTACTCGCTGGAACAGGCCCTGGACTTCATCGAGGACGACGAGCTGGTCGAGATCACCCCGAAGGAGATCCGCCTGCGCAAGAAGTTCCTGACCGAAAGCGACCGCAAGAAGGCTTCGCGCGGCGGCTGAGCCTGACCCGTGAGCCAGAACGGCTACAACCCGGATCCGCACCGGCATCCGGGTCTCCACGTCATCGCCCTGCTCGAAGCGAGCAAGGCGATGCTGGCGTTGTTGGCTGCGACCGGGCTGGAAATGCTCGGTCCGCAGCCGCTTCGCGATGGGGTCAATGCCCTGATCCGGCGTTTCAGCCTGGACCCGGATCACGGCACCCTGCCCTCGCTGCTGAACATGATCAGTCCCGACGCGGTGCACCTGGCCGCAGCGGCAATGATCGGCTACGGCCTGCTGCACCTGGTCGAAGCCTGGGGCCTGTGGAAGGCCAAGGCTTGGGCCTCCTGGCTCGGCTGCCTGACGGCCTCGATCTACCTGCCCTTCGACATCTACGCGGTGCTCCGCCATCCCGGCTGGGCGTCCTGGAGCGTGCTGGCGATCAACCTGATCGTCGTCTACGTCCTCGCCCGCGACCTGCGCAAGCGCCGCCACTGAGCAGCCGCTACACTGACGATTGGAGCCGACCCAGCCGTCCGATGCGCCCGTTCCTGCCTTCCCTGCTGACCTGCCTGATCGCGGCCCTGCCCGCGCTGCTTGCCGTGGGCTGCAGTCCGGCCACACCTGCGGCGCACGCCGCCACACCTGGCAGCAGCAACGTGCCCTTCCCCTACGCCGAAACCGACGTGGCCGACCTGCAGGCGCGGATGGTCAGCGGTGAACTGGACAGCGCCACCCTCACCGCCGCCTACCTCAAGCGCATTGCCGCCCTGGACCGCACCGGGCCGCGCCTGCGCGCGGTGCTGGAGCTGAACCCCAATGCCCTGAAGGAAGCGGCCGAGCGCGACCGCGAGCGCCGTGCAGGCCGCCTGCGCGGCCCGCTGCATGGCATCCCGGTGCTGCTGAAGGACAACATCAACGCCGCGCCCATGGCCACCACGGCCGGCTCGCTGGCGCTGCAGGGCTTCAAGCCCGGCGACGCCTACCTGGTGCGCCGCCTGCGCGAGGCCGGCGCGGTGGTGCTGGGCAAGACCAACCTCAGCGAATGGGCCAACTTCCGCGGCAACGACTCGATCTCCGGCTGGAGCGCCCGCGGCGGCCAGACCCGCAACCCCTACCGCCTCAGCCATTCGCCCTGTGGCTCCAGCAGCGGCAGCGCGGTGGCCGTGGCCGCCAACCTGGCCAGCGTGGCGATCGGCACCGAAACCGACGGCAGCATCGTCTGCCCGGCGGCCATCAATGGCGTGGTCGGGCTGAAGCCCACCGTCGGCCTGGTCAGCCGCGAGGGCATCATCCCGATCTCCTTCAGCCAGGACACCGCCGGGCCGATGACCCGCAGCGTGGCCGATGCGGCCGCCGTGCTGACCGCCATCGCCGGCCGCGATGATGCCGACCCGGCCACCGCCACCATGCCTGGCCGCGCCGTCTACGATTACACCGCGCGGCTGGACCCGGAGGGCCTGCGCGGCAAGCGCCTGGGCCTGCTGCAGACGCCACTGCTGAAATACCGTGGCATGTCGCCGCTGATGGACCACGCCGTGGCCGAGCTGCGCCGCGCCGGTGCGGTGGTGGTGCCGGTGGCCATGCCCAACCAGGGCGCCTGGGACGAGGCCGAGCGCACCGTCCTGCTGTACGAATTCAAGGCCGGGCTGGAGCGCTACTTCGCCACCTACCAGGCCCCGATGCGCAGCCTGGCCGAGCTGATCGCCTTCAACCAGGCCCATGCGAAGCAGGAACTGGGGCTGTTCGGCCAGCAGCTGCTGCAGGAGGCCGACGCCACCGCCGGGCTGGCCGACCCCGCCTACATCCGTGCACGCAGCGACGCGAGGCGCCTGGCGGGCCCTGAGGGCATCGACGCGGTGCTGGCGGCACACCAGCTCGATGGCCTGATCGCCCCGACCACCGGCATCGCCTGGCCGCTGCGCAGCAGCGGTGACGATTTCCCGGGCGAGAGCTACAGCGCCGCCGCCGTGGCCGGCTACCCCAGCCTGAGCGTGCCGATGGGGCAGATCGACGGCCTGCCCGCCGGCCTGCTGTTCATGGGCACCGCCTGGAGCGAGCCGAAGCTGATCGAGATGGCCTACGCCTACGAACAGCGCACCCGCGCGCGGCAGCCGCCGCGGTTTGCCACCGACGCCCTGATCGACGCCGGCGATCCGTAATCTCGAATGGTAGTGCCGGCCGCTGGCCGGCAGATCCCGGGTTGCCGGCCAGCGGCCGGCACTACCGATCCGTCGGCTCCCCCGGCACGATGGCCGCCTCACCATCCTCCGCACCAGGCGAACGCACGTCCGCCGTGCGCGCACGCGGCCCGCGCGGCATGTCCAGCTCATCCTCGTGCTGCAGGCGCGCACGCACCTGGGGCAGCGACTGCGGATGTTCGCGGGCGAGGAAATCCAGCATCCGTTCGCGCACCAGGCAGCGCAGGTCGAAGGCATCGCCGGAGCTGCGCGCACTGACCAGCAGGCGCACCTGGATCGCGCGTTCGCTGGTGTCGGTCACCTGGGTCACGCACACGCGGCCATCCCACAGCGCCTCGCCGCGGCAGATGCGCTCCAGTTCGGCACGGATCGCCGCAATGGGCGCGCGGTAGTCCAGCCAGAAGAACGCGGTGCCGAGCAGGTCGGCGCTGCGTCGCGTCCAGTTCTGGAAGGGGTTTTCGATGAACCAGGTCAACGGCACCACCATCCGCCGCTCATCCCAGATGCGCACCACCACGTAGCTGCTGCCGATCTCCTCGATGCGCCCCCACTCGCCCTCCACGATCACCACGTCATCGAGGCGGATCGGCTGGGTCACGGCGATCTGCAGGCCGGCGATCAGGTTGCCGAACACCGGCTTGGCCGCGATACCGGCCACCAGGCCGATCAGGCCGGCCGACGCCAGCAGCGCCGAACCGACCTTCGCCACCATGTCGAACTGCAGCAGCACCAGCGAGGCACCGAGGACGATGATGCCGCCCATGATCACCCGGCTGAGCACACGGGTCTGGGTCTGGATGCGGCGCGCTTCCAGGTTGTCGGCCACATCGATCGGGTTGCTGCGCAGGATGGCGCGCTCGATGGCACTGACACCGCGTACCAGCAGCCAGATGAAACACGCCACCAGGCTGATATGCAGCACCCGTTGCAGATTGCCCAGCAGCGGATCCTGCAATGGCGTCGCCTGCAGCGCGGGAATCAGCAGCAGCAGCGGCAATGCCGTGGCCAGTGGCAGGCCGAGCACACGGCCGATGCGCGCACGGCGCCGATCGCGCCCTTTCAGCCGGTGATAGATCCACAGGATCACCCAGGCACCGATGCCACCGATCACCAGCGCCAGTCCCAACGGCCACGCATAGGCCTGCATGTGCTGCCAGTGCACGCTTGCCACCTCCACTCGAACACGCGAATGGACAGGGTCGCGCATGGCGCATGACTGTTTTGTATGCAGGGCTGGCGCCCTGCACCCGCAGAGGCAACGTCAACGTCAAAAGCCTGCATTCCGTGGGATGGCGGGGTGGGTCCGGTTGAGGGGGACGCCGTAAACCCATCCATGGGGGCTTGGTCGCGGCATCCATGCCGCTCAC
>NZ_JASGBW010000056.1:0-10690 GCF_030053215.1 Stenotrophomonas sp. PFBMAA-4 | reverse complement strand
TCCGACAGATCGCGGAGAACTGTCGAAGGCGGGGTGGGTCCGGTTGAGGGGGTGTGAGCGCCATGGATGGCGCGACCAAGCCCCCATGGATGGGTTCACGGCGTCCCCCTCAACCGGACCCGTCCCGCCACCCCGCAGGAACCCAGCTTTTGACGTTGACGTTGATCCAGCAGGTGCAGGGCTGCAAGCCCTGCAGAAACAAACCCCACCCTACGCCGGCGTCGGTTGTGCAATCTTCCCCCGCGCACTACGATCCTGCGGTTCGCGCGCACCTGCGCGCGCCCGTATTCCTGCTGAGCGCCCCGTGCGCCGCATCTGCCAACCCGAGGTATCCATGGTCATCAAACCGCGCGTCCGCGGCTTCATCTGCGTCACCACCCACCCGACCGGCTGCGAGGCCGCGGTCAAGCAGCAGATCGACTACATCCGCGCCCGCCCGCCGATCCAGAACGGCCCCAAGCGCGTGCTGGTCATCGGTGCCTCCACCGGCTACGGCCTCGCTGCGCGCATCACCGCCGCGTTCGGCAGCGGCGCTGCCACCCTGGGCATCTTCTTCGAACGCCCGGGCAGTGAGACCAAGCCGGGCACGGCGGGCTGGTACAACTCCGCGGCGTTCCACAAGTACGCCGACGAAGCCGGCCTGTATGCCAAGAGCATCAACGGCGATGCCTTCTCCGATGAAGTGAAGGCCAAGACCATCGAGATGATCAAGGCTGACCTCGGCCAGGTCGACCAGGTGGTCTACAGCCTGGCCGCGCCGCGCCGCAAGCACCCCAAGACCGGCGAGATCATCAGCTCCACGCTGAAGCCGATCGGCGAGCCGATCGTCCTGCGTGGCCTGGATACCGACAAGGAAGTGCTGACCGAGACCCACCTGCAGCCGGCCACGGCTGAGGAGATCGCCGGCACCGTCGCGGTGATGGGTGGCGAAGACTGGCAGATGTGGATCGATGCGCTGTCCGAGGCCGGCGTGCTGGCCAACGGCTGCACCACCACCGCCTTCACCTACGTGGGCGAAGAGATCACCCAGGCGATCTACTGGAACGGTTCGATCGGCGCGGCCAAGAAGGATCTGGACGACAAGGTGCTGGGCCTGCGCGCATCGCTGGCGAAGATCGGTGGCGACGCGCGCGTGTCGGTGCTCAAGGCCGTGGTCACCCAGGCCAGCTCGGCCATTCCGACCATGCCGCTGTACCTGTCGCTGCTGTTCAAGGTGATGAAGGCGCAGGGCACGCACGAAGGCTGCATAGAGCAGCTCGACGTGCTGTACGACATCCTCTACGGCGGCAAGGCGGACGGCGTGGCTGTCGACCGCCTGCGCCACGACCTCGTCGATGGCCAGGGCCGCACGGTCGCCCTGGTGGACGAGGAAGGCCGCCTGCGTGCGGACTACAAGGAAATGGCCCCGGAAGTGCAGGGCAAGGTGCTGGAGCTGTGGCCGCAGGTGACCAACGAGAACCTCTACGAGATCAGCGACCTGGCCGGCTACAAGGCCGACTTCCTGCGCCTGTTCGGTTTCGGCGTGGACGGCGTGGACTACGAGGCCGACGTCAACCCGGACGTGAAGATCGACAACCTGGTCGACCTGACCTGACGCGATAAACGGTAGCGCCGGGCCATGCCCGGCGGATGCCATAAATGCCGCTACGCTCGCCGGCCACGGCCCGGCGCTACCTGCGCGCGCCAAATGGTAGCGCCGGGCCATGCCCGGCGGATGCTGTGGATGCCGCTGCGCTCGCCGGGCACGGCCCGGCGCTACCACCTCAGCCGAAATCGAAGTTCATCGACGGCAGCGCCGGGCCGACGAACTCGCCCTGCACGTAATCGACGCCCGCGCTGAACAGCAGGGTCATCGAGTTCGCATCGCTGACGAACTCGGCCATGGTGCGGATACCGGCTTCCTGCGCACGTGCGGTGATCTGGCTGATGCGGTCGATGTTCTCGCGGGTCGCGCCAAGGTCGCTGGTGAAGCCGCGGTCCAGCTTGAGGAACTGCGGCTCGAAGTGGGCCAGCAGCTGGAACGAATCCAGCCCCGAACCGAACTGCTCCAGGCCGATCCGGCAACCCAGCGGGGCGACGTCGGCAAGGAACTGCTGGGCGGTGCGCAGGTGGGTGAAGACCTTGACCTCCGGCGCATGCAGCCACAGCCGTTCGCCCGGTACGCCCTGTGCCTGCAGCTGCTGGCGCAGGGTGGCAATCATCTTGGGGTCGTCGAACGACTCGGGGGTGACCTTGACCAGGATCTGCGTGTCATGGCCGGCACGGGCGCGTGCGCCGAGCACGTCGATGGCCTGCGAGACCACCCAGCGATTGATGTCGCCCAGCAGGCCGTGCTCCTCGGCAATGCCGAGGAAGGCGGTCGGGCTGAGCAGCTCGCCGTTGTGCTCCAAGCGCAGGTAGGCCTCGTACAGCTCCAGCGGCTCGCCCTGCAGGTTCAGCACCGGCTGGTAATGCAGCTGGAAGCCGTCACCTGCCAGCGCCTCGCGGATGCGCGCGACCCAGCGCTGCACGCGCTCTTCCTCGATGCGGTCGACCGCAGCCGGGTCGAAGATGCGCGAAGTGTTGCCCAGCGCGGCCGCAGCCTGCGCGCACTCGCTGGCACGCGCCAGCACCTGGCCGATGCTGGCGATCTTCTCGCCCACCTGCACGCCGCCGAGGCTGACGGTGACCGTGGCCGAGCGTGCGCCGATGGTGAACACGTGCGCGGCAAAGGCTTCGCGGATGCGCTCGGCCAGCGCCAGGGTCTGTGCGTAGGCGCCGGCCTGCAGCACGGCGAAGCTGTGCTCGCCGAAGCGCGCCATCTGCGCATCCTCGCCCACCACGTCAGCCAGCAGCGCGGCCATCGCGCCGATCAGGGTGTCGGCCGAGGCCAGGCCGATATCGGGGATCAGGCGCGCGTAGTGATCCGGTTCGACCAGCAGCAGGCCGAACTGGCCCTCGCTGCGACCGGCCTGGGCCACGGCATCTTCCACCTGCAGCATGAAGGTGGGGCGGTTGAGCAGGCCGGTGACCTGGTCGCGCTGGCGGAGGTCCTCGACCTCGCGGGCCAGTTCGGTGTCCAGTTCCAGCCGGCGGCGGAACACCACCTGCAGGCAGGATTCGCCTTCGTAGGTGGCGGCAGTGAATTCCATGGTGGCCGGGAACGCACTGCCATCCTGGTGGCGCGCATCCAGCTGGTACTGCGGCGGCGGCGCCTCGCCACGGCTGAGCGACTTCAGCAGCTGCTTGAAGCTGTCCACGTGCTGGGCGGCGACCATGTCCAGCAGCGAGATGCCTTCGACCTCGTCGAAGTCCTCGTAGCCGAACATTTCCAGATAGGCATCGTTGGCACGGATGTGCATGCCTTCGTGGACATAGGCGATGGGGTCGCGCGAGGAGGCGATCAGCGCGTCGCAGCGGCGCTCGGTCTCGCGCATCTGCGCCTCGATGCGGCGCAGGCCACGGCGCGCCTGCAGGTCGACCCACTGGTCGCGGACCACCGCCAGCAGGTGTTCATTGCGCTGGCGCAGCGCCAGGGCGCGGACGCCGTTGCTGCTGGCCTGGACCAGTTCGTCTTCGTCGATGTGATCGGCCAGCAGCACCAGCGGGATGTCCTTGCCGCTGGCGGCGATGTGCTGGGCCACCAGCGGCAGCGGGATGCCCTGCGACGGCGAGGCCAGCACCAGGTCGATGGCCTGGCTGGCCAGCACCTGCGACAGCTCGGCCGAATCCTGTGGCCGCCACGGGCGCACGGCGATGCCGCTGTTGCGCAGGGTGCTGACGATGGCTTCGGCGTTCTCGCCGCTGTCATCGACGATCAGCAGCCGGATGGTGATGTCGTTCGCGTTCTGCATGCACTGCTCCCCAATCTGCAAATCTAGATACACGATGCGCGGCGGTCCGTCCATGCGCTCGCCCCTTGCGGGGTTGGAACGGCGATGCGGTTCACACCACGCTGCCGGCGGCATGGCCGCTGGCCCAGGCCCACTGGAAGTTGTAGCCCCCCAGCCAACCCGTCACGTCCAGCACCTCGCCGACGAAGTGCAGGCCGGGTACGCGCTTGGACTCCAGGGTGGCCGAAGAGACCTCGGCCGTGTCCACGCCGCCCAGGGTGACTTCGGCGGTGCGGTAGCCTTCGGTGCCGCTGGCCACCAACGGGAAAGCGCCCAGCAGCTGCCCGGCCTGGCGCAGCACCGGTTCGTCCAGCTGCCGCACCGGGCGGTCCGGTAGCCAGTGCTCGCACAGGCGCTGGGCGAGCCGCTTGGGCAGCACCTCGGCCAATACCGTGCGCAGTTCGGCCGCCGGCCGGTCGCGTTTCATCTGCCGCAGCCACTCGGTCGCGTCCTGGCCCGGCAACAGGTCCAGTTCCAGGGCATCGCCGGGTTGCCAGAACGAGGAGATCTGCAGGATGGCCGGCCCGCTGACGCCACGATGGGTCAGCAGCATGAAGTTCTGGAAGTGCTTGCCGTTGCAGCGCGCCTCGATGGGCAGGGCAACGCCACTGAGGTCGGCCAGCCGCTCCTGGTGGGTGCCACTGAGGGTCAGCGGTACCAGGCCGGCGCGGGTGGGCAGGATCTGGTGGCCGAACTGGCGGGCCACCTCGTAGCCGAAGCCGGTGGCGCCCATGCTGGGGATCGACAGGCCGCCGGTTGCCACCACCAGCGAGGCGCAATGGAACAGGCCATCGGTGGTGTGCACGCGGAAGCCATCGCTGCCGTGTTCAATGCGCTGCACGCTGCAGTTGGTGCGGATCTGCACGCCGGCCGCCTGGCACTCGTCCACCAGCATCTTCACGATCTGCTTGGACGAGACATCGCAGAACAGCTGCCCCAGTTCCTTTTCGTGATAGGCGATGCGGTGCTTGTCCACCAGCTCGATGAAGTGCCACGGCGTGTAGCGCGCCAGGGCTGACTTGCAGAAATGCGGGTTGGCCGAGAGGAAGTTGGCCGGCGTGGTACCGGTGTTGGTGAAGTTGCAGCGCCCACCACCGGACATCAGGATCTTCTTGCCGACCTTGTTGGCGTGGTCGATCACCTGCACGTGGCGGCCGCGCTGGCCGGCCGTGATCGCAGTCATCAGCCCGGCTGCGCCGGCACCGATGACCAGCACGTCGCAGCGGATCGTGCTCATGCCTTGGCGCGCTTGCGCCAGTCCGGAATGATGTCGAGCTGGATCTGGTCGTTGAGGAGCTGCACCTCGCCATCCTGGATCAGCACGCTGAAACGCATGGCGCGCTGGATCTGCTGGCCCCACTGTTCGACGAAGGCGCCGTCGAGGTCGACCACCGACAGGTTGTCGAAGCGGGCCAGGCCCTTGCCCTGCTTGTTCCACCAGATATCGGACGCGTTGCCGCCGTAGTTCACCACCTGCACCTGGCGGCTGCGGTTGCAGGCCTTGCGCACGCGCGATTCGTCCGGGTGGCCCAGGTCGATCCACTGCAGGATGTCGCCGGTGTAATCGTGGTTCCACAGGTCCGGTTCGTCGTCGGTGCTCAGGCCGCGGCCGAACTCCAGGCGGTCGTCGGCATTGAGGGCGAAGGCGAGCAGGCGCACCATCAGGCGATCGTCGGTTTCCGACGGGTGCTGGGCCAGGGTCAGGTTGTGGGTCGCGTAGTAGCCGCGATCCATGTCGCTGATCTGCAACTCGGCCTTGCGGATGGTGGCGGTGAGGGCCATGGGGAATCCGTGGACTAAAGACGACCATGATAGAGGTTTGCTGTAAGGGTGTCCGTCGCCAGGGTGTCTGCCGGGCGTCAACGATGGCACTCTGGCGGTGCTTTCCCTCCTGTCGCCCGCGCATGCCCCGTTCCCCGATCCGCCGTCTCCGTATTGCCGACGCCGACTTCGTCTGCAGCGTCCGCGCATCCGCGGCGGGTGCGCTGCCCGCCAGCGTGGTGTTCGCCGCCTATGCGCCCGGGCGCCGGCTGCGCATGCGCTTCAGCAGCGCCCCTGCGCAGCGGCGGCTGGCCGGTGAGGCCGGGCTGGACCACGGCAGCCTGCGCATGGCCGACGGCACCTGGATCAACCTGCACCGGCCTGCGGTGATGCGTGCGCTGGTGCTGGCGGCGCTGGGCGATGGCCTGGGCGACGGCATGGAGCGCGATGGCTGGCAGGTGCTGGACGCGGCCACGCTGCCGGCGCCGGAGCCCTCCACGCCATGAGCCTGCCCAGCCGCCTGCAGCTGCCGCCGGGTGACTGGGCGTGCCTGCTCGATGGACTGTGTGCGCGCTTCCCGCGCATCGGCCGCGGGCAGTGGCAGGACCGTTTCGCCCGGGGCCGGGTGCAGGACGCGCAGGGCAGGGCGCTTGCGCCGGACCAGCCCTGGCAGGTCGGGCTGGACATCGTCTATTTCCGCGAGGTCAGCGACGAACCGTGCATCCCGTTCAGCGAGCGCATCGTGTACCAGGATGAGCACCTGCTGGTGGCCGACAAGCCGCACCACCTGCCGGTCACGCCCGCAGGCGGCTACGTGCGCGAGACCCTGCTGGCGCGGCTGGTGGCGCGCACCGGCAACACGGACCTGGTGCCGCTGCACCGTCTTGACCGGCTCACCGCAGGGCTGGTCCTGTTCTCGCAGCGGCCCGATTCGCGCGATGCCTACCAGCGGCTGTTCCGCGAACGGCGTATCGACAAGACCTATGAGGCGCTGGCGCCCGCGTTGCCGGGCCTGCAGTTCCCGCTGGAGCGGCGGAGCCGGATCGTGGCGGGCGAGCCGTTCTTCCGCATGGCCGAGGCAGCGGGTGAGCCGAACGCGCGCACCCGGGTGGACGTGATCGCCGCCGACGCGGCGGTCTGGCATTACCGGCTGCGGCCGGAAACCGGGCGCAAGCACCAGTTGCGCGTGCACATGGCGGCGCTGGGCGCACCGATCCTCGGCGATGACCTCTATCCGCAGCTGCAGCCAGCGGCGGATCCGCTGCGGGCGCCGCCGTTGCAGCTGCTGGCGCGGGCCCTGGCGTTCCAGGATCCGCTGGACGGGCAGCGCCGGGTGTTCAGCAGTGACCGTTCGCTGCAGGCGCCGGACAGCCCGGCCGACGCGGTCTGATCAGCGGGGCCTGATCACTGCGGATTGATCACAGCGGCTTGATCACCGCGGCTTGATCCGGGCCAGCCAGCGGTCCAGCTCGGCGGCGAACAGCTGGCGGTCGCGCTGGCCCAGCGGCGGCGGGCCACCGGTCTGTACGCCCGATCCGCGCAGTTCCTCCATGAAATTGCGCATCGACAGCCGCTCGGCCATGTTGTTGGCGGTGTACAGCTGGCCGCGCGGGTTCAGGGCGACGGCGTTCTTCTCCAGCACCAGCGCAGCCAGCGGGATGTCCTGGGTGACCACCAGGTCACCGGCGGCGACCCGCTCGACGATGGCACTGTCGGCCACGTCCAGGCCCTGTGGCACCTGGAGGGAGCGCAGCCAGCGCGAGGGCGGTGTGCGGATCCACTGGTTGGCGACCAGGGTGAGCTCCAGGCCGACCCGCTCGGCGGCGCGGAACAGGATGTCGCGGATGACAACAGGGCAGGCGTCGGCATCGACCCAGATCCTCGGATGCCCGTGTTCAGCGGGGGTTTCAGCTTCAGTCATCTACCCAGTGTAGGGTAGGAAAAACCTGAATGGGGGCTCGGGTTTAGCCTCGATCGGCTGCCAGCCCTTGTCACGCCTAGCCGGGCAGGGGATGCGGCTGAATGTCGGGGCTATCGCTTTTTCCTGAAAACACGCGTATCGTTCGACCCACTGTGTTTGCTAGGGTCACCGTGAATCGTGGCCTGGTGCAGTTGATCTCACGATCCGCTCATCGATCCGCTTTACCAACGCCTGCAACTCAGTCTCGGCCCCGATACCCGGTGGCTGCGATTTTTTTCAACATGTGTTTCAGGAGTTAGTAACTATGTCTGATCGTCAGACCGGCACTGTCAAGTGGTTCAACGACGCCAAGGGCTTCGGCTTCATCACCCCGGAAAGCGGCCCGGACCTGTTCGTGCACTTCCGTGCCATCCAGGGCACCGGCTTCAAGACCCTGCAGGAAGGCCAGAAGGTTACCTTCATCGCCGTCCAGGGCCAGAAGGGTATGCAGGCTGACCAGGTGCAGGCGGTCTAATCCGTCTGCTACCGTTTGGTAGCCAGAAACGCCGGAAGCGAAAGCTTCCGGCGTTTTTTATTGCCCGCTGTTTCGTAGAGTCGAGCTTGCTCGACTGCTTCTGCACGGCAGTCGAGCAAGCTCGACTCTACGAGGGGCATGCACCCGGCGCGGTAGGATGAACTTCCCCCCAAGGATCATCCCCATGCGCATCGTCCACCACCTGGAAAACTCCCGTTCGCTGCGCGTGCTGTGGATGCTGGAGGAGCTGGGGCTGGACTACGAGCTGCGGCGCTACCCGCGCGATCCGAAGACGCTGCTGGCGCCGCCGGAGCTGCGCCAGGTCCACCCGCTCGGCAAATCGCCGGTGCTGCAGGATGGCGATCTGGTGCTGGCCGAGTCCGGGGCGATCCTCGATTACCTCGTCGACCGCTACGACACCGGGCGCCAGTTCTCGCCGTCGCCGGTTCCGGCCGACGGTGCCGAGCGCATCGACTACCGCTACTGGCTGCATTACGCCGAAGGTTCGGCGATGCCGCCGCTGCTGCTGACCCTGGTGATCGGCCGCATCCGCAGCGCGCCGATGCCGTTCTTCGCCCGGCCGATTGCCCGCGGCATTGCCGACAAGGCCGAGCGCAGCTTCATTGGTCCGCAACGGCGCCTGCACCTGGACTGGATGGAGCGGCGGCTGGCCGAAAGCCCCTGGTTCGCCGGTGACCGTTTCACCGCGGCCGACATCCAGATGAGTTTCCCGATCCAGGCGGCTGCAGCCCGTGGGGGTGGCCTGGACGACAAGCCGGCCCTGCGCAGCTTCCTTGCGCGCATCGGCGAGCGCCCGGCCTACCGGCGCGCCGAGGCGCACGGCGGCGCCCTGCAGGCCCTGCGCGGCGATTGAGGAGCGGCCCTGCCGCCCCCATCCTGCAGGGATGGATACCAGCGCCCCCCGTTTCGACAACCGCCTGCTGAGCGCCCTGCCGGGCGACCCCGAGAGTGGCCCGCGCCGCCGCGAAGTGCGCGGCGCCGCATGGTCATCGGTGATGCCGACCCCCGTGGCCGCCCCTACGTTGCTGGCCTGGTCGCCGGACGTGGCCGCGCTGCTGGGGCTGGAAGCGGCAGACGTGGAAGGCGAAGACTTCGCCCAGGTATTTGGCGGCAACGCGCTGTACGCAGGCATGCAGCCATGGGCAGCCAACTACGGTGGCCACCAGTTCGGCCATTGGGCGGGCCAGCTGGGCGATGGCCGGGCGATTTCGCTGGGAGAACTGGTGGCAGCCGATGGCCGGCACTGGGAGCTGCAGCTGAAGGGCGCCGGGCCGACCCCGTACTCGCGCGGCGCCGATGGCCGTGCCGTGCTGCGCTCGTCCATCCGCGAGTTCCTGTGCAGCGAAGCGATGCATCACCTGGGCGTGCCGACCACGCGCGCCTTGTCGCTGGTCGGCACGGGCGAAGACGTGGTGCGCGACATGTTCTACGACGGCCACCCGCGCGCCGAGCCGGGCGCCATCGTCTGCCGCGTCGCGCCGTCGTTCATCCGCTTCGGCACCTTCGAACTGCCGGCATCCCGCGGCGAGACCGCGCTGCTGAAGCAGCTGGCCGAGGCCTGCATCGCCCGCGACTTCCCCGGGCTGCAGGGCGAGGGCGAGGCGTTGCACGGCGACTGGTTCGCGCAGATCGCCGTGCGCACCGCCGAGCTGATGGCGCACTGGATGCGGGTCGGTTTCGTGCACGGGGTGATGAACACCGACAACCTGTCCGTGCTGGGCCTGACCATCGACTACGGCCCGTACGGCTGGGTGGAGGATTACGACCCGGACTGGACGCCCAACACCACCGACGCCCAGGGCCGCCGCTACCGCTTCGGCAGCCAGCCGCAGGTGGCGTACTGGAACCTCAATCGGCTTGCGCAGGCACTGTCGCCGCTGTTCGCCGACGTGCAGCCGCTGCAGGCCGGTCTGGCCGCGTTCCAGTCCACCTTCGTCGCCTGCACGCGCCGCGATGCCGCCGCCAAGCTGGGCTTGGCCGCCGCCGATGACGAAGACCTGCAGCTCTACCTGCGCTGGCAGCAGTTGCTGCAGGACGGCGGCATGGACATGACGTTGGCCTGGCGCGCGTTGATGCGCGTGGACGCGGCGGCGCCGGATGCGGGTGTGCTCGAAGCGGTGTACTACGACGAAGCACGCCGGCAGGCGGTGCAGGTGCCGCTGCAGCAGTGGTTGCAGGACTACGCCGCGCGGCTGCGTGTCGATCCGCTGGCGGCCGATGCGCGCCTGGCGAAGATGGCGGCGGCCAATCCGCTGTACGTGCTGCGCAACTGGTTGGCGCAGGAAGCGATCGACCGGGCGGAGCAGGGCGACCTGGGAGGCGTGCACGCGCTGCAGGACGTATTGCGTGACCCGTACACGGAACGCCCGGGGCTGGAGCACTATGCCGGCAAGCGACCGGCGTGGGCGGATGACCGCGCGGGCTGCTCGATGCTGTCCTGCAGTTCGTAGGGGGTTTCTTCTGCAGGGCTTGCAGCCCTGCACCTGCGGTAGTGCCGGCCGCTGGCCGGCAACCTAAACGTCAAAAGCTGGCTTTCCGTGGGATGGCGGGGTGGGGGCGGGTGAGGGGGGCGCCGTAAAACCCACCCCGCCGTCGCCAGTT
>NZ_JASGBW010000055.1:0-11487 GCF_030053215.1 Stenotrophomonas sp. PFBMAA-4 | reverse complement strand
GTAATACGGGACATAGGGAACCTCCAAGTGCGATCAAAGTATCGCTTCTTGGCGTCCGCTGACGGGGAGCCAGATCAGTAAGCGCCATGGATGGCGCGACCAAGCCCCCATGGATGGGTTTACGGCGTCCCCCTCAACCGGACCCACCTCGCCAACCCACGGACACCCAGCTTTTGACGTTGACGTTGCTCTGGCTTGCAGCGGGTGCAGGGCCGCAGGCCCTGCAGGCAACCCTCAGCTGCGCATGCCCACGCCACGCCGCAGCAGCCACAGCGCCAGCGCCGTCAGCACCACCACGAAGCCGAGCATCAGCGCATAGGCAACCCACACCGGCACGTCGCTGCTGCCCAGCAGGCCATAGCGGAACGCATTGACCATGTAGAAGATCGGGTTGGCGTGGGTGGCCGCCTCGGCCCAGGTCGGCAGCAGCTTCACCGAATAGAACACGCCGCCCAGGTAGGTCAGCGGGGTCAGGATGAAGGTCGGCACGATCGCCACGTCATCGAACTTCTTGGCGTACACCGCATTGATGAAGCCGGCCAGCGAGAAGATCGTCGCGCCCAGGATCACCGTGGTCAGCGTCACCAGCGGGTGCGGGATGCGCACCGGGGTGAAGAACATGGCGATGATCAGCACGATCACGCCCACCATCAGGCCGCGCAGCACCGCACCGGCCACGTAGCCCCACAGGATCACCCAGTTCGGCATCGGGCTGACCAGCAGCTCTTCCACGTGGCGGCCGAACTTGGCGCCGAAGAACGAGGAGCTGATGTTGCCGTAGCTGTTCTGGATCACGCTCATCATCACCAGGCCCGGCACGATGAACTGCATGTAGCTGTAGCCGCCCATGTCACCCACGCGCGAGCCGATCAGACCGCCGAAGATGAGGAAGTACAGGGTCATGGTGATCGCCGGCGGCACCAGGGTCTGGCCCCAGATGCGCAGGATGCGCGCCACTTCGCGGCGCACGATGGTCATCAGGGCGATGCGGTTGCGCTGGCCGTCGGTGATCGGTGCCGCGGGCGTGTTCGGGGTGCCGCTCATGCGGTTTTCTCCTGGTTGCCGGTGAGGCGCACGAACAGTTCCTCCAGGCGGTTGCTCTTGGTACGCATCGAACGCACGCGGATGCCGGCCTCGTTCAGCGTGGCGAACACGCGGTTGAGGTCCATCGCGCGCGGCATGTCGATGTCCAGGGTGTGCGCGTCCGGCGCAGTGAGGGTGGCGCCCTCGATCACCGGCAGCTGCGCGGGCAGTTCACCGTCGATGTCCAGCAGGAAGCCTTCCACGTCCAGCTTGGCCAGCAGGGTGCGCATCGGCCCCTGCTCGACGATCTGGCCATGGTTGATGATGGCCAGGTGGCGGCACAGGTACTCGGCTTCTTCCAGGTAGTGGGTGGTGAGGATGATCGTGGTGCCGGCGGCATTGATCTCCTTCAGCACCCGCCACATGTCGCGGCGGATCTCGATGTCCACGCCGGCGGTCGGCTCGTCGAGGATCAGCAGGCGCGGGCGGGTCATCATCGCGCGGGCGATCATCAGGCGGCGCTTCATGCCACCGGACAGGGTGCGGCTCATCACCTGCGCCTTTTCCCAGAGGTGCGCACGCTTGAGTTCCTCTTCGGCGCGCTGCTCCGCTTCCTCGCGGGCCACGCCGTAGAAACCGGCGTAGTTGACCAGGATGTCGAAGGGCTTCTCGAACAGGTTGAAGTTGATTTCCTGCGGCACCAGGCCGATCAGGCGCATGGTGGCGCTGCGGTTGCGCACCAGGTCGCTGCCGAACACTTCCACCTGGCCCTCGCTGAGGTTGACCAGGGAGCTGATGATGCCGATCAGGGTGGACTTGCCGGCGCCGTTGGGGCCGAGAAGGGCGAAGAAATCGCCCGGGGCGACCTCCAGGGAAACCCCTTTCAGGGCCTGGGTGCCGTTGTCATAGGTCTTGCGCAGGTCGCGCACGCGCAGGGCGGGCGCCGTATCGTTCAGGGAAGCCAAGCTCGAAGCCTTCGCGCCCATGGGCTGGCGCTGGAGAGGGGCGGGGAGGGGCTATTATAGAAGACCCCGAGGGCTTGCCCCGGCTACACACTGTCCCGAAAAGTCGTGCCTGTCCAATTCCCCATCAAGCTGGTCGGCCGCCGCATGCTGGCGCCCACCGTCGGCCACTACCAGTTCGTGCGTGATGACGGCCAGCCGCTGGATTTCCAGCCCGGCCAGTTCATCCAGGTCCATTTCAGCTACGCCGATGGCACCGAAACCAAGCGCAGCTACTCGCTGGCGACCATCCACGACCACGCGCTGGGCCCGGGCGAGGCGGTGGACATCGCCGTCAGCTTCGTGCCCGGCGGCGCCGCTACGGCACTGTTCGAGGCGCTGGACCTCGGCGGCCAGGTCAGTGCGTCCGGCCCCTACGGCCGCTTCTGCCTGAACCCCGGCGACCACAATGCCCGATACCTGCTGATCGCCACCGGCACCGGCGTCACCCCGTACCGGTCGATGCTGCCGCTGCTGGAAACGGCCATGGCCGAGCGCGGCGTGCAGGTCGTCCTGCTGCAGGGCGCGCGCAGCCCGGGCGAGCTGCTGTACAGCGAAGATTTCTACAGCTTCGCCGAAAAGCACCCGAACTTCCGTTATGTGCCGTGCCTGTCGCGCGAACTGCCGGCCGACCCGCACCCGGACGTGCAGCACGGCTACGTGCAGCAGGCCCTGGCCGGCTTCGCCCCGGACCCGGCCACCGACATCGCCTACCTGTGCGGCAACCCGGACATGGTCGATGCCTGCGCCGAAGCGCTGAAGGATGCCGGGCTGGGCAACCCGCAGATCCGCCGCGAGAAGTACGTCAGCAGCAAGTAATGCCGGCGCGCGGGCCCTGCATCAGGGCCCGGACAGGGACGCCGCCCCGTCCTGTCGCTTTCGGCCATGCGCCTGACCGTGTGCGCATGGCCCATTCGTTGTGGCCGCGTTTCTCACCCTTCCGGCAGGGAAGCGGTGAAGTGCCCGGATGCGCCCAGCCGCAGGCGTATGCGGCCGGTTGAGCCCGCTGCAGCGCGTTGGGCCCGCTGCAGAATACAAATCGTGGAATAGCGCTGGAGGGGCCGGCGTGCCCAAGGTGGATGCAACTTCCCACCGTCCTCCACGTGGCAGCCATGCCCCCGACCCCACTGCGCCCCGCCCTCGCACCGGGGTTCACCCTGATGGAAATCATCATTGCCTGCGCGATCATCGCCCTTCTCGGCGCGATCGCCGTGCCTTCCTACCGCCAGCACGTGGTCAAGACCCACCGCGTGCAGGCCCAGGCCTGTATTGCCAGCCAGGCCAGCGTGCTCGAAGGGCACTACACGCGCGTGCTGGACTACCAGGGCGCCCCGCAGGCGCAATGCGCCGCAGAGCTCACGGCCTACCAGCTGCGGGTGAACGTGGCCGCCAGCGGGTACACCGTGACGGCCGAGCCGCTGACCGGACAGGCCGACCACGCCTGCGGCACGCTGAGCATGGACCACACGGGCCTGCGGCTGCCGGTGGATCGCGCCTGCTGGTAGCGCGCCGCTGTCATGGCGCACTGGCTGGAACGCGCTAGGATGCGGGCATCATCTGGCACGCACGGATCGCATGTCCCTGGACCTTCCCACCATCGGCGTACTGGGACTGCTGCTGTGCATCGGCATCGCCACGGGCTTCTCGCTGCTGCTGGTGGTGCTGCGTGGGCAGCCGGTGCTGCGCCTGTGGACGGCCAGCCTGTGGCTGCTCACCCTGGGCGTGATCCTGATGGGGCTGCGCCCCTGGTTGCCGCAGGTACCGGCCATCCTCGGTGGCAATGCGGCCATGGCGGCCTCAAGCGTGCTGATGCTGCGCGGCATGGCCCTGCACCTGGGCCAGCCGATGCCGCTGTGGCGCGCGCTGGGCCTGGCCGGCGCGTTCATGGCCGGCATCTTCCTGTTCCTGGTGCCATGGCCCAGCCTGGACGTGCGCCTGCACGTGTACAGCGTGTTCGCGATCGTCATCAATGGCTGGATCGCCGCGCTGCTGCTGCGCCACGCGCCACCGGCGCAGCGCATCAGCTGCCGCCTGGCCGCCGCCGTGTTCCTGGCCGAAGTGCTGGTCTACATCGTGCGCCTGTTCCTGCCGGCCAATGCCGACGCGGGCGGAGACATCATGCGGGCGGGCTCGCCGATGTTCCTGACCTACCTGGCCGGGGTGATGCTGGAACTGGCGCGCTGCTTCGCGCTGGTCCTGCTGCTGCTGGAGCGCCTGCTGGTGGACCTGCGCCGCGCCGCCCGCACCGATGGCCTCACCGGCCTGCTCAACCGCAGCGCAGTGCTGGCCGATGGGTCCGACCAGCTGCAGCAGGTGCGTCGCCTGCAGCGTCCTTTGGCAGTGCTGCTGCTGGACGTGGATCACTTCAAGGCCATCAATGACCGCTGGGGGCATCTGGCCGGTGACCAGGTGCTGCAGCATTTCACCGGCGTGCTGGAGCACTGCGCACGCGGCCACGTGCACCTGCTCAGCCGCTATGGCGGCGAGGAATTCCTGTTATTGCTGCCCGGCAGCGCCGGCGAAGCGGAGCGCCTGGCCACGGTCATCCGTCATGCACTGCAGCAACGGCCCGCGCCGCTCGGTACCGGTCCGGTGGCGGTCACCGCCAGCATCGGCCTGGCCATGGATGACGGCCACACTGACCTGGCCGGCCTGATCGCCCGCGCCGATGCCGCGCTGTACCGGGCAAAAGCCGAAGGCCGCGACCGGCTGGTGGCGGCGGTTGCATTGGCCTAGCGCGGTTGCCCATCGCCGCCAGCGGCGGGGCCGTGTAAGTTTGTTCGCAGAGTTGGTCACATCTGCCGCGGCGCTGCGTCGTGGTCGACAGGAACGTCCTCCAGGGGAATCAAGCACGATGCAAAAACACCCTTTCCGACTGGCCAGGCGATCGGCCGGCCTGCTGTTTGCCGGCGCGATGCTTGCCGGCTGCAGTGCAACGGCCCCCGGTGCCGCCGACGGCAATGACACACCGAGCCAGCGCTACGGGGCGATCGAGTTCCGTCCGTGCACGCTGACCACGGTCGGCGCCAGCGCGAACGTCGAAGCCCAGTGCGGCACCCTGCAGGTGCCCGAAGACCGCGCCCATCCCGAGGGCCGCAAGATCGACCTGCGCATTGCCTGGCTGGAATCGGATGACAGCGGCAATGGTCAGCCCGATCCGGTGTTCTTCCTGGCCGGCGGCCCCGGGCAGGCGGCCAGCGAAGTGGCGGTCATCGTCGATACGGCCCTGCGCCAGGTGCGCAAGCAGCGCGATGTGTTCCTGATCGACCAGCGTGGCACCGGCGGTTCCAACCCGCTCAGTTGCCTGGGCGCGGACGGCAAGCCGCTGAAGATGGACGAAGATGCAGCGCCGACTGAAGCGCTGATGCGCGACTACGCGCAGCAGTGTGCGGCATCGCTGCAGGGGCGCGCCGACGCACGCTTCTACACCACCGCCGAGGCCATCGCCGATCTGGACGCGGTGCGCCAGGCGCTGGGCGCGGACAAGCTGAATCTGGTCGGTGGTTCCTACGGCACGCGCGTCGCCCAGCGTTACGCGATCGCCCACCCGCAGCACACCCGCAGCCTGGTCATCGACGGCGTCGTGCCCAACGACCTGGTGGTCGGCGGCGAGTTCGCCAACACCTTCGACAACGCCATCACCCTGCAGTCGGCGCAATGCCGCAAGGATGCCGCCTGCAGCAAGCGCTTCCCGGTCGATACCCGCGAACAGCTGCGCGCAGTGGCCGCGACCCTGCGCAGCTCCCCGGTCACCGTCGATTACCGCGACCCCGGCACCAATGCGCCGCGCCAGGACGTGCTGAGCCCGGACAGCGTGGTCGGCCTGGCCTTCGCGTTCTCCTACGTGCCCGAGTACTCCTCGCTGCTGCCGCTGGTGCTGGATGAAGCCGCACAGGGCCGCTATGCGCCGCTGGCCTCGCTCGCCCGCGGTGCCACCCGCAGCATGGATTTCCAGATCAACCGTGGCATGCAGTGGTCGGTCATCTGCAGCGAGGATGCGCCGCGTTACCAGGCGCCGCCGGAAAGCGACGACGCCCTTTTCGGCCCGGAAGCGGCGCGTGCGTTCTTCGCCGCCTGCCCGGTGTGGCCGCACCAGCCGGCTGCGGCCACGCTCACCACGCCGCTGAAGAGCGACCTGCCGGTGCTGCTGCTGTCCGGCGAACTGGATCCGGTCACCCCGCCGCGCTACGCCGAACAGGTGCTCAAGGGCCTGCCCAACGGTCGCGCGCTGGTCGCACGCGGCCAGGGCCACGGCACGCTCACCGCCGGCTGCATGCCGCGCCTGCTGGGCCAGTTCATTGATACCCAGGATGCCAAGGCACTCGATGCCCGCTGCCTGGACACGCTGAGCCACGTGCCGGCGTTCACCTCGTTCAACGGATGGACCCCATGATCGTCGCCGACAACCTGCACAAGGCCTTCGACACCCGCACCGGTCGCGTCCAGGCGGTGGCCAACGTTGGCTTCCAGGCCGCCGATGGCCGCATCACCGGCCTGCTCGGCCCCAACGGCGCCGGCAAGACCACCACCATGCGCATGCTGTACACCCTGATGACGCCCGACCAGGGCAGCATCACCGTCGATGGCATCGATGCCGCGCGTGATCCGGTGGAGGTGCGCCGCCACCTGGGCGTGCTGCCCGACGCGCGGGGCGTGTACAAGCGCCTGACCGCGCGCGAGAACATCACCTACTTCGGCGAACTGCACGGCCTGTCGGCGCAGCGCATCCGCGAGCGCATCGAAGTGCTCTCGCACGCCCTGGACATGGCCGACATCCTCGACCGCCAGACCGATGGCTTCTCGCAGGGCCAGCGCACCAAGACCGCCATCGCCCGCGCGCTGGTGCACGACCCGCGCAACGTCATCCTCGATGAACCCACCAACGGCCTGGACGTGATGACCACCCGCGCGCTGCGCCGGTTCCTGCTGGGCCTGCGCGAGGAAGGGCGCTGCGTGATCCTGTCCAGCCACATCATGCAGGAGGTGGGCGCGCTGTGTGACCACATCGTCATCATCGCCAAGGGCACCGTGATGGCGGCCGGCAGTGCCGATGAACTACGCGCGCAGGCCGGCGAAACCAACCTGGAAGACGCGTTCGTGAAACTGATCGGCAGCGAAGAGGGCCTGCACGCATGAGCATGATGTCGACCCTGATGACGGTGATGCGCAAGGAACTGCGCGACCTCTCGCGCGACCGCCGCACGCTGGCGCTGACCCTGCTGTTCGGCCCGCTGCTGTACCCGCTGCTGATCCTGGGCATGGGCAAGCTGTCGGAAAGCCGCTTCCGCACCCAGATCGAACAGCCGCTGGACATTCCCACCATCGGCGCCGAGCACGCCCCGAACCTGGTCCGCTTCCTCGGCGCGCAGGGCCTGAACGCGACCGCGGCACCGAAGGATCTGGCTGAAGCGATCCGCGCCCAGGACATCGACGTGGCACTGCGCATCAGCGCGGATTTCGGCAAGGACTGGGCCGATGGCAAGCCGGCGCTGGTGGAGGTGATCCGTGACAGCACGCGGCGTGCCGCCGAGGTGCCCACGGCACGCCTGCAGGCGGCGCTGTCCACCTACAACGGGCAGGTGGGAGCCCTGCGCCTGATGGCCCGCGGCGTCGATGCGCAGGTTGCGCGGCCACTGGATGTGGCCACGCAGGACATGGCCAGTACCGAAGCCAAGCGCGGCATGATGCTGTCGATGCTGCTGCCGGTGCTGCTGACCCTGACCTCGTTCATCGGCGGCGCCTATCTGGTGATGGACACCACCGCCGGCGAGCGCGAGCGGCAATCGCTGGAGCCGCTGCTGGCCACCCCCGGCTCGCGCAGCGCGATCGTCAGCGGCAAGATCGGCGCGGCCTGCGTGGTCGGGTTCGTATCGCTGCTGCTGACACTGGTCGCGTTCAAGGTCAGTGCCCAGTTCGCCTCCGGCAACGTCAGCCGCCAGCTCAACATGAACATCCTCTCGATGGTGCAGATGCTGCTGGTGATGCTGCCGATGCTGCTGATCGGCACCTCGCTGCTGACCTACCTGTCGGCCGCAGCCAAGAGCATGAAGGAAGCCCAGAGCCACATGACCTGGCTGGTGCTGCTGCCGATGCTGCCGGGCTACGCGCTGATGGCGTACCCGGTGAAGAGCCAGCTGTGGCAGTACGCCGTGCCGTTCCTGTCGCAGAACCAGATGCTGCTCAAGGTGATCCGCCATGAAGTGATCACCCCGACCATCTGGGCGATCTACCTGGGCGCCAGCCTCGGCCTGGCCGCGATCCTGTGGTTTGCCGCGGTGCGCCGTTACCATCAGGAGCGCCTGGCCATCTCCGGCTGACCGGAAGCGGTAGCGCCGGGCCATGCCCGGCGGAGGTACAGCGAGGCCCGGTCATGCCGGGCCTCGTCGTATCCGGCGGCAGAGCGACGGTGCTTCCGTACGAAAAGTTGCAAAAGTGAGGCGATCACGCGAACTGTCGCTTTTGCCTCTTAACGCCCTTGGTCCCGGGTTCTACGGTGGAATCACACCCTTTCACCGTGATCCAATGGACCTGGACTCGCCTGATGCGGCCCCTGTTGACCTGGGGCATCGCACGTTCCTCGCACAGACGCATGGCATCGTCGACCCGACGCAGGTCGCTGCCGCACAGTTCGCCGATCTTCCCGTCGAACCGCTGAACCCACCGCTGCTAGGCAGGCGACTGCACAATCCGCCTCTGCTGGTGGCACTGCATGCACTGCCCTGGCAGGCGCGGCTTGAGCTGCTTGAGCGGGCTGATGCCCAGTTGCGTGATCGCGGCCGGCCGCTGTTCTGCACCCTGCTTGAGAGCGACGCACCGGACCGGGTTCGACCCCACCTGATGAGCCGGATGGCACCCCTGCGGCCGCGTACCGGCAGGGTGCTGTTCCGCGTGCACGACGCACGGGTGTTCCGACATCTCCGGTGGATGCTGGGGCCGTCCCAGATGGCACAGCTGATGGGGCCGATTACTGCGTGGACGTGGCATGAGCCGCTGGGCAATACGTGGCGTACCCAGCTGCGACCGGCCACAGGAGTGTTGTCCGGTGCGTTGATCGATCCAGACCAATGGGAGCAACTGGCCCAGGTCGCCTGTATCAACGGTTGCCTGAGGGACCTCGCCGAGGCGGGGGCCGGCCATGCAAGCACGTTGCTGCCTGCGTTGCTGCAGGCGCTCCGCGAAGCCCACAACGCAGGGCTGCATGAGCTGGATGATCTGCAGTGGTATGCCTGCCAGCGTCTGCGCGGCACTGGGGATCCGGCCGAGCAGGTGGTCGTGAGCCGGCGCCTGGAACGGGTGCACCAGCAGGGAATGTCCTACCGCATGGCCTGCCAGCTTGAGCTGCAGCACGGTCTGCAGACGGAGGCGGCATGACTGGGCCCGAGAGTCATCCCGACTACTGCCCGAACTGCATCACATCAGGGCTGCCGCTGCTGCTTGCACGCTATGCGGTGGCGCGTGCAGACGCTGAAGTACGCGAACCAGCACCGCTGCTGCAGGCCCCGTTCGATGCGCTCAGTGATGAACAGCCGCTTCCAACGGGCGCAGCGTACTACACGCTTCGCCTGCTGCGCGGCGGCTATGTCTACAGCTACCACCAGGCGCGTGATGAGTGGAAGGCATGGCAGTTGAACGAATACGGTGACCTGAGTGAGTTCGACATCCGCGACCAGACCCCACCGCCCCAGAACGATACGCAGCCGGCAAGGTGCTCGCGCCACGGGGAAACGCTGCTGTCCAAATGCATCATCGTGCCCGACGCCGCCCAGGCAACCCTGTTGTGGCTGGCCTACAGCAGCGCACCGTGGACGCGCAGGGTGTGGGGGATGCACCAGGATCCCACCTATCGCCAGCGGCACATGCGATGCATTGACGTTGCCGCGTGGCGGGCCGGTACCTCCACTCAAACGCACGTGGCCGGCCTTGGGCAGGCCCGCGGCCAGGTGGCTGAACTCCATCTTGCTAAGCCATTCACAACGTTGCCGCTCACGCGCAATGACCGGGGCGTGCAGGAGATGCCGTTCAATGCGGTTCCCGGCGTGCATGCATTCGAGTACAGCCTGGATCAATGGGCAAACTACTCCATTGCGCAGGTCGACCAGTTGATCGCGCAGGCAGACATCGCTGCCGGGCAGCCGCAGGCAGCACCGCCTGCGCTGGTGGCGCTGGACGATCCGATCGGCATCATTTCCGATCTCAACCAGCTCGCCATCGAACGCATTCTCGAATGGGAGGCCGAGCCTGAGCGGCAGGAGAGGGTCCAGTCTGCCTCGACCATTTCGCTGATAGAGGGCGCCGTGCGACAAGGGGCGTTCGAAGAGGTCGGGTACCGCCGCAGGGAAGCGGCCCTGTTCGGTCGTGGCGTGGTCAGCATACTGGGCGGAAAGACCAGTGCGGAGCAGCTGGCCAGGCCGCTGCACGCGTGGAATCACGACATATTTGCTGTCGAGGATGAGGAGGCGGTGCTGGTCCAGGCCGACAAATCCTGGCGCAAGTACAGCCGTCACTTGCGCCAAGCCGATGCGCATATTCACTGGTTGGAGAAGATCTACGCGCCTGCGCAGGAGCGGTTCTATGAAGACACCGTGGCCGATCTTGATCGGGCAATGATTGCATGGTGGCGCGCGCCTTCTTTCAAGCAGCACATGCAGAGCAACTTCGACAGCAAGGACAGCACCAGTGGGGTGCTCTACCAGGAAGTCGTGACCAACCTGCTGCGCGACTCAGCCTCGCGCGGCCTCATCATGGGCTATCTGCTCGAGCAGCTGCAGCTGGAAGATCTGCAGGACCCCGGAGCCATCCTTCTGCGAGCACAGATGTGGAACCAGGATGCGTTGCTGAAGACCTGGAAGCAGACCATGGAACAGGCCAGTGTTGGACCCGGCGCGCGGGACTGGCTGACAGCGGCTAACGGCCTGTCCAACGCGCTCAAGGCATTGCTGGATGCAGAATCCGCCGGAAAGCTGAGTGCGATGTTCCAGGGGACGGCACGGCTGGTGGAGCAGCTTTCAGGGCCCCTGACGCGAATGATCGGAGGCGGCGTCAGGAAGGCGTTCGAGGGCAGCGCCACGCTGTTGCCCACCCGGATGCAGGTGGGGATGCTGACCGCACTCGCCCAGTCGGCATCGCCGGATGCCGAGCTGGTAGACCTGAGCGGATACACGACGCCCAAGCGCGCACGCAATGCCCTGGCGATGGCCGTCAGCGAACGCGCAGGGTTGAACGCGGCCAGCCAGGCGCGCGCCGTCGCCGCACACGCCGTTGCCGCGGCTGATGCCGATATGGACGGAAAGCGTTTCAGGATCGGACTCGTTGCCCTGGTGGACAGCGACCAGTTGCGATTGTTCAAGGCGCTGAACGCGAAAGCGGTGATCACCGGAACGTCGCGCCATGCAGAGCTGTCACGAACGCTGACCACGGTGGACATGTACGACGCCATACGAGGCAGCTTCGCCAAAGTCGGTAA